>DATDCZ010000063.1:0-26925 GCA_036524055.1 Anaerolineales bacterium | reverse complement strand
GAGATCGCCATTGATGGTGCCGTTAAGCACAAAATCATTCGCTCCCACGTACAGGTCGTCGTTCACCACCTCGCCGGCTGGTATGGAAACCCGATCCCCACCGCGTCCGTCAAAGGCAAAGGCCGGCGTGGCGACACCGAGCAGCATCGCAAGCGTCAGCAGGCACGACGTCAGGAGTCTGCGCGAATTGAACATTCCATCCTCCTTCAAGTTCGGTTCTGTTCACACCTATTTACGCCGTTAGGGCGTCAGGGTTGCGCGCAACTCGCGGAAATCAAGAGAGCGAACGGCGGCTTGCCAGTTCGCTCCTCTCGAAGATCACCCCCGCGGTTGTCCAGATATCGGTCCGGCGCCCAGCGCCACGTGAAATCCGACCTATCGGATAGCCGTCATGGCATTGCGCGCGTGCCCATCAGATAACAAACTGCCCGTTCTTGTAGAAGAGGTCGCCATCGACCGTGATCTCGGAATCGGCCATGTCGCAAAGCATGTCCCAATGAATCCCGGATAGGTTGCGACCGCCGCATTCCGGGTAGCTTTGTCCGACCGCGATATGAATCGTTCCGCCGATCTTCTCATCAAAGAGCATATTCTTGCTGAACTTGGTGATGCCGTAGTTGGTGCCGATGCCCCACTCGCCCAGCCGCCGCGCCCCATCATCGGTGGAAAACAACGCCGTCAAGAGTTCCTGATTCTTGCTGGCCCGTTCCTTTGTGACCATGCCATCTTCGAGCCAGAGTTCAATGTCTTCCACTTCTTGTCCATCGTAGATGCCGGGGTAATTGAAACGCACCCAGCCCTTTGTCGAATCATCGACAGGGCTTGTGAAGATCTCCCCGTCTGGGAAATTGTAGAGGCCGTCCGACTTCTCCCACCTTCGCCCCTCAAAGGAGAGGCTGAGATCGATGTTGGCTCCTTTTAGGACGGCGTGCTTGCGACCCTTCAACCAAGAGATCAAAGCCTCCTGCTTCTTGCCCTCGGCACGCCAGAGTGCCACCGGATCAGGCTCATTGAGCATTCCAGCCTCGTATACGAAGTCGGAATAGTCGGCCAAACTCATGTTGGCTTCTTGTGCCATGGCCTGCGTCGGATGCACCGTGACGCACCAACGGTACAGCCCTGCGGCGGAGCGTTTCATCACGCCGTCAAAGATTTGAGCCCAGGCCATCCGGTAGCGCGCTATCTGTTTGGGGTCGACCCCCGATAGCGAACGCGTATTCTCGTCCGACCACACTCTCAGAGAGGCGTCGAACGTTTCGGATACGAGCTTCCGGTGCGGCGAGATGAATTCGATCTGCTCGTCGCTGCCATACTTGTAGAAGGCCTCTTCGGCGCCGGGAATGGCCTGATCGACAAATACATGGGCTCCGGCCTTGATCGCCTTCTCATAGAACGCCAGGTTGAATTCCTGCGCGACGGGAGCCGTCCGCAGCCATACCTGCTGGCCCGGCTTAAGCTCGAGAGAATATTCCACCATTATTTCTGCGAGTTTTGCGACGCGTGGATCGGGCATTTCCCATCCCTTCAGTGTTGGATGGGTGGATTATACGGCACGGGCTATTCTTGCGCCCAGGATGCTGCCCGGCTCTGCTTATTCCCCGATGATCTTGATCAGCACGCGTTTCTTTCGGCGGCCGTCAAACTCGCCGTAGAATATCTGCTCCCAGATGCCGAAATCCAGTCGTCCATCGCTGACGGCCACGACCACTTCGCGTCCCATCACCTGACGCTTGATGTGTGCATCGGCATTGTCTTCGCCAGTTCGGTTGTGCTCATACTGCGCGGTTGGCTCGTGCGGTGCGATGCCTTCCAGCCATTTCTCATAATCGCGGTGAAGCCCGCTTTCATCGTCATTGATGAAGACTGAGGCCGTGATATGCATGGGATTGACCAGGCAAAGCCCTTCGCGGATACCGCTCTCGCGCAGCGCTGCTTCCACTTCCTGTGTGATGTTCACGAAGGCGCGTCGCGTGGGGACATGGAGCGCCAACTCCTTCCGAAAGGACCTCATTTCCGGATCGCCCTCCGTGGCGCCTCAGCTATCCGATTTCTCGACGACAACGGTGGCCTCGCTGACCAGTGCCGCTAGGGCGCCCACCGCTGCCAACGTCGGAGCCAGGAGCACTCCTACGACCCCGAAAGTCAGGGGTATTTCCATGAAGGTGCCGCCCTCCTTGTTCTTGATCACGATGCGGCGGATGTTGCCCTCATGGACCAGTTGCTTGATCTTCGCCAGCAGCTCCTCACCGCTGACTCGGAATTCCTCTGTTCGGAACTTGTCTGCTGCCATTCTTCCTCCTGCCATCCAACCAGGGTCGATACGCGCCTTTCGCTTGCCAATCCCTCATCGGTCAAGTTATGTTCTCCGCCACTTCGCCTCGAGTGGAGGCCATTCGTCGGACTGATCGGCTGCTTCGTGCCAGTTTTCTTTGCCGCTCCAGGATTCAATGTGAAGACCGTAGACCGATGTTCGCTTAAGCTCCTTTTCGGTGGCCGCCCGGTACTCCCTGCCGGCCTCCATCCCCGGAAAATACTTGGAGATGAGTGCCTGAAGCAGTCGCTGCTGCTCGTCCACCGCATCGATCAAGCTTGCTTGTCCGAAGATCATCACCGACCGATACTGCACCGAAAACTCCAGAGCCACGTTTGAGGGCAGCCAGCGTCCCACCTCGCTGACCTCGGCCGAGATTCGGGCGTGACGCTCAATGTTTGCCCTCAGACGCCCCTGGATATTGGAGTGAAAGATCAGCCGGAGCCCTGGTTCATCGAATAGGTAATTGGTGGGCGTAACGAAGGGCTGGTCATCCCATCGAGTGCCGATATGAGCTATTAGGCCGCGATGCAGCAGTGCGCGAATCCATACATCCTCCCGGAGGTATTCGGGTCGCCGCTGATTGTCCGTGGGCGACTTGCTGTTGAGTGTGTAGTCATATGGCATGGAATGCTCCGACGTGTAGCCCGTTGAGTTACGGTCCCATTATCGCGCCGGCGGTGATGTACCCTGGGCGGACGCCTCGGCGCGCAACGCACTGCCTCAGGCTTCGGCCAAATGCCGCCGCGCAGTTGCGGAGAGGGAGAGGAAGCCTGCCGCCACCAGTACGCCGACGGCGGCACAAGTTAACCACAGTACGTCAGGAGAGAAATTGTCAAAGGCCCAGCTGCCAAGCACCGGACCGATGAAGAACGAAAGGCCCCAGGCTGAGCCATAGAAGCCTTGGTAGAGACCCCGCAGATCGACTGGAGCCAATTCGGCGATGGTCGCGGGCGCCACCGCATTCACGATGATTTCACCCAGCGTCCAAACTACGACCGCCAGGATGTATTCTGGCAGGACGTTTGCCCATGCATTCATGCCGAATCCGATACCGAGGAACAGGGCCGACAGCGCCATCGCCCCAAACCGGGACCACTCGGAGAACAACCTGCTCAATTGGATCGTGATCAGAACAACTAGGATTCCGTTGGCAGCAATGGTCAAGCCGTAGTCCCCGGACGTCAACCCGTGTCTCACCATATCCAGCGGAAGGGTGACAAATCCCTGCATGTAGATCATGCCGAAGAACAGTGTCAGGAATGCAAGCACAAGCAGCACGGGTTCGCGTCCCAGCTGACGCAGTCGGCTCGCAAATGACGCGTGGGCGGCCCGCACGGCCTCGGTGGGTCGCGTTTCGGGCACCCGCGATAGGACCATAAGTCCGTAAATCAAGGTCGTTAGCGCATCTCCGATGAAGAGCAGGATAAAGTTGGCGCGGGCCATGTAACCGGCAAGGACAGGCGCAAGCGCAGCCCCAACATTCACAGCCCAGTAGATGTAGCCGAAGGCCCGTGTGCGCGATCGAGCCGGAACGAGGTCCGTTATGGCCGCTCCAACCGCCGGGCGGTAGAGCTCGGTGAATAGGCCGACGAGACCTGTGAGAACGGCGATAGGGACAAGATGCCGGGCGAAACCCAGCAACAGCATCAAGGGCGGAGTACCCAGAAGGCTGATCAGCAACACAGGGCGCCGGCCCAGGCGATCTGCCAACTCGCCGCCGACCAACATGGCCGCGAATGCGCCGGCCCCGTACAGCGCGACCACCAAACCAGCATCTTTCACGCTGATGCCTCGCTGCGAAGTCAAGTAGAGGCTGAGGAATGGCACGACGAAGCTGCCCAGCCGGTTGACGATGGTACCAAACCAGAGGTACCAGTATGTCGGGGGCAGGTCGGCCGTGAGCTCGACAAAGCGGCTGCGAATTGACGACATTCGGCCAAGGATACTCGAAAAGAGGGGCGCTGCTGATACCCCACCCATTGTTCACAGAGGCATTAAGTCACGAAGCGGCGCTGTGGTTGCGCCGCTTCGGCGATCTATACTGTCGAAGGAATAGGGAGGTACTTACGACTGGCGTCGACTCATCAGGGCCATGCCGCCTATCACAACAGCCAGCAAGATGATCACGAGCAAAGCGATGATGATTGTGGTAGAGGGGAGAGCTCCGCCGGAAGCCGGCGCCGGAGCGGGCGTGGCTCCAAGGACGACTGTCACCTGTATCGTCGGTCCTGGGGCCGGCTGGGTTGCCTGAAGAATATGGCTACCTGGCATGCCCTGCGCCGCGATCGGGGCCCAAGCCCCGAATATCAATCCCAAAAGCAGGAGCGAACCAAACACGATTCGTTTCCACATGGGGTCTCCTTCGCATTCTCGGTTTACAAGTACCGATTGCTGGACTACAACTAGAACGAAGCTGGAAGACGTTCGTTATGGCGGGGACTGCGCGGTGGATTGGCGCACGCCCGGCGCTTCGGAGCGGGGCGACACAGCATGCGATGTGATATATACTGGGGGTCGGCAATCCATCTGAGGAGGCAGGGCATGGTAAACATCGAGAAGGTGGATACGAACGATCAGCGGCAGACCAAACGTTTCGTCCAGTTCTATTACGACCTGTACAAGGATTGTCCCCAATTCGTTCCACCGCCATTCGGCGATGCCTATCTACCCCTGAACCGAAAGAAGCACCCTTTCTTCGAGCATTCGTTTGCTGATTTCTTCGTGGCGGTTCGCGATGGTAAAGTGGTGGGACGCATCTGTGTTGCAGACAACCGCCCTTTCAATGATTATCACAAGACGAAGAAGGCCCACTTCTTTCAGTTCGATAGCATAGACGACATGGAGGTCGCAAGAGCGCTGTTCGACGCCGCCTTTGATTGGGCTCGCGGCCGCGGCCTCGACACCATGATTGGCCCCAAAGGGCTATCGCCATTCGACGGGTACGGAATCCAGATCGAGGGATTTCAGCACCGTCAGATGATGACGATGATGAACTACAACTACGATTACTACCCGAAACTGGTCGAAACGCTTGGCTTCGAGAAGGAAGTGGATTTCGTCTCCTGCTACCTGCCCTCGGAGGCCTTTCGGGTCCCGGAGCGCGTGCAGCGCATTGCCGAGCGCGCCGCCCAGCGGGGGAACCTCAAGGTAAAGAACTTCAAGAGCAAGGGCGAATTGCTGAAGTGGGCCTGGCGAATTGGCGAGGCGTACAACAAGACGTTCATTCATAACTGGGAGTACTATCCGTTCACTCCCGGTGACATCCAATATGCAGTGGACAACGTCATCAACTTCGCGGACCATCGCCTCATCAAGATCGTCACGCACAACGATGAGATCGTGGGTTTCCTATTCGCCTTCCCGGATGTGTCCGCGGCCATGCAGCGGGCGAAGGGCCACCTCTTTCCGTTTGGCCTTCTCGATATCCTCCTGGAGACCTTGCGCACCCGAACCGTTTCCGGGAACGGAATGGGCATCCTGCCGGAGTTTCAGGGGACGGGCGGTAACGCCCTGCTCTATAATGAATTGGGGAAGACCGCGCTTGGTTTTCGCGTCTCCCCCCTTGCGTTCCTCTGGGGAGGATTTGGCGCCTATCTTCGGCGGGAGCCTCAGTTCCTGCACGTCGAGATGACCCAGGTTGCGGAAACCA
Organism: Anaerolineales bacterium; assembly: GCA_036524055.1. GTDB lineage: Bacteria > Chloroflexota > Anaerolineae > Anaerolineales > Villigracilaceae > Fen-1038. The sequence continues at coordinate 20,962 of DATDCZ010000063.1, read as the reverse complement.
CGCGACAGATGCGTGCCGACCTCAAGAATCTCAACGGTGTCGAATACAAGAACCACCGCGTCTATCACAGGGCGCTGTAGCCGCTGCTGATCGTCCTACCCAAAGAAAAACCCCCACCCGTATGGGTGGGGGTTTCGTTGTTTGTGTGGGGAATTGATTAGAGCGGCATGACGTTGGCGGCCTGGGGTCCCTTGGGACCCTGCTCCACCGTGAACTCTACCTTCTGGCCTTCCACGAGCTTGCGAAACCCTTCGCTCTGGATGGCCGAGTAGTGGACAAATACGTCAGGACCACCATCCCGAGAGATGAAGCCGTAGCCCTTCTCCGCATTGAACCACTTGACGGTTCCGACGATACGTTCGGACATTACATTGCCTCCTTCTGGCAACAACGAAAAGATGTATTGCACAGATGTCGCACGTTCGTCGGTCCGTCAAAACGAAATGACCCGGCCTAAAGCCCTCGGGTCACCTGGTCCTGGATCCAAACGATTACGTACTGGCATCTAGCGGTCGGATAATACAGGCAATCCCCTGGGACGTCAAGGTTTTAATGCTGCTCTCAGGCGGCAAAATCCGGCTTGGGCGGTCTGCGCCATCTGCCTTCTGGCGCCCAAAACCTGCTTGCGACCCCAGCTGGGGGGCATCCGGGGGTGCGCCAGCGGGCTAGAAGGCACACGGGGGAGAGATGCGCCGTGTGCCTTCGCGGCTGCGCGGCTAAGGGGATATCATTGGATTGCTGTTCAGCGCACGCCGGCTCGACCGGGGCCGTTCATTCCGACCCCAAAGCATGTTCTAAGCGCGAGGAAATCATGCCTCAGACCCAAAAAGCAAGGCGCCGCGTGCCCCGACCCGTCCCTGATTACCGCGGCGAGCCGGTTCACGGCCGATATAGCGACGACCGTGCCTGGATGCCCGAGGTGGTGCTGGTCGCAAAGAATACCTACGTGTGGCTGGATCAGCTCCGAAGAAAATTCTCGCGCGACATTAGCACTCTGGCAGACATTCCCGATGAGGAATTGGATCAGCTGGCCGCTATGGGCTTGACCGGCCTCTGGCTCATCGGCATTTGGGAGCGGAGTCCCGCCTCGCGGCGCCTGAAGCAGCGCATGGGCCAGCCGGATGCGGATGCGTCTGCGTACTCCATCTACGACTACACCGTCGCCGCGGACCTCGGTGGTGAACAAGCCATGGCCGACCTTCAGAAGCGCGCCTTCAAGCGAGGCATACGTCTCTCGGCGGACATGGTGCCGAATCACCTGGGGATCGACTCGAGGTGGGTTGTTGAGCATCCCGAGAGATTCTTGTCGCTGGATGAGCCGCCGTTCCCGGGCTATACATTCACGTCTGAGAACCTTTCCCGGGATCCACGTGTGGAGATCTACCTGGAAGACCACTACTATGATCATACGGGAACGGCGGTGGTCTTCAAACGGGTCGATGCGCAGACCAGGGCCGTTCAGTACATCTACCACGGTAACGACGGCACGTCCTTCGCCTGGAATGATACGGCTCAGCTGGATTACTCGCGGCCGGATGTCCGGGCGGCAGTCATGCAGACTATCCTGCACGTGGCGCACATGTTCCCGATCATACGGTTTGATGCCGCCATGACCCTTGCGCGGGAGCACATTCAGAGGCTCTGGTTCCCGTTGCCAGGCCGGCTTGATGGCATTCCGTCTCGGGCAAAGCATGGGATGACGGCCGCCGTGTTCGATGCAGCTGTTCCCGGCGAATTCTGGCGCGAGGTCGTTGATCGGGTCGCTGCCGAGGCGCCGGACACTCTTCTGCTGGCTGAGGCCTTCTGGATGATGGAGGGCTACTTCGTGCGGACGCTCGGCATGCATCGCGTGTACAACTCGGCTTTCATGCACATGTTGCGAGATGAGGAGAACAGGAAATATCGTCAGCTGATCAAGAACACACTGAAGTTCGACTCCGAGATCCTCAAACGTCATGTCAATTTCATGAGCAACCCCGACGAAGAGACTGCTCTGGAGCAGTTCGGCAGGGGTGACAAGTACTTCGGCACGTGCATGGTCATGGCGACGCTTCCGGGCCTTCCTATGTTTGGGCACGGTCAGTTGGAGGGCCTACGTGAGCGTTACGGTATGGAATACCGCAAGCCCCGACTCGATGAGAGTGCCGATGTGGAAGTAGTCCGTCGGCATGAGCAGGAGATCTTCCCGTTGCTGCGCCGCCGCGCTCTTTTTGCCGGTGCCGACCAGTTTCACCTATTCGACTTCAAAGCCCGCGGCGGTCGCGTGAACGAGAATGTATTTGCCTTCTCTAACCGCCGCGGCGCCGAACGCGCCCTGGTGCTCTACAATAACAAGCACAGCGTCGCTCGCGGCTGGCTGCGCATTTCGGCTTCCGCTTTGAACAAGAGCTCGGGCAAGCTGGGCCGGCGATCCTTGGCCGCCGCGCTCGAGTTGCCGCGCACCGGCTTCGTCGTATTCAGGGACTCCATCACCGGCCTGGAATACATTCGGGACTGCCAGGATCTGTGGGAAGACGGGCTGTATGTTGAGCTCGCCGCCTACCAGCACCATGCGTTCCTCGATTGGCGGATTGTTAGCGGCGACAACTGGGCGGCCCTGTACCGCGCCCTCAAGGGGGCCGGAATCGAATCTGTCGATAACGCGCGTGAGGCCCTGCCGGACGCACCGCCCGGTCCAACGACAAAGGTAAAGACTTCTGGGATATCAGTGGGTAGAAAGCTGACAATCAGGGCCAGGCGCACGAGTCATGCAGCCACCGCCACCACGCCAAAGCTGGGGAAACGCAGCACCACGCCCGAGGCGAAGCACCCTCGAGCGCGCCGGGCAGGTTGAACTTCTATGCCACCAGCGGTTCTTTCTGGCGGCCTCCGCCAGCCGTGGCGTGCTGCGCCAGGTTCAGTCCCGCGACATAGAAGTACCCCATGGCATAGATTAGCATCCATGGCATGATCTGCAGGCCCAGCGCTGGCTCCAGTAGCATGCCTGTAGCAAGCGCATAGACGCCAAGGACGATCTCACCCCAAACCAGAGGGCTCACCGGCTCAAGATAGGACTGGTCAATCCTCTTGTGGCGCTTTACCTCTCCTTCATTGAGCTTCGGAGTGCGCGTGAAGTGGTTGCCTCCTGTCCCCAGGAGCCCCTGGATTACGGCAACCGAGGTGCTCAGTGAGATTCCAAAGCCCGTTATTGTCATCAGGGGCAGCATTCGGATGCGTTCCGCCAGGGTCGGCGACCGCCGGCCCTCGGCCACCAGGCACATCAGTGGCGGTCCAAAGCCCGCCACGAAAGTGAATGGCAGGATCTTGAAGGCGATTGGTGCCAGCACGCCGACAGGCAGCGTGAGCACAAGCAGTGCCAGCATGAGCGGGTGCACCATGTAGCCCGTCAAGTGAAGCGCCGCCATAGCCTTGACGCCGCGCGAGAGATCTTTGCGTCGCAGCACAGCCGGGAGCAGCTTCCTCACCACCTGGAAACTTCCTTTTGCCCATCGGAACTGCTGCTTCTTGAATGCCTCCACTTGCGATGGCAACTCGGCAGGCACTATGACGTCCGGTAGATAATCGATTTTCCATCCTGCCAGCTGCGCTCGATAGCTCAGGTCAAGGTCCTCCGTCAGGGTGTCATGCTGCCATCCGCCCGCGTCTTCGATGCAGGCACGTCTCCACAGCCCTGCCGTTCCGTTGAAGTTCAGGAAAAGGCCATTTCCGGATCGCGCTGATTGTTCAACGATGAAATGTGCATCGATGGCCAGCGCTTCTTCGCGCGTCAAAGCGTTGTACTTCCGATTAGTATGACCCCACCGCGTTTGCAGGCACCCCAGCCGCGGATTAACGAATAGGGGAACGGTCCGGCCAAGCCAGTCCGGCTCGGGCACAAAGTCCGCGTCGAAGATGCCGATGAGCTCGCCAGTTGCGCTCGGAAACGCGTCCTGTAACGCGCCCGCCTTGTATCCAGCTCGATTCGTTCGGTGCAGCAGCTCTACGTTGATCGCTTGGCTCTTGTACGCGTCCACGAGGCGCCTTATGAGCTCCGTTGTATCATCCGTCGAGTCGTCCAATACTTGGATCTGCAGCAGCTCACGCGGGTAATTGAGTCGCGTTACCGCCTCGAGCAATCGCTCTACGGTGTACTTCTCATTAAAGACCGGTAACTGGATCGTCACACTGGGCCATTCTTTCGGCAGTGGTGGCCCGTCACCCGATTGGTAGCCCCGTCTCTTCGAGCGCCAGTAGAGGACGATGTTCACCAGGCTCGCGGTGCCATAAGTCGCCAGCCACAACACGGTCACGAAATAGAGCGCTAGCACAACGTCGGTCATGATTGACATGGAGATTCCACCAACCCTCAGAGGCCCGGCGGGAGCGCTGAATGCCAGCGCGTACGGCCCGCTAGTCAATCGAGCATCCCTCCGTGTTGGCCTCACTCAGTCGAACGACAGCGGGGCGGCATTATTATCCGGTCGCGTGATAGGGGTCTTAGGCGCGTATTAGAAGGTACTAAGCTGCCAGCGATGGATGGAAATGAAAAAAACCGCCGCGGACAATGCTGCCCGCGGCCGGCTCAGGGATTATGGTTACCCAAGGGAGCCCAGATCACTTCATCTGGGACTCGGATCTGCTTCCGCAGAACTCATTTGATTCACGTCGGGTTCCACGCGCCTCGCATGCCCCCGCCCTAGGTAGAGAACCGCATATAGCGCAATCAGTACTGCTAGCCAGAAAACAACCGATAGGATGAGGTCTGCGCGTGCGGTGCCCCGGATCAACGGATTATGTTCCAACCACGGCAATGATTCAGGCACGGGCTTGCGATCGAGGACATAGTAAAGGATATCTTCGAGGCCGCTGTATGCCCCGATGAACAGGGCAACCAGAAAGAACAGGCAGTCTTTCAGTTTGTCCGACATCACCACCACGCCGACCATGGCATAGCCGGCGAGGGAGACGAACCAGCCGGCATGGTAGGTGTTTGCGAACATAACCAGCTGGTTACTCTCGAAGATGCGTTGCCAGACTAGGATGTCTGTGATGGTATAGAAGCCAAGCGCCATCAGCGCCGCGATCAAGGGGCGAAGCTTTCTCATGGGGGATACCTGCTCAATTCTTCGGCTGCTTTCCTGATTTCCAGCCGACGCAGTATACACCTCACGTTCTTGAAGCCCGGCTACGCCGAAGTATGCCTCCCGCTGACGAGGCCTGCAATATCCCGCCGTGTGCCCTACGACTGCTCTACGCTGGCCTTTCCCCTGCGGGATTTGCGGCCCGCAATCTTCGTGCTGACGTTGTTACAATCGGGGAATGCGGACCATTGTCCTGTCGCCGCATCTTGATGACGCGGCGCTTTCCCTCGGCGGATGGATCAGCGATCGCTCGGCTGTGGGCCAGTCTGTGGAAATCTGGACGTTGATGGCCGGGGTGCCGCCAACCGAGGAGCTCTCGGAGTTCGCTTGGAGCATGCATGCGAAGTGGTCGACCGGGGGTGCACGCCAGACGGTCGAATCCCGCCGGCTTGAGGATCTTGACGCCGCTGCGATCCTGGGAGCCGCGGCGGTGCACTTTCAATTTCTGGACGCGATCTATCGACGCGACATTGGTGGCGCGCCTCTATACGCGGATCCAGTGGGGGCTCAAGTCCACCCCGCCGACGTTGAGTTGCCGGTCCAAATTCGATCTGCGCTTGAGCAGGCCCTCCAACCCGATGATTCCATTTTCTGTCTCCTCGGAGTAGGCGACCATGTCGATCACATGCTTGTCCGCCGTGCCGCCGAGCTGCTGGACCTTCCATTGACCTACGCCGCCGATTTCCCCTATGTCATTGAGCATCCAGACGCCATTGCCGCCAAGACGGCCGGGTTTCACGGCTCGCTGGCGGTGGTTACTCTTCGGGGCCTGGAGGCTTGGCAGGCCGCCGTCGCCGCATATCGCAGTCAGGTCACAGCCGTATTTGAGGGATCGGATCCCTCGCTCGCAATCCAGGAGTACTGGGCACCCGCCCAGGGCATACGTCTATGGCGGCACTGAGCCCCGCTCACCGGCGCCTTCCGGGCTCTTGATTGCAGCGTCGAACCGTGATATAGTAACTCTGCCTTTAGCATCTCCGAAGGGTCAAATTGCATCCCGTACGGGATGCAAATTCTTCTATAAATAGGAACACTGCGATGGCGACCAAATTCCTCACCAAGGAAGGCTTCCAGAAGCTTCAGGATGAGCTGGACCACCTCAAGACAGTGAAACGTCAGGAGGTGGCCGACCGGCTGCATGAGGCCATGGAAGGTGGCGAACTCATCGAGAACGCCGAATATGAAGCCGCCAAGAACGAGCAGGCTTTCGTCGAGGGCCGCATCCAGGAACTCGAAATGCTCCTTGCGACGGCGCGCGTGATCGAGCCGGAGGCCGCCGACCACCCCGCGGGTACCGTGGCAATCGGGTCGACTGTAACCATTCAAGAGCAGGGCTTTGACCCCGAAACCTACACGATTGTCGGTGCTGCTGAAGCCAATCCGCGGGAAGGCAAGATCTCGAACGAATCCCCGATCGGCAAGGCCATCCTAAATCACGAGGTCGGCGAGACCGTGACCGTGGAGACGCCCAGCGGTATGTACAAGGTTAAGATCATCAGAGTAAAGTAGGAACGGGCGAAATCGCCCGGACTTCGGACCGAAGCGGCTCCGCGCACCTTCGCCCCCACTGGGTGGCGGGCCGCGGGGCCGTTTTTTTGTGCCGCGGGGGGACTATTGTCAAGCTTGCAGGATGGGACCAATGACAGAATTCACATCGCTCGAACAAATACGCCTGCAGAAGATAGAGGAATTGCGGGCGGAGGGAATTGATCCTTTCCCCCCGCGTGCCAGACGAACGCACACGAGCATCGAGGCCATCACGGCCTTTGAGGCGCAAGAGAAGACCGGAGAAGACGTCCACGTCACGCTTGCTGGCCGTATCCGCGCGGTGCGTCCAATGGGTAAGCTCTCATTCGCTCATATTGAGGATGGCGCGGGCAAAGTGCAGCTCTTCTTCCGGGCTAATGAAGTGGGTCAGGAAAAGGTCGATTTCTTCAACCGCATGTTCGATATCGGCGATTTTGTCCAGGCCTCCGGTCAGATGTTTCGGACCAAGACCGGCGAAGTCACTTTGCAGGTCCAGGAATTCGTCATGCTGGCAAAGGCGGTGAGCCCGCTTCCTGCCGCCAAGGACGAGACCATGCCCGATGGCGTGGTCCTTCGCCATGCGGGTCTCGAGGACCCCGAGCTGCGGGCGCGGCAGCGCTACGCGGATCTTGCGGTCAATCCTGCAGTCCGGGACGTCTTCCGCGTGCGCGCAGCTGCGATCCGCGCCCTTCGCGACTTCCTGGACGAAAGGGGATTCCTCGAAGTCGAGACTCCCGTTCTGCAGCCGTTGTATGGAGGGGCGGCCGCGCGTCCCTTCGTCACGCATCACAATGAGCTTGACCAGGACATGTATCTGCGCATTTCGTTTGAGCTGTATCTAAAACGGCTGCTGGTTGGGAATCTTGAGAGGGTCTACGAGATAGGACGCGATTTCCGTAACGAAGGATTGTCCTTCAAGCACAATCCGGAATTCACGCAATTGGAGTTCTATTGGGCCTATGCCGACTATGAGCAGGTGATGCAACTGACCGAGCAGATGGTCTCGACTGTGGTCCAACGTGTGCTGGGTTCTCAGAAGGTCACCTATCAGGGCCATGCGCTTGATTTCGCGCCTCCTTGGAGACGTCTTGAACTGCGCACCGGCCTGAAGGAGTCGAGTGGCATTGATATCGGTGAGCATCTGGGAGCGGATACGCTCCTGAAGGCGCTGCTGAAGGACGGAAAAGCGCCGGACCCGCATGCCACACGTGGCAAATTGATCGACTTCATGCTGGGCGAATATCTTGAGCCGCGTCTGATCCAGCCCACGTTCCTATACGACTACCCCCGGGACATCTCACCCCTCGCGAAATCAAAGCCCGGAGATACCACCACCGTCGAGCGCTTCGAAGCGTACATCGCGGGCTTTGAGCTGTGCAATGCGTTTACCGAGCTGAATGATCCCCTCGATCAGGAACAGAGATTCCTCGAAATGGGTCGGGACTACGCGGCCGATGATGAGGAGAAACACCCGCTGGATGAGGACTACCTGCGTGCCATGCGCTATGGCATGCCGCCGAATGGAGGCTTTGGCATGGGGGTGGATCGCCTCGTCATGCTGCTCACCAACAAGCACTCGATCCGCGAGGTGCTGCTGTTCCCCGCGCTGCGTATCGAGCACGGGTAGGTGCTTGGCGGCCGGGGTCACGCCACTTCTCGGCAACATAAAAGACATCGCTCCGATAGACGGAGCGATGTCTTTTTGTTCCGGGAGGCCTATGCAAGCCCCGGATGAATAAGGTGGAGAATCCAGACCAGGACCACTCCACCCAACGCCGATACCAGCACTACGCCGATCCAGTTCGTTGGCGCGATTCCGAAGGCACCCGCCAGCGCGCCCCCGATGAGGCCGCCGACAAGGCCGACGACTAGGTCGCCGATCAGTCCATAACCGCTCCCATGCACTATCATGCCGGCCAACCAGCCGGCCACTATCCCCGTGATGATCCAAACAAGTATTGACATTTCGGAGTCCTTTCTTTTCCCTGGCTCAAAGTTGCCCTATTCCGGGCAGTTAGGAAAGACCTTGCGCGTCAGGATTAACGTGGGTTGTGATCGCCGTGTCCTTCGGACCGGCGCGTAGCCGCCCGACGAGACGTCTCTTTCCCGAGGCTGCCTCCCACCAATGGGGGAGGTAGGCCGCGAACGCTAACAGGCGAATGGTCACCCTACTTCGTACAAGGGGTACACTCTATCTAAACTGAGCATTCTGTCCACGGCAGCACCGGGCGGGAAGGGAACAATGTCAAAGCAAACGATTCAAGCCACCGCACTTATGAGCCTGGCTGACGAGCGCAATGGCGCATACCTGTACGATGCACTCACCCGCGCCGAAAAGGACACACGTCTGGCAGAGGTCTATCGACGCATGGCAGATGCCGAGCGACGGCACGCCGCCGTATGGGAGCGGCGCCTGACGGAAGCCGGTGCCGCAGTTCCCTCATTCAAACCTGGCTGGCGCACTGTTGTGCTGGCCTGGTGCGCAAAACGATTCGGTGTCGCTGCCGTGCTCCCCACGGTTGCCGGCCTGGAACAGAAAGACACCCGCAAGTACGACGGGCTCGCCAATTCCGCGCGCATGGCTGCGGACGAAAGGTCCCATGCCAGACTGCTGCGCAATGTAACCTCCGGCATCCAGGGTGGAATGGGTGGTGTTGCGCTCGCCCAACTGGAAGGCCGCCATCGTGCCGCCGGTGGCAATGCGCTTCGCGCTGCCGTTCTTGGGGCTAACGATGGGCTCGTATCCAACCTGAGCCTCGTCATGGGCGTTGCCGGCGCGGAGTTGAGCAGCACTGCAATACTCATCACGGGGTTCGCCGGATTGCTGGCCGGGGCCTTTTCGATGGCTCTGGGGGAATGGCTTTCCGTGCAGAGCTCGCGTGAGCTCTACCAGCATCAGATTGCGATTGAAAAGGCGGAGATCCTCGCCGCGCCTGAGGAAGAGGCCGAGGAATTGGCGCTTATCTACGAGGCTCGCGGCGTTCCCGCCACGGACGCGACCAGGCTTGCCAAACATATCATGACCGACCCGGCTTCAGCGCTCGAGACGCTTGCGCGCGAGGAACTGAGCGTCGATCCGGCTGAGTTGGGTGGCTCCGCATGGGTGGCCGCCACTACCTCGTTCTTCCTGTTCGCAATCGGCGCCATCATACCAATCATCCCCTTCCTGATCTTGAAGGGTCAGTCGGCGATCTTCGGAAGCACGCTTGTCAGTGCCGTCGGGCTCTTCATCATCGGCGGAGGCATCACTCTCTTCACGGGCAGAAACGTGTTCTCGTCTGGCTTTCGGCAAGTCCTTTTTGGGCTGATCGCCGCCGTGATCACCTTTGGAATAGGCCGGCTGATTGGCGTGAATCTGGGAGGCTAGGAAGAGTCCGTTGGCGCGCATTTGGGAATCGCGCCCGCACTGCGGAGTCGCCAGCGGCAAATGGCCGGCCGTCTCCAGGTGTGTTAGTCCATTTCCTTTTGGCTAATCTCCCGGCACCGTCAATGCGGTGGCTGTGAAGGCCGCGGCTCATGCTTCCACGCCATGCTGATTGCACATGCGGCGCGGCAGGCAGCCTCCCCATGATAGAATTTCATCAATGGACGAAAGTGCACTAATAACCGACGCCCAGCGCGGCGATCTTGACGCTTTCAACACCCTTGTCCTGCATTACCAGGACGCCCTTTTCAACACAGCGCGCCGGATACTTGGAGATGAGGAAATGGCGGCCGACGCGACTCAAGAGGCCTTCATTTCCGCCTTTCGCAGCCTCAAAAGCTTCCGTGGTGGTTCTTTCAAGGCTTGGCTGATGCGGACGATCACCAACGCAGCCTATGATGAGCTGCGCAGACGGAAGCGACGTCCCACGACGGCGCTGGAACCCGACGGGGAGGACGGAGACGGCTTGGATGAACCTCGCTGGCTCGCCGACCCCAGCCTCTCACCCGAGGAGTCCGCCGAGGCCGCCGAGCTGGAGCACGCGATGGAGCACTGTCTCGAAGGGTTGCCCTTCGAGTTCCGGACTGTCGTGGTCATGGCAGACATCGAAGGCCTCGACTACACTGAAGTCGCCCTCGCCGCGAGAGTCCCGTTGGGCACCGTTAAGTCGCGCATTGCTCGCGCCCGTTTGCGTCTGCGGGATTGCCTTCAAGGTTTCGAGGAACTTTTGCCCGCCATGTTCCGTCTACAGCACGAGCCAGGTTCGTGACTTCCCATGCAATTTCGTGATGCTGAACTACTTTCTGCCTACCTTGACGGCCAATTGGACGCCGGCGAGGTGGCACGCATCGAGGCGCGCTTGGCTGTCGACGCCGGACTGCGCAAGCTGCTGGACGACTTGCGCGTTCCTCGCGGCCTGATGCGTCGTGTCCGGCGGCGGCGGGCTCCCCGCAATTTCACGCTCAATCCATTGGATTTCCGGGTCGCGGCACCTCAGCCTCGAGCTGTGCCAGTGCTGCGATATGCGGGTGTATTGGCCTCGTTGCTCTTCTTTCTTACCGTGGGCATTAACGCGCTGACCCCCTTGGCCGTAAGCAGCATCGCTGCTGCGCCCGCACCCGGGTTTGGGATGGGCGGTGGCGGAGGCGGTGCAGCGGAAGTCACGCCCGAAGCCGGCCTGGATCAGACGATGGCTGCGCCAGAATCCAGCGCCCCCGCGCTTCAGCAACCGGCCGCGCCAACCCCTGAGGCCTTTGCCAAGACAGCACCGCCGGCCGAGCCTGCCCGCGCCGGTCGGTCCGCACCAATTCCGCCGCTGTGGATCATTGCGCTCGCGGCTGCTGGCGCGCTCCTCGTGGGCGTGTCGGTGTACCTTGATCGTCGCTCTCGGCGGCAATTCCACAGCAATCTGATCGAGAAGTGACCTGCGACGTGGCCTGTCCCGGCCATGCTTCGGGAAACCTCCGGGCGCTGCTAATCATCAGCCGCTGCCGCCGCGCAACCGGGGACCTTGATGTGAGAGTGGCTGGATGCAAGGGCTAGAGGTCCGGTACTGCCCCCGCTGCGCTACCAAGCTGGAGCAAGTCGAGCAATTCGGTCGTCTCCGGCCAGCCTGCCCAAGTTGCGGCTGGGTCTACTTTGCTGATCCCAAGGTGGCGACCGCGGTCCTTATCCAGGATCATGAGCGCGTATTACTTGTCCGCCGCAGCAATGAACCGTTTCGAGGCCGTTGGACGCTACCAGCAGGCTTTGTCGACGCAGGTGAGGATCCTCGACGGGCGGCTGAACGCGAGTGCCTTGAGGAGACTGGCCTCACCGTGCGAGCCACCGATATCCTTGATGTGATTGCCGGACGAGAGCACGAGCGTGGCGCAGACTTTATCATGGTGTTCGCGGCAACCGTCCTTTCGGGCGAGTTGACGCCGGGTGATGATGCAGACCGCGCTGAATGGTTCGACCCTCGCGCTTTGCCTCCATTGGCGTTCAAAGCCACTGAAACCATACTGCGCCGCCCTTCGCAAAATCGGACAAAGACTCCCTAATTTGACTTGCGCCACGGGGAGGTTGTCCGTATAATGCGGCATCTTCAGCCAGAGGAAAGGATGCAATGACAACCCGCGGATTCAAATACCTGCTTGGACTAATGGCATTGTTGTTGGCTGTCGGCCTGGCATGTGGATCTCCTACGCCCACACCGGCGCCTCCCCCGACCGTAGCCCCGGTTGCGACCGAGGCAGCGTCAACTTCAGTCGGTGATCAGTGGACCACGTTCACGGACAAGAATGATTACTTCGCTATTGACGTGCCCTCTGATTGGACATACTCGCAGGAAGTAGATAGCACAAGTAGCAACTGGTACTGGGACAAGTACCTCTCGCCCGATCAGCACGCGGGTGTCGAGAGCATTGTCTACGACGATGGAACGCCGTGGAGTTCGCAAGACACCGGCCCCACCTTCCGGTCGTGGCTGCACCAGTTCTACAGCTCCACTGGGCAGGAAGGTGATATTCGCATCAGTGATGACAGCATCCAGAAAGACGGCAGCGAACGCCTGACCTGGGAATCAAAAGGCAGCGATCGCTCTGGCTACACCTTCGTTGAGGTGCGCAAGCCGACCGCGGGCCTGATGTTCACTGCTTGGTGGGATAACGCTTACCAGGATCAATATTCCGACCTGCTCGACAAAGTGATTGGAAGCTACAGAATCCCCTGAGAATGGGCTATGACCAAAGAGACCGGCGCAAGCCGGTCTCTTCGCGTATGTCCAGCAGCTTTCTGCATTGCCGACTAGATCATCGGCATTGCACTCCGCAGTCGTTCCCTGCGAGCGTCGGCATCTGGCTGTACACCCAAGGCCCGGTCTCGCCCATTTCCGATCAGCGTTCGCGTAAGCTGCGCCATCAGTGTGCTAGAATGCCAGCATGACACTCGACCTGCGACCCTCACCGATCGCGGGCTTATGGTATGAGGGGGAGCCGAAGGTACTGGCGCGCGAGGTGGATTCTTACCTGGATGCGGCGCAAATCCCGCCCCTGAAGGGCGAGGTGATTGCCGTCATCGCGCCCCACGCCGGGCATCGCTATTCCGGACCAGTTGCGGGATATTCGTTCGCTGCGGTTCGTGGCACTTCCCCGGATCTGGTAGCGGTGCTTTCCCCGTTCCATAATTTCCATCATGCGCCTCTCTTGATAACCTCCCACGACGCATACGTGACGCCGCTGGGAACCATTCCGCTTGATAGAGACGCCATTTCTGAATTCGAGCAGCAGTTGCAGGCAATTGGTGCGCCGGCTATAACCCCGCTCTCGAATGATCCTGAACACTCACTTGAAATTGAGCTGCCGTTCCTCCAGAGGGCGCTGACGTCGGTCTGGGGTTTGTTGCCCATAATGGTCCGCGCCCAGGATGCCCCAACCTGCAAGCTTATCGGACATGCGCTTGCCACCGTGGCGCGTGGGCGCAAGTCCCTGCTAGTTGCGAGCACGGATCTCTCCCATTACCATGACCAGCAGGTCGCCCTTTCGATGGACCGGGCAATGCTGGGTCAGGTCGAGGCATTCGATCCGGAGACATTGTTCGACTTGGAGCGCAGCGGCCGAGGCTCGGCATGTGGTCTCGGTGCCATGGCTGCCGTGATGTGGGCCGCTCGCGACCTGGGGGCGGACAGAATCGAGATCCTTCGCCACGCCACCTCGGGTGATGTGACCGGTGATTTCTCGGCGGTTGTCGGGTACGGCGCCGTGGCGATCCTGCGAAGTTCCTGATCCGTCATGACTGGTTTTGCCCGCATTGCCGTAAACGTCCCGTCGATGGCGGGCGTTTTCGTAGAAGGCAGCGACTTCGAGTCTCCTCGCCCCACCATGGCTTTCGACTACGAAGTGCCGCCTCAGCTGGAGGGGCGTGTGGGGGAGGGCCACCTCGTGGTGGTGCCGTTTGCGAGTCGCTCGGTACAAGGCGTCGTCTTGCAGCGAATTGAACGACCCGCGGTGGAAAAGACCAAGTCGATCCTGCGCCTGGTCGATCCGGAACCCGTCCTCAATCAGTCTCAACTCTCCCTGGCCTCCTGGCTTGCAGAGAACACCATTACGCCGATTGGCGCGATCATCGGACTGTTCCTGCCTCCGGGGCTGGCCCAACAATCAGATACGCTTTACTCACTCCGTTCCATCGCGCAGGCGGAGAATGGAGAGCCAGGATCGCGGACTGGCGCGCGCCTTCTGGAACTCCTGCGAGATCGGGGTCCGCTCCGCGGGAGGCAAATTGACCGGCTTGTCCCAAAGGTGGAGTGGCGCCGCACCGCCCAGGCATTAGTGCGCAATGGCTTGCTCGCCGCCGACTCCGTGCTGCCGCCCGCCCGCGTCCGACCCAAGTATGTCCGCACCGCGCAACTTGCTGTAACGCTGGCGGTGGCTGAATCCGTGCTCGATCAGTTGGGCAGCACGGAGGCAACACGCACGCGCCGGCGCAGGGCCCTGACGTACCTGATGCAGCGGCCCGACGCCGTGAACGTATCCTGGGTGTATGCGGAGAGCGGCTGCACTTTCGCGGATCTGCAGGAACTCGCCGAGCGCGAACTGATAATGTTGCGCGAGCAGGAGGTTTGGCGTGATCCACTATCGCGGCCAAGCGAGTCAGCATTGCCTCAGCCTGCGGTCCCAACCGTCCTCACGCCCGACCAGCAGTCCGCATGGGAGACGATCTCACGAGCACAGCAGAGTGGGAGTCGGGGCCAGCGCAGCCAGCCGTTCCTGATTCAGGGTGTCACCGGTTCCGGCAAGACAGAGTTGTACCTGCGCGCTAGCGTTGAAGCCATCCGCAGCGGGCAACAGGTCATAGTTCTGGTGCCTGAGATCGCCCTGACGCCCCAGACCGTGCAGCGCTTCCTTGCCCATCTGCCTGGACAGGTGGGCCTCATTCATTCACGCCTCTCCGACGGTGAACGCTACGATACCTGGCGTCGGGCACGCTCGGGCACACTTCGCGTGATTATTGGGCCGCGCAGCGCTTTGTTTTCCCCTTTGCCGAGGCTCGGCCTGCTCGTGCTGGACGAGTGCCACGACGCCTCATATCACCAGGCCGAGCCTCCCTTCTATGACGCCATTGGGGCAGCACAAGCCTATGCACGCATCTGCAATGCCGTATGCCTCATGGGTTCCGCTACGCCCAGCGTTGTGCAGCTGTACCGATCGGAGACCGGCGAGCTCAATCGCCTCGAGCTTCCGCATCGCGTCGCAGCTGCCTCGAGCCAGACTCCGTCCCCTGTGCTTGACTTGCCGCCAGTGAGTGTGGTGGATATGCGCGAGGAGCTTAGGGCCGGCAACCGCGGCAGTTTCAGCCGCGCCCTCGTGGCCGGGCTGAGCCAAGTCCTGAAGAACGGGCAGCAGGCTATCCTGTACTTGAATCGCCGTGGCACTGCAACGCACGTATTTTGCCGCAACTGCGGCTACGTCGTGCGCTGCCCGCGCTGCGATACGCCGCTTGCGTATCACGTTGCCGCCGGCGATCGCCTTTTGTGCCACCGATGCGGCTACGAGCGAGGCGTCCCGCACAAGTGCCCCGAGTGCGGCAGTCCTGACATTCGGGCCTACGGCTTGGGTACGGAGAAGGTGGAATCGGAATTGCAGCAAGTCTTTCCCAAAGCGCGGACGTTACGCTGGGACTGGGAGACGACGCGGCAGAAGGATGCGCATGCGCTCATCTTGCACCACTTCGCCTCCGGCCGTGCAGACGTCCTCATCGGAACGCAGATGCTGGCAAAGGGGCTCGATTTACCCCGCGTCACTCTCGTCGGTATCGTCATGGCCGACGTTGGGCTCTTTCTTCCAGATCCCTTCGCAGCCGAGCGCGTATTTCAGCTCTTGACACAGGTGGCAGGCAGGGCGGGCCGCTCGACCCTTGGGGGAAGGGTGGTGCTGCAGACATTCGCCCCGGATCACTATGCGATTCAAGCAGCCAGTCGCCACGACGTGAAAGCATTCCAGGCATACGAGCTTTCCCAACGAAGGCGCCTGGGCTTTCCGCCGTTCACGCGCTTATTGCGTCTTGAGTTCCGGCACCACGAGGCCGCCAGGGCCGAGCAGGCTGCACGCGAAGTCGCCAGCGCGCTGGGCCGCCGCCTCAAGTCTGCCACTGGAACGGAGCCAGCCCTGATCGGACCCGCACCCTGTTTCTACAGCAAATTGGATGGGAAGTATCGCTGGCAGATAGTTCTTCGCGGCTCAGATCCCGCCGCGTTGCTTGAGGGCCTGCGGTTGAGAGACTGGCGCATTGAGATCGATCCGGTTAGTTTGCTATAATGAATCGAATTCTGACTCCCTGTAGTGACGAGACCTCAATGCAGATTCATTCACCCGCACGGTCTTGCATGGCACTAACTTCTGATTGCAGCGCGCTGGACGTTCATGGCATCTAATCCGCCTGGCCAGCGCCGCGAGCTGGTATCCTGGGAGGAGATAGATCGCTTGATCGATCACCTCATCCCCCAGTTTGAACGTGAGTTCACCGCCATGGTCATCGTGACCCGCGGTGGCATCGTTCCCGGCGGGATGCTGGCCGAGGCCATGAACATCACACACATCCTGACGGCCGCTGTGGATTTCCCCGCCCAGTCGAGCCATGAGCGCTCTGCGATCATGGCTTGGCCGGAGTTCATCCAGTTTCCTGCGGACGACAAACTGCGGGGCCGTCCTACACTCATCGTGGATGATGTTTGGGGGTCGGGTCGGACGATTACAGCCGTGAAGAATCGGGTCTCGGCAGCCGGGGGTTTCCCCGAGACGTGCGTGCTGCACTTCAATCCATACCGCAGTCTTTTCGGCACGGTGCGACCCGACTACTACGCCGCCATTACTGACGCATTCATCCTCTATCCATGGGAGATCGATAGGGGGGTGGATGGGCTGATCCTCGGGCAGGCACTACCCTAGCGGTCCGCCTCGGGAACTCCAACTGCGGCTTACGCCTCGCTAATTCACTCTCAGGACGCTGCCGCGTTCCGTCTTCTCGACCTCGATCCTGGTCGGGAATGCATCTTTAAGCTCGTCCAGGTGTGAGATGATCAGGATCTTGGCGAAGTCCGGGCGGATCAAGTTGATCGTCTCGATCAGACGTTGAATACCCTGATCGTCCTGCGATCCAAAACCCTCATCCACCACGAGCGTCTGCAGCCTTGCTCCCTTGCGTCCTGCCAGCACTTCTGAGAGCGCCAGACGGATGGCAAAGTTTGCGCGGAAAGCCTCACCGCCTGAGTACATTTCGTAGTCGCGTTTGCCGGCGCCATCACTGATCTTGATCTCAAGCGTTTCGCGCAGGTCTTCCCGCTTGCGGTCACGATACGCGGTCTGGGTTTCGAAATGCACTGACATGCGGCCGTCGCTCAAGCGGTCGAGCAACTCATTCGCACGTGATTCCACCTCCGGCAGCGCCTGCTCGATCAGCAGGGCGGGCACGCCATCTTTGCCGAAGGCGCTCTCTAGCATCTTATGTCTGCCAATGCTGACGGCCAGCGATTGTCGCGCGCCTTCGAGCTCAGTCCTTCGCTGGCGCAGACTACCGAGTATTGCCACCTTCTGCCGTGCCGCGCCCACATCCTGATTGAGTGTGTTCTCCTGCTCCTGCAGTGCGAATAGGTCAGATTCCGCCTGGACCAGATCCGGCAGCCCGGCTCCCGCAGCTTGGATCTCCTGTTGCGCCCGCTGCACTTCCTCTTCCTGCTGCTTGAGCCCCGATGCTCGTTTCGCAATTTGCGTTTCGAGGTTCTGGATCTCGCTGTTCAGCGGTTTGAGCGCGGCTTCGGCGGCCTGTAGTCTCGTGTGCTGTTCGTCCGAAGCCCGTTGTTGTGCCTCGCGCGCCCGAATGCCGTCGTGGGCTGCCGCAGCGTACCCGAGGGCGGCCAACTCCTGATCGACAATTGAGAGCCGGGCGCGCGCCTCCGTTGCGAACCCCCCGGATTGAAGCGTGTCACCGACTTGGACGAGGCGCAGGCGCCCTTCCTTTTCCCAGGCATCCATCTCGGACTTGACGCTTCCCAGCCTTTCGGTCAGCTTCGAGACCGAACGCGAATGCTCCACCCGCAGGTCATCAATTCCACGCAGCGTCTCCAGTTGTGCCTCGAGCTCGGCCGCCGATGTCTTGATCTGCTGAATGGCCGCGTTGTTGGAGCGATACTGGTCTCCCATGCTTGTCCCATCCGCACGCAGCCGCTTGATGGTTGATACGCGGTGTTCGGAGGTCAGAGCCTGGCCGCACAGCGGACACTCAGCGCTGGCGGTGGCCTCCAGCAGATCGATGCGCCCTTTGAGCTCGTCCATTTTTTCTTTGAGTGCGCGATTCTCCGCCGTCTTTTCGGCAATTGCCTCGCGCATTGCACCTGCCCGCGCTTGCAGCGCGTCGCGCTCCTTTAGACGCTCCTCGATCTCCGCATATTCCGCTTGGGCTTGCCGTAATTCCTTATCGAGCGCCCCGGCTACCTCGGACTTGCCGTTCAGCTGCTCCTCGATGGCCCGCAGGTGGCTGTGCTCCTGCTCGAGCCGAGCCTGCTCTGCCGCAATGGCTTGAAGCAGGGGCGCACGTTTCGTCTCGTGGTCGCGGAAATCTCTGGCAATGCCGTCCCAGCGTTCCAGCTCCTTGACGGTGACCTTCCATGCGCGATACGCCGATTCGATTTCATCGGCGTGCTGGACGAGTCCGTCGCTTTCCGTACGCGCCTGCTGCCGATCGGCCAGTCGCTCGCGCAGCGCCTTCAGGTCTCCTCGGGCGCGCTCCAACGATGCTGTCTGCTCTGCAAGCAGCAGGCGCTGCCGTTCAAGGACCGCGTGCACACTTCGCGCACTCTCAAGTGCAGCCGCCTGTGCCTTTCGCGCCGTCGCGAGTCGCCCCAGTTCCCGCTCCAGCTCTTCGAGGCGCTCCCTTCGTTGCAGCTCCTCGGCCAGTTCCCCCTCCAGCTCGTTCACCCGGGCTTCCACCGCGGCCAATTCACCTTCGTGCTGCCTGCGGAGTTCCGCCGTGCGAGCTTTGTATTCCTCCCAGATCTCCATGCCCAGGATGTTGCCCAGCACTTCCTTGCGCTTGGCCGGAGTCTGCTGGGCGAATGTATCCGCCTTGCCTTGCAGAAAGAAGGATGCGTTTACGAAGGTCTCGTAGTCCAGGCGCAGTATCTGCTCAATGCGCGCCTGGGTCTCCTTCTGAGTGCGTTCCGTCAGGGGCTTCCATCCCCCACCCTCCCCGGGCGTGCCCTCAGCCACCTCAGCCTGCAGGGGCCTTATCTGCAGCTCGAGCACGGCCGGCTTCCCTCGGCGTAGGCTCCGCAGCACGCGATAATCGGCGCCTTCGTAGCGGAATGTGAACGCGACCTCGGCCGCCTCGGACTGTAGATTGATCAGCGACTCGTCGCGGCGCCGCGCTTGGCCGAACAGCGCCCACGTCATTGCATCCAGCAGCGTGGACTTGCCCGCGCCGTTGGCTCCTGATATGCACGCCAGGTCGAATTGCGTGAAATCCAGCTCGGCCGGATCGCGATATGAAAGAAATCCTGCGAGTCGCAAATGGAGGGGGATCACCGACGGCATTATACCGTCTGCATCCGGCAATGTTTCATCGTCGCGCCCTATGCGCTGTGGAAGTCCGCGCGGGCTTCTGTGATATCATGACGCGAATGTTCGAAGCCGAGGATGCACGCGCGCGTCGGCGCATGATTCTTGCCGCCATCGCCGTGGCAACGCTGCCGTGCTATTGTATGGGCGCCATTGCGCTTGCATTTGCTCCTCAGCCCGGGCTTGAGACTCCCGCTTCGACCAGCACCCTCACCGCCACCGGCACCCTGGCGACCACAACTACTTCCACCGTCACGCTCACCCACACTCCCAGCGTTACGCCGTCTCCCACGTACACGCCCACGATCTCGCCTACCGCTTTCGTTCCGCCAACATTCACCTTCACGGCCTCCGCCACGCAAACCGTCCCGCCGTCCGCCACGCCGACGACCACACCCAGCGAGACCCCGACTCTGACGCCCACACCCACGGAGACTTCCACTTCGCCAGCCCCCTGAGCATGTCTGACAGTGCATTTCGCTGGGCTGGCGTTTTGCGCGGCCCCGTTTGATGCACTCTATCTGCTGATGACCGACCTGCTGCCATTCCTCAAATCCATCATCTCCGTCGCCGGGCTTTCGGGATATGAAGATCCCGTCCTGCGACTCATCCGGAACGAGTGGGCTCCACTCTCCGACGAGATTCACATAAGCAAGTTCGGTTCGCTTCACGCCCTAAAACGCGGGCACGGTAATGGAAAACGGCCGGTCATCATGCTGGCCGCGCACATGGACGCCATTGGCCTGATGGTGACGCGTGTCTCGGAAGGCCTGCTGCAGATCGATGATGTTGGGGGAGTTGACCCTCGCATCCTGCCAGGCTCTCCGGTCATTGTTCACGGAAAAAGGGACTTGCCCGGCGTTGTCGTTGCGCCGCCGAGAGCAACCCTCCCCCTGGACAAACGCAGCGGCCCACTGGGTCTCGCGAATCTGCTGATCGACGTCGGTCTGCCACATGCCGCGGTCGGGAGGTTGGTTCACACTGGAGATCTCATTTCGTTTGCGACGCAGCCGGTCGAACTCGCCGGCGATACTCTCAGTGGACACTCTCTCGACAATCGGGCATCCGTCGCGGCGCTGACAGTCTGCCTGGATGAACTAAAGAAGAAAGAACACGCCTGGGATGTCTGGGCTGTGGCGACTGTGCAGGAGGAAGAGACTTACGGTGGAGCGGCGACCTCCGCGCACGAGATCGATCCCGACATCGCCGTCGCTATCGATGTGACGCATGCCAAGGGACCGGGTGCGGATGATTGGAGGACGATGGGGTTGGGGAAAGGCCCGACGCTCGGGATTGGGGCC
>DATDCZ010000062.1:0-4844 GCA_036524055.1 Anaerolineales bacterium | reverse complement strand
AGAGATTACCAACACCGAGCCGGCGATCGCAATGATCGCGCCAACGACGACCAGGATCAGCGTGGGCACGGCGAGCTGCGGGCTGCGCGCCTGATGCTGAGAGAAAAGCGCCGCAGCCAGGGCGACGCTTAGTGCGGCTCCGAGTCCGTTGCAGATGTCGTTCAGCATGCCCAGCGGTCCGCTCTTGAGCACGTACATGAGGATCAGAAGCGCCAGCCCGAGCAGGGTGATGACGCCAACGGCAAACGCAAGCCAGGCGATGTTCGAGTGTGAAGCGTTGCTTGAGAACACGATTACTCCCATCACTGCATTGCCCCTTGGATTCAAAGAGTGCGAGCATAACACACAAGGTCGGCGCATGCGTGCATAAGCGCACAGAGCATCGGAGCCTGGCTTGCTGGCGTCAATGGAGGAGTTAACGAAACGGGCTGCCCCATGGGGCAGCCCGTTTCCATTCTGCGCGCAACTTGCCTGGAGCCGGCCGGCCAGCAGCCTCAGGCCGCGGCCTGGATGAGCTTGGATTCCTTCATCATGAAGACCAGCGCCGCGCCCACCGCCATGGCGATCGCGAACACGATCAGTGATGGCGTGAATGAGCCGTGGGTCTGGTTGGACCATTCCATTGCATTGACGGCGATGACGGAGATCTGTCCGCCAATGTTGAGCATGCCCTGCGAGGTGCCCTCGGGGGCAGGGTAGCAGATCTCGGTGGTGTACTGGAACACCACCGGCATGCCGCCCATCACGAACATGCCCAGCAGGAAGGAGACGATCGCCAGCCCGGTGAACCCGCCAACATAGGCCATCAGGATCAGGAAAGGCACCGAGAGCAGTGCGCCCGCGATGAGCGCCGGCTTGCGTTTGCGCATGCGGTCGGAGATCGACGAGAAGATCACGAAGCCGAGCATGCCGCCAAGGATGAGCAGGCCGCCGATCAGGCCGGCCTGGTCGATATCCAGCCCCCGGGGGCGCACCATCACCTCCACCCAGGTGGCGATCCCATTGAAGATGGCGTTGATGACGAAGAAGATGAACGCCAGCAGGTAGAAATCGCGCAGCTTAAGGATATGCCGGAGCCCATCCAGCATCAGCGCCTTCTCCTCGTGGCCGGCGGGCGTGGGCGGATGATCCCTGCCGAAGATGAGGAAGAGCAGCGACGTCACGGCGCCGATGATGCCGTAGGCGAGCATGGTCGTGGACAGCCCGTAGGATTGCAGCAGGATGGGCGTTGCGATCTGTCCGGCGGCGATGCCCAGCAGCGTGAACATGCCGCCGATGCCGATGATGGTGGCACGTTCCTCGATCCGGAACCAGTTGGCGGCCATCTTGGTGCTGGCGTTCATGAACAGGGGCTGCGCCAGTGCAATGCCGATGGTCATGATGAGCGTCAGCGTATAGTCCTGCGCGAAGATGCCGCGCAGCAGGCCGAAGACGCCCATCAGCACGGCCCCCAGGCCCACGGCCTTCTTGAAGCCCCAGGTATCGATGGCATACGAAGCCGGCAGAGCCAGCGGGATGAAGACATACATAAAGACCAGCGCCAGGAGCCCGATGGCATTGTCCGAAACGCCCAATGCCGCGCCGGCTGCCTTGTTGATCGGCGCGTAGCAGATCCAGAAGACCTGCATCATGAACATGATGAGCACGTACGCCACCAGCACGACCCATCTATAGCCGTAGACCTTGATCTCTCCCTTTGCCTGCGTTGCTGTCATCGAGTGTCTCCTGTGGGTGGATCCTGCCTGGATAGGATGTGAACGCGTGATGCCGTTGGGATCATATGCCGATGTTGGTGCTTCATTTTCTCATGGATTTTCACTGCTGCTCAACCCGTACGCTGCACCCGCGCCATGAATTGATAGCGCTCAGCGTGGAAGGTCACTTTGCTGAATTCCATGCACCGCCCCTGCCGGTCGGTCGACGTGCGCTGCACGCGCATCACCGGCGCCCCTTTGTTAATACCCAGAAGTCGCGCTTCGTCGCGGGTGGCTGCACCGGCCGCAACCAGGTCCAGGGCCTCCTGGGGATGGGCATGATAGCGCTTTTCAAGGGCGGCGTAGATCGAGTGGTTGTTGAGATCCAATTCAGCCAGTGCCGCGAAGCGCTCCGCCGGGAAGTACATGTCCTCCACGGCCAGCGGCAGCCCGTCGGCCAGCCGCAGGTTGTAGAGATGCACGACCATGGCGCCGCCAACCAGACCGAGCTCGCCTTTCACCGCTTCGTCCGCGGGGATGATCTCCTGCTTCAGGATCTGATTCTGGTGGCGGACGCCGTCGCGCGCCAGGTTCTCTGTCATGCTCAGCAGCGGGCCAACCACGCTGTAGCCGCGCTTGGCGGGCGGTGAGACGAATGTGCCCACGGCGCGTTTGCGGATGAGCAGCCCCTCGGTGACCAGCTCGCGCAGCGCGCGGTGCACCACCAGGCGGCTGATGCCCAGCTGCTCGCTCAGGCTGAATTCGCTTGGCAGCATATCGCCCGGCTTCAGCTCGCCGTGGGCGATCTGAGCTTTGACGGCTTCCTTGACCTGGTGGTAGAAGGGCACGGCCGAATCTCTGTCTATGCTGATGTGCACCGGCGCACCTCCCTTCCTCTCATCCCAGACTCGGATGCCATGTTATGGAACGAAATCCTGGCCCGGGCGCCCTGTCCGAACATCCCAGCCATACTCCGCGTACGCGCCCGCGAGCAGCGTCGGCATGTCGGGGACAATGCCGGCTGCTCCGCCCTTCTCGAGCGGCTTGAGCAGCAGTTCGGGCAGACGGTCATCTGCGCGCGTCATGCCCAGCTTGAAATTCAGCAGGCGCTTTATATTGACGATGTTCTTGCCGAGGGTGACCAGATCCTCGCCCGTGCAGCCCCAACCCGTGGCGGCGTTGATGGCCTCGACCAGCATGGCGGCAGGCGGATTCTCGAACTCGCACAGCGTGAGGGAGTTGTACAGATTGCGCCAGGCCTGCAAGCGCGCGGCCGTGCGGCCCTTTTCGGCTGAGTTGTCGTGACGGTTGCCCATCTCGAGTCCGATCGTTTCGAGGCCGGTCTGCCCAAGGTCCAGCTGGAACATGTCCCCTTCCATGTGGCAGGCCCCGCGCGGGGAGAGGGCATAGGTCACGGCCATGCCCACGTAGGCGCGCGGATCGTGCATGGGCACCTCCAGGCGATTTACCGTCACGGAGAGCTCCGGCACGCCGGCCCTCTCAGCCAGGGCGGCATTGCCTTCTGCCAGGACCGCGCCGAAACCTTCGCGCCGCGCAGTCAGCTCGATCAGCTTGAAGAGCATCTGCGCGTCGCCGTAGCGGATCTCGATCCCGCCCGTGTCGGCAGCCGTGAGCAGGCCGCGCTCAAAAAGCTCGCAGGCCAGGCCGATGGTTACGCCCAGGCTGATGGTATCCATGCCGTAGAGGTTGCACAGGTGCCCGGCGTGGATCACCGCTTGCAGGTCAAAGATCATCAACACTGAGCCAAGCGCCCCCAGCGTTTCGTATTCAGGTCCGTCCACCTTGTCGTCGTTATGGGCAGGCGCCCGCGTCTCGCGGCCGCAGCCGATGACGCACTTGTGGCAGGCGCGGTTGCGCCGCAGGTACTGCTCGGCCATGTCCACGCCGGAGAGATCATCGGCCGGCAGGTGCTCGCCCAACTGGAAGTAGCGGATGGGCAGGTCGCCCAGCATGTGGCTGAGATTCAGGCCGCCGGCTGTGCCGAATGCCCGCAGCGACTGTTGGAAGTTCTCTTCCTTGTAGAGGCCCAGGACACGGTCGGTCACGGCCTTGAACGCCTGGGGCGCGAACAGCGGCACCTTGCCAGTGCCGCGCACCGCGATGGCCTTCAGGTGCTTGGAGCCCATCACTGCGCCCAGGCCCGTGCGCGCCGCGAATCGCCCATGATCATTGGCGATGCCTGCCAGCTTCACCTGGTTCTCGCCGGCCAGCCCGATGCAGGCTACGCGCGCCTTTGCATCTCCAAGAGCCTCCCGCACCTTTTCCTGCGTGATGTAGATGTCGCTGCCCCACAGGTCGCTCGCAGCATGCAACTCTGCACGCCCTTCGACGATCGAAAGCCACACGGGCTCGTCCGCCGCACCGGAGAACCAGATCCCGTCGTATCCGGCGTAGCGCAGCTCCGGGCCCCAGAAGCCCCCACTGTTGGCCTCGCCCCAGAGACCCGTCAGCGGTGAACGCGCGCAGGCGCTGTATCTACCGGCCGAGCTCATCGACGTGCCGACCAGCGGTCCCGTGAAGAAGAGCAATGGGTTGGCGGGGCCGAGCGGATCGGTGCCGGCGTCGATCACATCGTAGAGGTAGCGCGCCGCCAATCCGCTTCCGCCGACGTACTTGCGGGCATAGTCTTCGTTCAGCGCCTCTTCCCAAAGCCTGCCGCGCCTGAGGTCGACGCGCAAGATCCGGCCCATGTAGGCGTTCACGGTTTTCGGCCCATGTCCACCAACGTAACTCCAAACCTACACCGTGTAGTCCGTATCGATCGAGCCGGCGATCTTGCACAGCTCATACGTGGCCTTGGGCGTGCGCTGGATCGCCGCCATGCTCCCGACCAGCTTGATCTTGTTCGAGAACATGGCCTGGATCGGGTCGATGCGGCCCTCTAGGACCTTGCGCCAGGTGCTGAAGGGTGCCGTGCTCGTGAAGAGCGACTTCTGCTCGTCCGGGGTGTTCAGCAGCCGGGCATCCGACGCCTTCCCATGCTGCAGATTGACGTAGATGTATACCGGCTCCGGGTAATTCTCGTCGGGCAGGCTCACGATCTTCAGATCGCCTTCCCAGTTCGCCGCCGCTTGTGCGTAGACCTCACTGGAGTTAAGCCGGGCTTCAAGTTCCTTGACCCACTCGATC
>DATDCZ010000061.1:0-30805 GCA_036524055.1 Anaerolineales bacterium | reverse complement strand
GGACCTCGGTTTCAGATTGGCGACTGCCAAGCTGCAGACAATCAGAACCGCGCCGGCAATAAGCTGCCAAGTTACGTGTTCACCGAGGAATCCCACGCCCAGAATTACTCCTCCGAGCGGGAACAGGTATGTGACCATCGTCGTCCGCGTGGGCCCGATCGCGTGAATCAGATAGTATGAAAGGACAAAAGCAAATCCGGAGCCGAGGATACCAAGCCAGAGCAGTGCGATCCAGGTAATAGGCAATTGAGGGAGTTGCAGCGGGGCCTCGGCGATCGGTGCAGCAAGCCACATGACAGCTGTTGATGATATCAAGGGGCCCACGCTGCGCAGAATACCGGCTGTGTCCTCGGTGGACTTGCGAGCATAGACGGAACTCCCCGCGTAAAAGAGCGAAGCCAGTACAACAGCAGCCTGCCCGAGGACGGATCCAGGCGAGGAACCGATGTCTTCGCTCATCAGAACGACCACCCCCGCAAAGCCCATCAACAGGCCGGCCATCTTCGGAAGCGTAATGCGATCGTCGTGCAACGCCAGATGTGCGATCACAATGGCGAACAGGGGTACGGTCGCGTCAAGAATGGCCGCCACAGCCGAATCGATGGCCTGCTCGCCCCAGGAGATGAGGAAGAATGGAATAGCCACGTTCGTGATACCAAGCAATAGAAGCGGCTTCCAGACGGCGAAAGATCTCGGAAGCTGCACCTTAGTAACTAGTATGACGGCGACGCCAAACAGAAGTCCGAAGAGAACCCTGAAAGCGACCAGCGTGATCGGCCCGATCTCCGTCACGGCGATCTTGATCCACATGAAAGAAGAGCTCCAAATCGCCCCCAGAAGAATGAAGATGAACCAGTCCTTTGCCTTCATAGAACCATGCCTTTCATCTGCGGTTGCGCGCCTGTGAGCGCTCCGGCGCGGCGAGCTGGGCTACTGCTTGGAGCGGCGTCGTGCGTTCGTCGCGCCGTTCTTGAGGGTCCAGCGGGTCAATAACGAGGTAGATCTTCCAGTCCGATTGCCACTAACGCGCGCCATAAAGGGAAACAATGGCTCAAATGTCCCAAAACGGCAGGCAGTCGTAGGGCAAACGTAGGTTTGGCGTCAAGTGCTTTTGCGGGGTCAGTGCTAACATGACCGCCGTAAGGTGATTTCTCTTCTCCTCCTTTCAAGAGAGAGCCGCGGTCGGCGTCCGCGGCTCTCGAAATTTAACCGGTGGTAGCCGCGAAGCTTGCCCCACACCTGAGGCACCCAAGCCCAGCCTGCGTCGTCCCCCGGCATCCACGCAGACAATTCCGACACCAGGTTGGCTCCAGAAACCCCACGAGTATAATGCAGCCAATCAAGCAAAGGACCAACATGACCTTCACAATCGGCATAATTGGAGTCGGGCAGATCGGTGCCTCGATCGGACTGGGGCTGAAGGCAAAAGGGGCAACAGAGCGGATCCTAGGACATGACAGAGATCGTCAAACCGGGAGGATCGCCGAGACCATGGGGGCGGTCGATTCAATGACCAACTTGCGGGACTCTGTGAAGGATTCCGCGATTGTGTTCCTATGCCTGCCGCTTTGTGAAATGAGAGGGGTACTCGCCGAGATCGGCCCGATCCTGCGGGAAAATGCCATCGTCATTGATACGGCCCCAATTAAAGGGCAGGTGATGCGATGGGCGGCAGACACGATCCCAGCTGGTCGTTTCCACCTGGGTTTGGTGCCCACGGTCAATCCTGCGTTGCTCACCGGCACGGATTTCGGCGTGCGTGCGGCGAATGCGGAGTTGTTCCGCAGGACGATCATGATGGTCGTCACTCAACCCAACACGCCCGAGGAGGTTGAGCAATTGGGGATGAACATTGCCCGCCTGCTGGGCGCGAAACCCATGCTCATCGATCCCGCAGAGGCAGACGGCATCATGACGACAGCACACGTAGTGCCCCAGCTGGCTTCGGCGTCACTAATCGAGGCCAGCCTGGCGGCCGGCGGCTGGGCGGAGGCCCGCAAGCTGGCTGGAAGACCATTTTCCAGCGTAACCGGTGGCATGGCCTACTTCGACGACCCCGATTCTGTCGCAGCCGCAGCACTTTCGAATCCTTCCCGCGTGGTTCACGGCCTGGATGTGCTCATCGCCGCACTTCACGGTCTACGAGAGGACATTGCCGAACACGATGAGAAGAGCGTGGATGAGCGGCTGATGCAGAGTTACCGGTCTCGTGAAAAGTGGCTGGATGACAGAAACGATGCGCAGTGGCTCTCTGAGGGAGAGGAACCAGTGGACCTACCGGGCCTCGGCGAACATCTCACCCACCTGTTCTTCGGTGGTCGAATCGCAGAAGCGACAAAGAACCTGGGCGAGCCGCGCAGAGACCGGAAGTAGGGCGCGTTGACAGAGGTGGACCGCCTTCGGCAATCAGCCTGTTACTGCTACATCGTCGAATGTGCGGATGGCAGCTACTACACGGGCTGGACGACCGATCCGGAGAAACGCTTGAGGGCACACAATTCGGGACGGGGGGCCCGCTACACACGAGCGCGACGACCTGTGCGCCTGGTTCTACTCGAAGCACAGCCTGACCGCGCCGGCGCGATGAAGCGCGAACGCAGTATCAAATCGATGTCGCGAGCACGCAAGATGGAGTTGATCCAGCCCGCCCGGCAAGTGCGAGGGCCAGAGTCGGACCGTCCGGGATCGAGCGCGCGTCGGAGGAAAACCAAGGTCAGTCGGTAAAAACCGGCAGGTGGCCAAGCGCGACTATATCCTGCCACTTTGACCGCTCGCCCTCGGTGAGGATGGCTGCCTCGCGAACGACGGTGGCGCCGGCCTGCGCCATAAGCATGCGCATGCCCTGAAGCGTTGAGCCAGTGCTGATCACATCATCGAGGATGACGACGCTCTTGCCGCGGAGCAGCTCACGATCCTTCTCATCAAGTACCAGAAGCTGCGCCTGGCCGGTGGTGATGGACAACGTCTCCGCCCGCAGCGCGTCGCCCATGTAAGGCTTGTAAGTCTTCCGCAGGATCACGTACGGCTTCTTCATCTCGGCAGAGAGTGCGTGCGCGAGCGGAATCGCTTTAGCCTCTGCCGTAACCAACACGTCGAATTTCACGTCCCTGAGCAGCTTGCCAAGGTCCCGGGCGCACGCCAACACCAACTCTGTGTCGCCCAGGATGTTGAGGATCGCAATACGCAATCCAGGCTTGATCTCGAACAGCCGGAGATGGCGTTGCAGACCGGCTATCTTGATGGCGTATGTCTCTCGAGTGGACATGGCTTCCCTCCCGAATCCTTGGCGCGGCGGAGCCGAGTCTAACACAGCCGTGTTGGATGCAGCAAAAGTACCGCGAGGTATAATGACATGAGCGAATCGGGAGAGAGAACCGAGGCAGGGGACCCGGTGCGGATGCAAGCATGCTGCTCGATCTACAAATCAACGACGTGCTGCGACTGCGAAAGGCCCATCCGTGCGGCTCGCTTGAATGGACAGTGGTACGACTTGGGGCAGACATAGGGCTCCAGTGCCGGGGATGCGGCCGCCGGGTAATGTTGACCCGGCGCGAACTTGCAAAAAGACTCAAATCCAACCTCACAACACGAAATGAATCAGCCAGCGCGTAAGCGGCCACATGTGGTCTTCTACTTCTCCGACACCGGCGGTGGTCACAGGTCGGCGGCGGAGGCCATCATTGAGGCGATGCAGAACGAGTATGGCGACTCGTTCACATCCGAGATGGTTGACTTCTTCAAAGGTTTTGGGCCGGGTCCGATGCGACAGATGCCCGATCTGTATCCCGAAATGGTCAAAGCCAAACGCTTGTGGCAAGCCTCATTCTATGCCACGGACGGCCGACCACAAGCGCGAGTGATGACCGCATCGTTGTGGCCGCTGATGCGTCCCACCATGCGCAAACTTGTGGCAGCTCATCCGGCAGATCTTGTGGTTAGCGTGCATCCGCTGGCGACCACGACCACTTTGAAGGCGCTGGGAGCCCAGCGGCCGCCGTTCATCACAGTGGTCACGGACCTGGTGACCACCCACGCCCTGTGGTTCGATGCACGCGCGGATCAGATCCTGCTACCGACGGAGTTGGCGCGTGAGCGCGCAGTGCATTACCACATGCCGCCTGATAAGCTGGAGGTAGTGGGTTTGCCCGTGGCGGAACGGTATTGTTCGCCTGTGGGTGATAAACGCGGACTTCGCCGGCGCCTAGGATGGCCCGCCGATTTGCCCATGGTGTTGATCGTGGGCGGCGGAGAAGGAATGGGACCGCTCGGGAAGACCGCCAGAGCAATCGACGAATCCGGGTTACGGCTTGGCATGGCTGTCGTGTGCGGCCGCAACATGAAACTGCAGGCTGATCTACAACGGCAAGCCTGGGAAAATCCGACGTTCATATATGGTTTCACCAGGGACATGCCGGACCTAATGCGAGCAGCCGACGTGCTCGTGACGAAGGCCGGCCCCGGGACCATCGCGGAGGCCCTGAACGCCAACCTGCCAATCATCCTGTATTCGAAGATCGCCGGGCAGGAAGACGGCAATGTGGCCTTTGTCGAGGCCGAGCGCGCCGGGGTCTGGGCGCCCAAGCCGCAGTTGGTGGTGCGGACCCTTACGCGTTGGCTCAGCCGCCCAGAGGAACGATTGGCGGCGGTCGAGGCCGCGAGACGCGCGGCCCGACCGGAGGCGGCGCGCCAGATCGCCCGCATTCTCGCCAGCCGTCTGCGTCTGATCCAGCACGTAAGCATGCTTTTTCCCGCGGCCTGATCAGGATGCGCGGGGCAAGCAGCGAGAAAAGACCTGCCTGTACCCGACGTGAAGCTTCAAGGCACCGCTGGTTGTGCGCGCATATTCGCTGACGTATAATGCCTGCGTGCCCATTCTGGATGCCCACACATTCGATTTTTTCAGCCGAAGCCCGGAGCAAACGCGGAGGATCGGCGCGCGACTTGGCCAGGTGGTTGAATCGGGCGATGTGATCTGCCTGCAAGGCGAACTCGGAGCCGGGAAGACGACCTTTGTGCAGGGCATGGCGCAGGGATGGGGCTCCTTGGACAGTGTGACCAGCCCGACATTTGTTCTGATCAACGAATACCGCCGAGCCGATGGTGCGATGCTCTTTCACCTGGATGCCTACAGACTGGATTCTCTAGGGGAGGCCGAAGAACTGGATCTGGACCGAATGATGCTGGAGGGTGCCCTCGTAATTGAGTGGCCGGAGCGCCTTGAGGCACTCGTGCCCAAGCAGGAATTGCGGGTCGTGTTGGAGCATGTGGCGGAGGAGCAGCGCCGGATCCAGTTTACAGGCCGTGGTGAGAGATATGATCACATCCTGGGGCGGCTCCAGCAGGCGATGTTTGGGGTTGCCTGATGCTGTTGGCAATCGATACTTCCACGGCGCAGGTGGGTGTTGCACTATTTGACGGCACGCAGCCGGCGATAGAAACCACATGGAGCAGCCGCGTGCACCATACGGTGGAACTTGCTCCTGCAGTGATCGATCTACTCAGACGCGCGGGTGCGGCGATCGACGACGTGGAAGCGATTGGTGTTGCGATCGGGCCCGGATCATTTACAGCGCTTCGCGTCGGCATGGCGTTTGCGAAGGGTTTGGCTGTGGCACGGCGATTGCCCGTCCTGGGCATTCCAACCCTTGACGTGCTGGCCGGAGGGCAGCCCGCCAGCGATCTGCCTCTGGCCGCGGTGTTGCAGGCTGGACGCGCACGAATCGCCGTGGGATGGTACATTTCTTCAAGGTTGGATGGCTCGGACAAACGCAAGCCGCCTTCAGAGGGCGAGGCGCAGTGGGTGGCTGTCGCGGCACCACAGGTGATGACGGTGGACGGCCTAGCCAAGACGATCGCGAAGCCGTCGATCGTCGCAGGTGAACTGACTTCGGAAGAAAGACAACGACTGGGGCGGAAACGTGTGAACGTGGTGCTGGCCCCCCCAAGCCGCTGCGTTCGACGACCGGCTATCCTGGCCGAGATGGCATGGCAGCGGTACGCCGCTGGCACTGCGGACGATCCGGCCTCACTCGCGCCGATCTATCTTCATGCAGGTGAGCCAATCGCAGCATGAGATCGAAAGTACGCAAGATGGAGCCTGGAGACATCCCGGAAGTGGCTGCAATCGATAGAATGTCCTTCTCGCTGCCGTGGCCGGAGAACAGCTACGCGTACGAGGTGCAAGGCAACAAGAACGCACGCTGCTTCGTCGTGGAGGCCGACTCCGATGGGATCGTGGCAATGATCGTGTCGTGGCTCATCCAGGATGAACTGCATATTGCCACATTTGCCACGCACTCCGAACACCGGCGAAAGGGTATAGGCTCACAACTGTTACGAGAAGCGCTCGCAGATGCACGTCAACTAGGCGCAATCCGGGCCTTCCTGGAAGTACGCGCCAGCAATGAGGCCGCTCAGGAAATGTACCGCAAATTCGGCTTCCGCGAGACCGGGCGCCGCCCACGGTATTATCGAGATAATGGCGAAGACGCAATCCTGATGGCGCTGGAACCTCTGGAGGATTTGTGAATCCGCATGCGGAACTCGAGGTGATCGCGAAGGAAGTAGCCGTGTGCCAAAAGTGCGCGCTTTTTCATTCGCGAAAGCTCGCCGTGCCCGGCGAGGGGCCAGCAGATTCGGAGATCATGTTCATCGGTGAGGGCCCGGGCTTCTATGAGAACGAGCAGGGGCGCCCTTTTGTCGGGGCTGCGGGGAAGTTCCTGGATGAACTTCTGGCGGCGGCGGGCCTCAAGCGATCAGGAGTATGGATCGGCAACGTGGTGAAGTGCAGGCCGCCGGGCAACCGGGATCCGCTGCCAGACGAACTTGCAGCGTGCGATCAATACCTGGAAAGGCAAATTCGGGCAATCAATCCCAGTATCATCGTCACGCTGGGCCGATATTCAATGACGAAATTCCTACCAGGGGCGAAGATCAGCACGGTGCATGGCCAGATGAAGAAGGTGGGCGATCGATACGTCATCGCGATGTTTCATCCAGCTGCTGCATTGCACCAGGCCTCGCTAAAACCGGCGATCATCGCGGACTTCTCAAGAATGCCAAAGCTCCTGGAGGAAGCCCGCAAAGGATTGGGACGATCCAACCCACCCCCGACCGCATCCACGGATGCGAGGGACGACGATCCAAAGCAACTCAGCATGTTTTGATACA
Organism: Anaerolineales bacterium; assembly: GCA_036524055.1. GTDB lineage: Bacteria > Chloroflexota > Anaerolineae > Anaerolineales > Villigracilaceae > Fen-1038. Next base: position 23,635 of record DATDCZ010000061.1, on the reverse strand, counting down.
CTCTGACGGGTACCCATCGCCCTAAGGCGGGTAGTTTGGGCCGTGCCGCGACCAACGCTGGTACCGGCTGCGTGGAGAATGTATGTCTATCAAGGAAGAGCTGCAGACGAAACTGAAGAATAAGACGGCGCGAGTGTCAGTTCTCGGCATGGGATACGTGGGTTTGCCGCTGGCAGTCGTATTTGCAGAGGCCGGCTTCGATGTAACCGGCATTGATCCCGATCGCCGCAAGGTTGAGAGCTTCGAGAGCGGCGTGTCGTACATCCAGGACGTGCCCAGCGAAACCCTGCAGCGGCTCAAGCGGGCCGGAAAGCTCAGCATGACCACAGATTTCGGGGCGCTGCAGACAGCGGACGCTGTCAGCATTTGTGTTCCGACTCCGCTGCGCAAGACCGGTGATCCAGACATGTCGTATATCCTGTCGGCGGTCGAGCAGTTGGCCCGCAACATTCACCCGGGGATGGTAGTCGTGCTCGAGTCCACGACATATCCGGGTACCACGCGGGAGATCGTGCTGCCCAAGCTCACCGCGGAGACCGATCTGAAGGTCGGCGAGGACATTTTCATCTGCTTTTCGCCTGAAAGGGTCGATCCGGGTCGCACGGATTGGACGACTATTAACACACCGAAGGTTCTTGGGGGAATTACACCGGCATGCACGCAGGTAGCGCAGAGCTGGTACGCGGGCGCCATAAAGACAGTCGTGCCGGTGTCCTCGGCTGAGGCCGCGGAGATGGCCAAGTTACTGGAGAACACGTACCGGATGATAAACGTCGGGCTCGTCAATGAGCTGGCGATCATGTGCGAGAGGCTTGGCGTGAATGTGTGGGAGGTGATCGAGGCGGCAGCTACCAAGCCATTCGGATTCATGAAGTTCACTCCCGGGCCCGGCCTCGGCGGGCACTGCATACCCATCGATCCGATGTACCTCTCGTGGAAGATGAAGGAGATGAACTACAACGCGCGTTTCATCGAACTTGCATCCGAAATCAACACGAACATGCCGAGGTATGTCGTCGGACGGATCATGGAAGCGATGAACGACCGCAGCAAGACGCTGAAGGATTCAAATGTACTAGTGCTCGGGGCCGCATACAAGGCAAACATCGATGATGTGCGGGAGTCTCCGGCCCTGGACGTCATCGCGCTGCTGCGAAAGAAGGGTGCGCGGGTCAGATACCACGATCCACACATAGCTGCAATTCACCATGAAGCTGAAGGCTGGAAGATGACCAGCGTCCCAGACATCATGGAAGCCGTCAAAACCGCCGATGCAGTCGTGATCGTTACAGACCACGCGGCGTATGACTACGCGTCCATCTTGGAATGTGCAAAGTTCATCTTCGATACCCGCAACGCCATGCGCGCTCTTGCAGACCCTGAAGGAAAAGTCGTGCGGCTCTAGTGACAGGGCTCTGCCGCAATCTGGGGATGGACTTCGCAGGCGGCCAGAGACGCTGCGGTAGGCACTAAGCGAGGAAACTTGGGACAATACCTGATTACCGGCGCGGCAGGTTTCATTGGGGCTCGCACGGCCGCGATGCTTGTGGGGGAGGGTCATACTGTTCTCGGTGCAGATAATCTGAACGACGCCTATGACGTGCGGATGAAGGAACACAGGCTGGAGCAACTCCGGGCAATGCCCGGATTTGAGTTCCAGAGGCTCGATATCTCCCGAAAGGAAGACGTCGCGATGCTGGCCGGGCGTCGATTCGACGCCATCATTCATCTTGCGGCGCGGGCGGGGGTGCGCGCCAGCGTAGAGCGCCCGGATCTGTTCTATGAGACCAATGTAATGGGAACGCTGAACCTTCTTGAGCTCAGCCGCCTGGAGGGTATTAAGAAGCTCGTCCTGGCCTCAACCTCAAGCATCTATGGCGCCAATCCGCCCTATCCCACGCCGGAGACCGCTTCCAGCAGCGAGCCGCTACAGCCATACGCGGCGAGCAAGAAGGCAGGAGAGGTGCTAGCCCATGCGTACCACTATCTTCACGGTCTGGACGTGAGCGTGCTCAGGTACTTTACTGTCTACGGCCCCGCGGGAAGGCCCGACCTGGCCATTTTCCGTTTCTGCCAATGGATCCACGAGGGGCAGCCCGTTCGCGTGAACGGCACAGGTGAGCAGTCTCGCGGATTCACGTACCTAGACGATATTGCCAGAGGAACCATCCAGGCTCTCAGACCCGTTGGATATGAAGTGATCAATCTGGGTGGGCACGAGGTCATCACGATCAACGAACTCATCCGGTTATTGGAGCGGACCATCGGCCTGTCCGCCTCAGTTGAGTACGGGCCTCCGAACATGGCCGATATGCGTTCGAATTGGGCGGATGTGACAAAAGCGGGAATAGTCCTTAACTGGCAGCCCCAGATATCGCTCGAAGCAGGCATCAGGCGTCTTGTGGAATGGTATGCCGCCGAGCGATCCTGGGCCCGGAACATTCTCACTCCATGAAGTTCGCGAAGGCCATCGGTTCGGACGAAATCCTGGGCCGGGTGGTGCGCAACAGTGCGCACCTGTTCAGTGGAAACGCTGCCAGCCTGGTCTTGAGCGTGCTCCAAGGCATCCTGGCGGCCAGAATGCTTGGCCCGGCCGGGTATGGCCTGATCGGCATCGTGATGGCGTATGCATCCACTCTAAACGGAATCCTTTCGTTCCGGATGGGTGAGCTCGTGGTTCGGTATGGGGGTGAGTACCTAGAAAGGCGGCAATTTGACAAGGCTGCGGCCTTAATCAAACTCTCCGGAATCGCAGAATTGTCTGTTTCGCTTCTGGCCTTTGCTGCGGTGGCACTCACGGCGAGCCTGGCGACTCGCTTCATGGCGAAGACAACCGGCGTCGAGTGGATGTTCATGCTCTATGCAGTGGGCCTGCTGTGCAATTTCAATACCGAGACGGCGACAGGCGTCCTGCAGATCACGGACACGATCAGGACACGAGGGGTCTTGAATCTTGTACAGGCTGCCTTTTCAGGCAGCGTGATCGCGATCCTTTTTGTCTGGAATGCGCGCAGCAGCGTTGATCACAAGGTGGCATTGGGCGTCGTGCTGATCGCATACCTGGCTGCCAAAGCCATCTTTGGAATCGGGCTCTTCGTCGCAGCATGGCGAGAAGCTGCAAAGGCACTTGGACCGCGCTGGCAGCAGGCGGACCTCACCGCAATCCCGTCCCTCCGTGAGCTCCTGGGTTTCGCCGTGAGCTCGAATCTCAGTGCCACAGCCATTCTAGTGTTCCGCGAAAGCGAAGTGCTGTGGGTGGGCTTGTTCTTGAGCACGGAGGCGGCAGGGTTATACAAGGTGGCCTATACGATCGTCAGCTTGTTCTCGGTGCCGGCGGATCCGCTGATCTTAAGTTCATACCCCGAGATGAATCGATTGGTAGTTCAGAGAGCCTGGAGACCTTTGCAGCAATTCTTAAAGAAGATCACGACCCTATCCGGGTTGTACAATTTGGTGCTTGCGCTTGGACTTGTGATCGCTGGACGCTGGGTGCTTGGGGTATTTGGCGAACAATACATCGTGGCCTATCCAGCGATGCTTGCTCTGGTGGCAGGGCTGGGATTCAACTACAGCCTGTTCTGGAACAGACCATTGCTGCTGTCATTCGGCCTTCAGAAATTCGCCCTGGGAGCGATCCTGGTCGTGGGCCTATTAAAAGTGTTCCTGGCGATTCCTCTCGTGCCTCGATATGGTTACTTTCTCGAAGCCGCGCTACTGTCTGGGTTCTATGTCCTTTCTGTCGGCGCGATCGTGTGGCGGGGATTATGGGAACTGCGCTGCCGAACTTTGGAGACAGGCTGACTGCGGCCGCCGGTGCGCCGAGACGTCAGATCGCCACACGCAGGTCGATGGATGTTGTGGATGAATCGCGTTGCTTTGCTTGAATGATCGAGACCATTCCCCAGGTGGTGAGGACAACGTCTTCTGAAATGCGCATAGCCGCGATATCAAACTCACGCATTCCGTCTTCAACGGCAAATTCCATCCAGGCGATGAAAGTCTGTGATGCATTGGTGGAGTGCGGCCATCGGGTGAGACTGATCGTCCCAGCGGAAGCGGAACCCGCGCCCTGGGATCTGCTGTCGCAGGTCTACGGTCTCCAACATCGATTTGGACTTGATTGGCTGCCATCGCGACGCGGCTTCAGGCGGACTGATTTCATTTGGTCCTCCTATGAGGCGGCCCGTAAGGATGAGGCCGAAGTCATCTATACCTGGCTGCCACAGTCAGCAGCGCTGGCGGGCTGGCTCGGGCAGCGCGTGATATTAGAGATGCACGCGGATGTGGCGGGCCGTTTTGGAGCCTGGTGGCTGCGACAGGCTTGGCATTCTCCACGCATGCGATTGCTGGTCACAACAGCAGCATTGCGCAGGGCACTGGAGAGATCCACGGGAATGCACTTCCCAGATGCTCGAGTTCAAATCGCGCCCAATGGCGTAGATCTCAACCGCTACGCAGAACTTCCGGATCCGGACAAGGCGCGCGCCAGGCTTGGACTTGAACAGCGCTTCACGGCCGGTTTCACCGGCCATTTCTACGCTGGCCGCGGCATTGACTTGTTGTTCGCGCTCGCACAGGCGCTGCCTCAGATATCCTTCCTGTGGGTGGGGGGTACGGCGGACAAAGTGGCGGAATGGCGGGAACGTCTCAGCGTCGCGAATCAGGAGAATGTGACGCTGGTCGGTTTTGTCGAGAACTCACGGTTGCCCCTGTACCAAGCAGCCTCCGATGTCCTGCTGATGCCTTACGCCAGGGAAATCGCCTCGAGCAGTGGCCAGGAGATCGCAGAGATCATCAACCCGATGAAGATGTTTGAGTACATGGCAGCTCGCCGTCCAATCATTTCTGCCGATCTGCCTGCGATACGCGAAGTGCTGAACGAGGCCAACGCCGTACTTTGTCCACCCGAGGACATGGAGGCGTGGAAAATCGCCTTGCTGGCACTCGCAGACGATCCGGGGCGCAGAGCCGCACTCTCGGAGCGGGCCCGTTTGGAGGTCGAGAGCCACACATGGCAACGGCGCGCTGAGCGAGCGCTGGAGGGTTTGAATAGGTCATGAAACTGATTCGCGCTGGCGATCTGGCAATTTCGGCTGCGATCGCAGCACTGGTTGGAGCGGGCATTGCGCTCATACAGCCCGGCGGGTTTTGGACTGGCTGGGCAGGCTCCGCGTTTCTGCTGCTGCTGGGCATGCTTATGATCTTCGCCTGCGTTCGCTGGGCTCAGGCTGGGCGGATGCTCGCCGTCATGTGTGCGGTGGCGTTTGGCCTCCGGCTCGTGATCGGCACGGCTCTGTACCTGGCACTACCATTTGACGGCTATGACGAGCCGGATGATCGCTCAGGCTTCGTCTTCACTGATGCACATCGTCGCGATGATCAGGCATGGGAGCTGGCCTCTTCAGGTTCGTCGCTGATCTCGGCATTCGACCGTAATTACTACACCGATCAATATGGAGGCCTGCTGGCCTTGAGCGCCCTCACGTACAGGGCGTTGTCGCCCGACGCGCATAGGCCGCTGCTAATCCTGATGCTGGCCGCTCTGGTCGCGGCACTCGGCGTGCCATTCTTCTTTCGGATCGCGTCTAGGTTTGGAGAATCGGCACTACCGGTTGTAAGCACCTGGCTCTACTGCGTCTACCCAGAAAGCGTACTCACCGGCGGGGCGCAGATGCGTGAGCCGTTCCTACTCACCTTTATCGCGATCGCCTGGTGGGGATTCCTGCAGTACCTCGACGGAAAGCACCGAGGTGGCTTGATCTGGCTGGGGCTGGGATTCGGCGGGCTCGTGCTGATCTCGCCGGGGATTGCTATTGCTCTCCTGGTCTTCCTTGGCGTCTGGCTTGTGCTAATGGGCCGGAACCTCCGACCATCCGTCCCGATGTGGATCGGCGGCGCGGTGCTGTTCGTGATCGCACTTACATTCCTAACCTGGAGCCTGACTTCACGAGGGGGCGCTGGCGGCAACGCTATTGGGACGATTCTGGCATGGTTCAGGGATTCCGTTTCATGGGTCGTGTACCAACTGGAGCGCGGTTCCGGCCAGGTCCAGAACGTATTTGTGAAGCTCTTTCCGGCGGCCCAATTCGCCTTCGTAGTAGCCTACGGCGTGACGCAACCACTTCTTCCACCGGCGTTTCTCGAGCCGACCACCCTGACCTGGCATCTCATTGGGATCGGGCGCTCAGTGGGATGGTATCTGATCCTGCCACTCCTGTTGTATGCGCCCTTTGCCGCCAAACGTCTTGAAGCCGGGGCAGCAAGACGGCTGTGGACCTGGATGATCGCCTTCAGTTGGATCTGGATCATGATCTGCTCGATCCGCGCGGGCGGCGACCAATGGGACAATCCCCGCTACCGTCTCATCTTCTTTGGTGTCCAGGCTCTGATCGCTTCAGTCGCATGGCTTTGGTGGCGTAAGGCGCGTGATCCATGGCTGCCACGAATCGTTGCGGTCGAAGTCATCTGCCTGTTGCTATTCGGCCAATGGTATGTCGCCAGATACTTCTTGATTGGTGTACATCTGCCCGTCCTTTTGGTGGTGGCATTATCCATGACCGCATTTCTGGTGGTGATCGGCGGCGGTGCGCTTTGGGATCGATACCATGCGGTCAACCCGAGGACTAAAGCCGGTCCGTAGGATACGGTCAATATCAGGATACAATTAAAGGTCGGGCGGGTGTCCATAGTAGAACACGCCGGCTAGACATTGAACAAGGAGTAATCGGTGCCGACTGCTCTCATCACAGGAATTACCGGCCAGGATGGCTCTTACCTGGCCGAATTGTTGCTGTCCAAAGGATATCGAGTCGTGGGAATGGCGCGGCGGGCGAGCACGGTCACCCACGAGCGCATCCAGCACCTACTGGACGACATCATCGTCATCCAGGGCGATTTGACCGATCAGGGCTCCCTGCTTTCCATGTTCGAAAAGTACGAGCCGACTGAAGTCTACAACCTGGCGGCCCAGTCATTCGTCCCGACATCCTGGAATCAGCCAGCTCTGACAGGAGATGTAACTGCGCTAGGCGTCACCCGAATGCTTGAGGCAATTCGGTTCGTGAATTCGAAGATCCGTTTCTACCAGGCATCGTCGAGTGAAATGTTCGGAAAGGTGCTGGAGGTACCGCAAAAAGAATCGACGCCCTTCTATCCAAGGAGCCCGTATGGGGTTGCCAAGGTATACGGCCACTGGATCACCGTGAATTATCGCGAGTCCTTCGGCCTGTATGCGGTCTCGGGGATTCTGTTCAATCATGAGAGTCCCAGGCGCGGGCTGGAGTTCGTGACCCGCAAGATTAGTGATGGCGTGGCGCGCATCAAGTACGGCAAGGCCAAGGAATTGCGGCTTGGCAATCTGGAGGCGCGGCGCGACTGGGGTTTTGCCGGGGACTATGTCGAGGCCATCTGGATGATGCTGCAGCAGGACAAGGCAGATAATTTTGTGATCGGCAGTGGCGAGACCCACTCGGTGCGGGAGTTCTGCGAGGTGGCCTTCAAGCATGCAGGGCTGAATTTCCAGGATCATGTTGTACAAGATCCCGTCTACTACCGGCCGGCCGAGGTCGACCTGCTCGTCTCGGATCCCAGCAAGGCGAGCGCCCAGCTTGGCTGGGAACCCAAGGTGGGATTTGAGGAACTCGTAAAGATGATGGTGGATGCAGATCTGGCGCGCCTCAGCAAGAACTGAGAACCCGGGCGTACATGATCCCTGTGCCAACAATGAGAATGATGCATGATATGGGGCGCCGCACGACGTAATGCTGCTTTGTCCGCGGCCACGTTCCTACTCGCGGTCCTCCTCGGAGTGACCGCGGGCGTTTTTATCAGCGGGTACTGGCTGAGCGAGTACTTGCCGGCGAACAGCCGGCTTCTGGCGATTCTGACAATGCTGGGCGTCGCGGGGGCGTGCGCAGGCTACTACGCGCTCCTGGGTGCGCTCATTCGATCCTTTTCCCGGCTGAGCGCCGCCCGCCGAGCATCCGCCGTAGTCCTCGGAGCTATGCTTGGCCCGGTACTCCTTCTGGCTGGGACAAGCGGCTGGCAATCCGCGAACCAGTATGTCACCCTGCTACTGCCCAAGCATGAATTTGGGATATCGACCGTTGGGGCTCCCGCCGGGACAGAGCTTGTATGGCTGAGTACCTCGCTTGGCGACATCTCTTATGATTCCCTGCGACTGCACGGCTGGGTTCGGCGCGGCGACGTATTGAGACTGGAGTCGCCCGATTCCAATCAGATTTCCGGTTCTGCGGCAACGGGAGACCGCCTTAGCATCGTGCTCGAATCCGAGCAGGCTGAGGGGATTGCGAGGATACGATGGGATGGCAGTACGGACTCCTTGACGATCGACAGAGGGAAGACCAGCTATGAGCACACGTTCGGCATACCCTGGTACGCATCGGGGAGGTTCCTGCTCGCGCTTGGGTTGACGAATTTTGCACTAGTTGGCTTGGGCTTGGTCCTGGCGGCTTGGCGGCTCGCGCCGGAATGGCTGCGGCAAATCGACGGAGATAGGACTGCACCTTCTTTCCACGTGCTGAGCTGGGAGTGTGCGCTGGTCGTCGCCACGATGGCTCTTGCGCTGTTGCTCCGGGCCTTCAATTTGGGGGCGGTCTTCCCAGCCGTTGATGAGTACTACCACCTGATCGCCGCCAGGCAGATCCTAAATGGAGCGGCTTTGGGCGCCGTGTACTCGCGCAGTCTCTGGCTAGTGACCCTTCCAGTGTCGATTGCTCTCCGTCTTTTCGGACCCGAGGTGTGGGCTGCCCGAGGAGTGGGCGTCCTCTTCAATGCACTTGCCATCTGGCCGCTATACCTTGTAACGCGCAAGATCGGCAGGCCAGTGGCGGTGGTGTCGAGCTTGCTCTTCGCCACGAGTCCATGGATCATCACCTTTGCGCGCATTGCGAGGGAATACGCCTATTACCCGTTCTACTTCTATTGGATCATCCTGGTGATGATCGCGCTCGTTGAGAGGATTCCGGCAAAGTTCAAAGTAGTGGGGCAGTGGCGGAAATTGCTGCAGGGCAGGACCCTTCTTCTCGCCGCACTTCTAGTTCTTCCCCCAATATTCGCGCTCAAAGTGGATTCGAACTCAACCTTCCGAACAATACTAATCGCTTACCTGGTTTTCGGGATCTTCATCGTCATGCGATTCGATTGGCGCGAACGAACGAATTGGCCTTTCCTGGCGCTGGCCGCGGCGATCATACTCGGCGGCGGTCGATTGTGGTTTTCTGAGCAGCTCTCGAAGCTATGGTTCACGCCGCGCCTGAACACGGTTCCGCTCGAATACTTCTTTCCCAATCCGCAACAACAATGGTACTTTGATCGGGCCGGGGTTATCGTGGTGGTCGCTCTCATGGCGGCGATCATCGGAGCTTTCGCTTTGGTGCGACGAAATTGGATCCCGCTTTTCTTTGTGGTGCTCTTTTTCGGATACTGGATGGTGTTCGTCTTCTTCTCCAAGTCGTTCTTTCACACACGGCATCTCATGTCGACGGAAATGTGGTACGTGGTAGTGGTCGCCATGGGCCTGACATGGCTCTGGCAGACATTGCGTCAGGCCATCCCCTGGAGCGGACGGGTAGTCTCGGCCTTTGTCTGGCTCGGTCTAGGGCTGCTTGTCCTAAATCCCTGGCAAATCGTGCTGCCCAGCGTCTGGAAAGAGCCCAACATGCCAATTTCGGAGGACTACATGCACGACATGTCCTCGGTGCAGAGGTACATGCTCGAACATGTGCAGGGAGACGAGGCACTTATCTCCACGGTCTATGGGCTATACGCGACATGGAGGGGAGAGCCGGATTTTTCCGCCCAGGACCGAATAAACTCGCACACCACGAGCGAGGAAATCGAGGCCCTGGTTCAGGCGCACAGTTCCGGCTGGATCGTCATCGATCGTATCCGCCTGGATCTTTCGCCGTACGCGGCGCGCGACATCACGAACCTTCCGCAAATCGAGTATATTGGAGTCTTCGACGACGAATATGTATGGCGGTGGGAGTAGCGGGGCCGACTGGCTGACCCGCCCGCCTGAAGTTGGACAATGGACCTATCCCTGATCATCCCCGTCTACAACGAAGAAGAAAACTTGCGAGCGCTCTTTGATGCCATCTGCACAGCGGTCAAGCCGGTGACCGCGTCGTGGGAGGTAGTCTTCATCGATGACGGAAGCACGGATGGCAGCCTCGACATCCTGCGTCAACTGGCGGTCGCCGAGCCGGAGCACGTGAGGGTGGTGGTGTTCCGGCGCAACTTCGGACAGACGGCAGCGATCGCGGCGGGGCTGGATAATTCACGCGGTGAGATCATCGTGCTCCTGGATGCCGATCTTCAGAACGATCCGATGGACATCCCCATGCTCCTTCGAAAGCTTGACGAAGGTTACGACGTGGTCAGTGGGTGGCGAAAGCTGCGCAAGGACAACGCAGTTACGCGAACCCTGCCCTCCGTGATGGCCAATGCCTTGATATCGGCCGTTACGGGCGTACACTTGCATGACTATGGTTGCACACTCAAGGCCTATCGCCGCAGCGCCCTGGAAGGATTCCGGCTTTATGGGGAAATGCATCGTTTCATTCCCGTGTTTGCGCATTCCATCGGCGCCCGGATAACAGAAGTTCCCGTGCGTCACCACCCACGCAGATTCGGGAAGACCAATTACGGGCTGGATCGGACGCTGAAAGTCATCCTAGATCTGATGACTGCAAAGTTCCTGCTCAGCTACTCAAACAAGCCAATGCGACTCTTCGGTGGAGCCGGGCTGGCCCTGGGCTTCGGCGGTTCGGCCCTGCTGCTCTACCTCTTTATCCGACGATTTGTGGGCGGTGTGCCTGTCCTTGGTTCTCCGGTCTTCCAAATTGCAGTCATGCTGCTCATCATGGGATCGCAGTCCATACTGATGGGATTGATGGCCGAACTTCTGGCGCGGACGTACCATGAGTCCCAGAAGAAGCTCACATACACGGTGCGAGAAACGATTCCGCCAGGCTTCGCTTATGGTCAGATGGATCACCGATAACCGCGCTCTGCTTCTCAGACTCCTGGGCACGATCCTGGCGATCGTGCTTATTGTTGTGCTTGTCCGGGAGGAGGCCTGGAGCGAAGTAGTCAATGCCATCCGGCAGCTCACGTGGACCAACATCGCGGCTGCCCTGGCGCTGGTGGTCCTCTCGCGGCTATTTGTAGCAGCGCGCTGGTACGTGTTACTGCGGTCGGGCGGGGTGAAGATATCCATCGGTCATGCCGCGGCACTCACGTTCACAGGACTTTTCTCGAACAACTTCCTCCCGACGACGATCGGGGGCGATGTTGTTCGCCTCGCGGGCGCGATGCAGCTGGGGTATGACCGGGCTGTTGCGCTTGCCTCCCTTGCCGCCGATCGACTTGTGGGCATGCTGGGGATGCTTTTCACACTGCCTTTGGGGCTGATTCCCACGCTTCACGCGTTGAGCCAGCCCGCTTCACAGGCGTGGGCGCTTTCGGGCCTGGCTAAACGCGGCATCGAGTTCGCGCGGCGTACCCTCCAGACGTTTTCGATATGGTTCTCGCATCCGTTCGCGTTGCTGACCGCGCTGGGCTGCACCTGGGGCCATATGCTCTGTACCTTCGCAACGATGTACTTGCTTATTCAATCGCTGGGCGGGCATGTTGGCCTGGGACTGATCGCAGGGTTATGGAGCGTGGCGTACTTTGTCACGCTTGTGCCGATCTCTATCAATGGATACGGCGTGCAGGAACTGACTCTAACCTTTCTATTCTCGAAAGTCGCCGGGCTAAGCTCTGCTACGAGCTTGACGGTAGCGGTGTTGGTCCGGACCCTCTACATCGCAGTGAGCCTGGTTGGCGCAATCTATCTTCCGGGAGTCTTGGCCGCGGTGGACAAGCGACAACCGGCTGGGCCGCCACTTGACTAGGAAGAGCGCCAAAATTCCGACGGCAAGACCTCTCGGAATGAAGACGTCAACGAGCCCTTGGAGTTTTGTGAGGACTTACTGCGCCATCATTGCCGGCATCAGTCTGCTGGCCATCTATCAGACTCAAGCCCAAACGCAGGCTCTGTTCAAACTCTCGACGCGCTACAAATGGGTCATCCTGATGGTCGTCTTCGCCCTGAATGCAATAGCGGGACTCTACGTTGCTCTCCGACGTCAGTCCCCGAGGCGGCCGACGAAGTGGCTAGACCTACCGACCCAAAGAGGCATTCTTGGAAGCTTGGCAGGCGTCTGCCTAATCCTCCTGCCGGTGCCGTTCCTGCTCTACATGCGCGCCGACTTTTTTGGGAGGGGCGGCGAGGCTTTCTTTCGGCTGTTGTGGCTTTTCTGGTGGATGGCCCTGCTTCAGGCGGCCGGCTTGAAGCTCCTGACGAAGCTAGATTGGCCGCACGCATTCATGATCGCACTACTTTCAAGCGGAATCGCCGCGCAGTTGTACACGTTGAGCACTGCCATAAGCGGCTATCCATTCTCCATGGGATGGTCCGAGGCCAGCCGATATTATTACGGTTCGTTGCTGTTTTCGAAGTCGATCTACGGAGTTCAAGTGCCGCTCTCCGTCATGCATGGAACCCGATATCTCCTCCAGTCCGTACCGTTCGCCCTGCCAGGTATGACGCTTTGGGGCGCCCGATTTTGGCAAGTCTTGCTCTGGGTGTGCCTTACGGGCGCATCAGCATGGGCAACGATCAGGCGCGTCGTTCCGACGAGGGCGGTAGACGCGGCCCTGGCGATTGGTTGGCTTTTCCTGTACTTTTTCCAGGGCGCCGTCTATTATCATCTGCAGGTATGCGTGATTATCATCATGCTCGGGGTATCCAGTCGTCATCCTGTCCGGTCGCTGCTTGCGATCGTGGCGGCCTCGATCTGGGCAGGGATGAGCCGCGTGAATTGGTTCCCCGTGCCCGCAATATTGGGGATCGCACTGTATATCTTGGAACATCCCTACAGCGAGGCGAGAGGAATCTGGCACTATGCACGCATGCCTGCCCTGTGGGCAATAGCGGGGGTGGCATCGGCACTTGCGGGTCAAGCTTTGTACGTTGCGATCTCGGGCAATACAAATTTGGAGGCCTTTGCGTCCAGCTTCACATCGGCGCTGCTGTGGTACCGCTGGTGGCCAAGTGCGACCAATCCAATCGGCATCGTTCCGGGCACAGCAATCGTGTCATTTCCGCTACTTGCCTTGATCCTGTGGAGGATGCGGACTCAACCCGCTACGTTGCATTGGCTTCGGCTGACAGCGCTCGTGACCATGCTGACTTTGCTCCTGGTCGGCGGGCTCGTTGTGAGCACCAAGATCGGCGGGGGTGGCGACCTGCACAATATGGACGCCTACATGGTCTTGCTGTCCCTCCTGGGTGCCTACTTCGGGCGAGGAGCCGTTTCACCTGAGCGCCGCTTTGAGCGGGCGGCGCCCGCCGCGCCCTGGTCAATTGCGGCACTGGTCGTGACTGTGCCGGTTGCATTCTCCCTTCTGCGAATGGCAAGCCCGTTCCGCTACGATGCTGCCGCAGCTGCGGCTGACCTGGGCGCCCTTCAACAAGAGATAGGGCAACTGGGCACCTCGGGAGAAGTCTTGTTCATGTACGAGCGCCAACTGCTGACGTTCGGAATGGTGCCGAAGGTAGATCTTGTGCCAGAAGACGAGGTAGTGACACTAATGGAAATGGCTATCTCTGGAAATGAGGCCTACCTGCATCGTTACTACAGTGACCTTAAGAGTCACCGCTTCAGCGCCATCGTGGCGCATCCGCAAAACCTTGGCGTAGAGACCGGTGATTTTATCGAAGAGAACGATGCGTGGAACCGACTGGTGGCGCAACCCCTCTTATGCAACTACAAGCCCCTCCTAACCCTCAACTATTCCAAGATCCAAATCCTGGTGCCCCGGGCGCGCGCATGTCCAGATCCCGCTCCAGACGAACAAGAGCCATGAGCGAGGCGCGGCTTGGCTGGGTGGGCAATTCTGCCGAGATGCGGAGAGAAACGCTGTGAGACTCAGGATTCCAGGGAAACGGGGCGACCGGCCATGAGGCTCCTGATAATCAACAGTGAGTATCCGCCCGTCGGTGGAGGGGCCGGCAACGCCAGCGCCAATATTGCCCGCTGCCTGGCGCAGGCAGGCGATGAGGTCACTGTCATAACCGCGGCCCACGGAGATCTTCCGGCCGACGAAATGCTTGAGGGGGTTCGAGTTCTTCGCGGCCCGGCACGGCGGCGGCACGTCGACAGATCGGCAGCCTTTGAGCAAGTGGTCTTCATATGGGGGGCCATCCTGCGTTCGCTAACCGTGGTGCGCAGGCTAAACCCGGAGGCGGTGGTTGCATTCTTTGGACTCCCGTCAGGTGCAGCCGCACTCTTCCTCAAAGTCACAACGGGCGTTCCATACATTGTGTCCCTGCGCGGCGGCGATGTCCCCGGATTCCGCCCGTATGATTTCTGGCTATATCATCGCATTGCAGTGCCTCTCTTGCGCGTCATCTGGCATGAAGCTGCTGCGGTCGTGGCAAACAGCCAGGGTCTACGTGATCTGGCCCACGCATTCGACGACAGCATCCGAATCCCGGTCATACCGAACGGTGTCGACACACAGCGATACAGCATGCCGGAGAGAACCTGGGCCGTGCCAAGGATCCTGTCTGTCGGTCGCGTGGTCCACCAGAAAGGTCTTGATCTGGCACTCGTCGCCTTGGGAGACCTGACGGAGCTTCCGTGGGATTGGCGGATCGCCGGAGACGGGCCCCAACTGGATCCCCTGAAATCATCGTTGGCCCGCAGGGGCTTGCAGGACCGCGTGAAGTTCCTGGGCTGGACCGAATCTGACGCACTGATCAAGGAATATCAGCGCGCCAACGTGTTCCTGTTCCCGTCGCGCCATGAAGGCATGCCCAATGCGGTGCTCGAGGCAATGGCAAGCGGTCTGCCTGTGGTGGCAACGCGGATCGCAGGCAATGAAGAACTGGTGGTGGGGGGAGAGACGGGCCTGCTTGTTCCGCCGGAAGACGCGGATGCGCTACGCGACTCACTTCGCGCACTCCTGGGCGACGCCTCGACACGCGAACGAATGGGCACCGCAGCCCGCCAGCGGGCCGTTGAAAAATATTCCTGGGCCGCTACTGCGAAACGATACCGTGAGCTCGTGCAACAGGTAGTTGCATAATGTGCGGCATTTGTGGTTTGGCAATTCCAGATAACGGAGTGGTTGATCGCGAGTCATTGCGCCAGATGAACGACGGGATCCGCCACCGTGGCCCAGACAGCGAGGGAACTTACGTGGCCCCAGGTATTGGCCTGGCGATGCGTCGACTTTCCATTATCGACGTCAAGGGGGGAGACCAACCCATCTCCAACGAGGATGACTCTGTCTGGATCATTTTCAACGGTCAGATCTACAACTATCCGGATTTGCGTGCCCAACTGGAAGACCGCGGACACAAGTTCAAAACAAGGACTGATACGGAGTGCATCGTTCACCTCTACGAGGATGTGGGCGACGCATGCCTGGAGCGCCTACGCGGCATGTTTGCGTTTGCGCTCTGGGATGGAAAGCGTAAGCGCCTGCTTCTGGCGCGGGACAGATTAGGCAAGAAGCCGTTGCATTATGCAGTGCAGGACGGTGAACTGTTTTTCTGTTCTGAGCTGTCCGCACTGCTGGGCGCGCTGCCGAGGAAGCCAGACATCGACCTCGAGTCTATTGATCTGTTCCTGAGCCTCCAGTACATTCCTGAGCCAAGAACCGCATACAAAGGTGTGTTCAAACTGCCGGCAGCCCACGCGCTTGTCTGGGAGCGCGGTCAGATTAGTCTGAGCCGGTATTGGGAGTACTCCTACGAACCCAAGATATCCGGATCGGAATTCGATCTAGCCATCGAGCTTCGGGACCGATTGAAAGAAGCCGTCAAGATTCGGCTAATGAGCGAAGTGCCGCTGGGAGCGCATCTGAGCGGCGGATTGGATTCAAGTGTCATCGTTGCCCTGATGGCGGAGCTCAGCGACGCGCCCGTGAAGACCTTTTCCGTGGGCTTTGAGGAAGAGGCGTTTTCGGAACTTGAATATGCGCGGGCGGTGGCCACGCGCTATGGAACGGATCACCATGAATTCACGCTTCGCTATCAGGACTTACCGGCGACCCTTGAGGTATTGACTGAGCACTTCGGCGAGCCTTTTGCGGATGCCTCGGCGATTCCCCTATACCATCTCTCCCGGCTAACGCGCCAATCGGTGACCGTGGCCTTGAACGGGGACGGCGGAGATGAGGCTCTGGCTGGATATCAGCGGTACTGGCTGGATCCGCTTGCAAATCTATTCGTCAGGGCCCCGGCCTGGTTGACACAAAAAGTGGTGCCGGTCCTAGCAGGCGGCCTGCGCGACGACTTCTCAAAGCCCACGGGTCAGAGCGTGGCGGACGGCCTGAGGCGACTTAGTCGACTGCGCGCGGTGGATTCCCGGGCGAGCATCTTGCGTTGGGGCTCGTACTTTTCTGCCAAAGATAGGGAAATTCTATGGCGGCCAGAGCATTGGCGAAACCTGCAAGCAGACAACGCCCAGAGGCTCATGACAGAGGCATACGAAAGTGGTTCAGGGAGCAACCTGGACCGCACGCTCTACGCTGATGTGCATACGTATCTGCCGGGCGATCTCCTTGTGAAGGCAGACCGCATGACGATGGCGGCGTCACTCGAGGCGCGTTCGCCGTTTCTGGATCAGGAACTCATTGCTTGGACTGCCCGTCTTCCCGATCGAATGAAGGTCAGGGGGCGGCGAGGCAAACACCTGCTTCGTATTGCCTTTGCCGACGCGCTGCCTGCCAATGTGAAGCGACATCGCAAACAAGGTTTTGGAATACCACTCGCCGCCTGGTTCCGCGGCCCTTTGCTCAAGTGGTCCCGAGAACGCCTTCTGGACACGGCGAGTCCAGTGGCGCCGTGGCTGAATCCGCAGGCTATTGGACAGCTCTTCGATGAACACGTCGAGGGCAGGGTTGACCACGGCAAGCGCTTGTATGCATTAACGATGCTGGCGGCATGGGCTCAACATGGGCCCCAATAGGTGCGTCCCCCCGATAACCAGAGGATGATCTTGAGCGACGAGATCTCAGGGGTTGGCAAGAGTGCAACTTCGAGCAGGAGCAAGATGCTTCTTGGGACGATCCTCGCGATGCTCCTGCTCGTCCGCCTTGGGTTGGCATCCCTCGTGTACTCCCACCCGGAACTGGCGCACGCAAACGACACGGATCGATACGTACCAATCGCGAATGGACTTCTCGCTGGAACCGCCTACACTTGGGATACGCAACGGCCGGGTGAACTTCTAAACACGGTAGGTTACCCTCTATTCCTGGCCGCAGTCTATTCGGTGTTCGGTCATGATGCCGGCGACGTTGCCTTGGCGCAGCTCTTGATGACCGGCCTCATCGCCCTGTTCATGTACGTCGCTTTATCGCGTTGGCTGGGCGCATCGGCCTTTTTCTCGGCGCTCATCCTGCTGCTTGACCCGCTTACCAGCCTTTGGTCGATGACGATCCTGACCGAGGCGCTCTTTGCAGCCACGCTGGCAATTGCAGCAGTGATGGTGGGCTTCTGGGCAAATACGCGGAATCAGGTCGTGCTGCTTGCGGCGGGCCTTTTCACGGGTCTAGCCTGCCTTGTGAGACCCATCGGCCTGCTAATCGTGCTGGCATGGGCAGCAGCCTTGATGTTCCTGCCGCCATCAGCGGGTATGCGAGCACGACCAATCCGCTACCGTCTCCAAGTTCTAGCGGTTTTCCTCCTTCCGCCACTCATCCTGATCGCTCCGTGGTACGCACGGAATGCGCTGCTGTGGAATTGCCTGTCGTTGTCCTCCGTTGATCGAGTGACGGTGCGCGACTATGTTGCCGCCAAGATGATCGTCGAGACTGAGCACGTGACGCTCGAGGAGGCCCAGGGCAGGCTCCAAGCATCGGATCCCGGCGTGTGCCCCCGGGACACTCGCAAGTACTGGAGCATGGTGCTCGCCGATCCTGCGATCTATGTCAGACTTCACCTCGGGGGCACATTCGCGGTCCTGTTCGCCACCAATTTCGATCGTTGGCTCCAGTACTTTGGGACGGCGTACACCCTCCCCGATCTTTGGAGGCCCTATATGGATGGCGGCTGGAGCGGTCTCCTCAGCGTTTTGGCCAGGGAAGTGCAATTGTTTCCTCAGGGTATAGGCTTGATGATTGCGCTCACGGTGTTTCAGGTTGTTGTCTACGTTCTGGCACTCTTGGGCGCCTATGTGATGCTGCATTGGGGATCCGGACCAGTTCGCTGGTACGCGTGGGCGCTGGCAATCGCGATCATCATCCTGGTCGTGACGCCGGGTCAGAGCGGGCATGAGCGGTTCCGCGTGCCCCTGCAGCCCCTTTTCGCTATTCTTGCAGGATATTGGGCAGCGAGACGATCAATCATCTTGTCCCCGGGAAAAGTTCGGCACAACGAGGCACTTGACTTCTGACTGCTGTAATACCTCTCGCGCCAAGCGGCCAGGGCATCACGTTGGATATAATGCTTCTGGGCGCGGTTGTGGATGCCATTGATGCACGCGCCAGCTGCGTATCTCGGCCATCATTGCGGAAAAATTGAGTGGAGAGGGCCATGTCAATAGAGCAGATCACATCAAGGGGTGCGATCTTGGCGATCATTGTGCGCCGGGACTTCTCCGAGTCAGGAATTCACTTCTTCACCCCCAGCGATTTTTCCCAGCAACTGGGATATATGCAGCACCCGGCGGGCAAGCAGATCCAGCCCCACATCCATACGGCTGCGCCACGGGCTGTCGATTACACGCAGGAAGTCCTCTTCATTCGGAAAGGGAAGCTCAAGGTGGACTTCTACGACTTCGAGAAGAATCACCTAGAGAGCCGCGTCCTGGAGGCGGGTGACGTGATCCTGCTGGCATCTGCGGGTCACGGCTTCGAAGTACTGGAGGACGTCGAGATGTTCGAGGTGAAGCAGGGGCCGTATTCTGAGCACGCGGATAAGGTGCGTTTTGAACCCCCTGCCTCCAAGGACTCTCCCGAAGGGGGGCACCGGCACTAGCATGGACGAATTCATACCAGTTAATGAGCCGGTCCTGGGCGACAAAGAGGCGGAGTACCTTCTCCGATGCATTGAGACGGGCTGGATCTCCTCAGAGGGTCCGGCTGTGCGCGAATTTGAGGAGAAGCTGGCGGCCCGTGTAGAACGACGACATGGAGTTGCCGTTTCGAACGGTTCCACCGCGCTCGATCTGGCGGTAAGGGCCTTGCGACTGCCGGAGGGTAGCGAGGTCATCATGCCGACCTTCACGATCATCTCGTGCGCGGCCGCAATTGTCCGGGCGGGCTTGACTCCCGTTATGGTCGATTCTGATCCGGTCACCTGGAATATGGACGTGAGCAAACTGGAGTCCAGAATCACTGGAAAGACGCGGGCGATAATGGTCGTCCACATCTACGGTCTTCCTACGGATATGGATCCTGTGCTCGATATCGCTGCCCGGCACGGACTCCGGATCATTGAGGACGCTGCGGAAATGCACGGTCAGACTTATCGCGGAAAGCCATGCGGCGGATTCGGGGATGTGAGTGTCTTCAGCTTCTACCCCAACAAACACATTACAACGGGAGAGGGAGGCATGGTTCTCACGGACGACGATGAAATCGCAAATGCCTGTCGTTCGTTGCGCAATCTGGCGCACAGCCCACGGCGGCGCTTCCTGCACGAAGAGCTTGGCTTCAACTATCGTCTGACGAATTTGCAGGCCGCTCTCGGAATCGCACAGCTCGAGCGGCTAGACGAGTCTGTAGCGAAGAAGCGAAAGATGGGCCGTCTCTATGACTCATATTTCAAATCGATGCCGGAGGTAGAGACAGCCCCAGCCAGGACAGACTTTGCCGAGAGTATCTACTGGGTTTACGGGATGGTTCTGAGCGATGGGGTTCCAATGGATGCCGAGCAGATCATGGCGCGACTGGGCGAACTGAATATCGGCACGCGTCCGTTTTTTTGGTGCATGCACGAGCAACCGGTATTCAGGAAGATGGGTTGGTTCGAGGGCGAGCGCTATCCAGTGGCGGAGCGCATTGCCCGCCGCGGCTTCTATGTCCCCAGCGGCCTGGGCGTGACCGAGCAGCAACAGTCGAAGGTGGTCGAGGCAGTCAAGCAGGTTTTGGCAAGCGCCAAATGAACCAAGATGGCGGAGTCGTTATCGGCGAGTTGACAAGCAGTCAGATCGAAGACGTAGTTCGACTCCACCTTGCCGGCATGAACTACAGCCTCAATGCTCAGCTCGGGAAGCCGCACTTGGCATTCCTGTACGAAGCGATGCGGGAAGACCCCGCCTGCTACGTCGGAGTGGCAACCCTGAATGAGAAGCCGGTCGGAGTGATCAGCGGCAGTGCGGATGCCGGCGCCTTCACTTCCACGCTCCTGAAGAAGATGCCGGCCAGAAACCTGATTGGCATCGCGCTGCGCTTCATGCAACGTCCGCGGCTGGCCTGGCTATGGTTGCAGGCAGCGAGGATTGCGGCTCCGATCCGGTGGGAGTCAGAGGAAGTCCGCGCAGTTCTGACCGCGATCGTAGTGGATGAGAGCGTGCAGGGCCGGGGTGTGGGGCGTGCATTGGTGGGCGCCTTGGAGGCTTTCTTGCGGCGTCAGGAAGTCGGGGCATACAGGCTGGATACGAAGTTAACCAACGAGCGTTCTGCCGAGTTCTATCGGAGATTCGGATTCCAGGAATCGGCACGCCGTGCAGATAGCATCATCTTCGTTCGCGGGCTCGATAAATGAGTCAATCCAGCATCTCGGGCGTGTCTGTGGTCATGCCGACCTATAACGAAGCTGGCCATATAGAGGATCTCCTCCACGATACGATGTCGGCGCTCGAGGCAGCTGGTATCAGGCAGTATGAGGTCATCGTAGTGGATGATGATTCGCCAGATATGACGTGGCAGAAAGCCGAGAATGCCGCCCGGACGGCGCGGGGGAAGCTCTCCGTTATCCGCCGCATGAAGGACCATGGCCTGACGGCTTCGCTACGTGACGGGATAACAGCAGCGGGGAATGATGTGGTGGTCTGGATGGACTGTGATTTCTCCCATCCTCCTGAAAAGATCGCGCAATTGCTGTACATGCTGGATCAGGGGTATGACCTGGTGGTGAACTCTCGCTACACAATCGGCGGGGGAGAGGATCGAGGCGGCAAGGGAGGCGCGATCCAGTTGTTTCTGAGCAGGCTCCTCAATTGGGGAATACGCTTCATGCTTATGCCTTCCTTCTCAGACTATACAAGCGGTTTCGTTGCGGTGCGACGGCAGGTGTTGATGGAATATCCGCTAAGAGGCGATTACGGGGAGTACTTCATCGACCTCATCTACAGGGTGCTGCGCGACAAAAGATTTCGCGTCTGCGAATTGCCGTACGTGGCGCCGCCACGGCGAAGCGGTGTGTCAAAAACCGGCACGACCATTGGGCAGTACATTCGACGGGGCCGGAAGTACTTGTGGACTGTAATCCGGTTGCGGCTCTCTTCGAGGTAGCGACCAAGCAGCGGCTAGGAAGACAGCGTAGCCCCGAACCGGCTTTCGGGTATGACCTAACGGGGGCTTGAATCCGCGCCCCTTGACAATGGTCACGCCCCATGTGAGAATTCAGAAACTGAATTCTCGTCCATGGCCGACATCAAACCGCAAGAGTACACGCTCCTAAGCGAGATTGCCCAGGATCCGTTGGTAACCCAGGCTGGCCTGTCGACGCGCCTGGGAATAGCTGTTGGAAGCGTCAACTGGTACATACAGCGGCTAATCCAGCGAGGTTGGATCAAGGTATCTCACATGGATCGCACCAGGCTGAAATACGACATGACGAGCCGAGGCATGAAGGTGCTGACTCAGCGGGCGGTGCTGTACGCTCGCGACTCGCTCAAGGTGTACCGTCAGTTGCGGATCCGGGCGCTTGAGGTGGTGGATGAGTTGAAGGACAGGGGGATCAAGGAAGTCTATCTTACGCAGGAAGATGAGATGATGGATATTATGCGGCTTACCTGCATAGAGAATGGCATCGAGATCCGGTCCGTCCCTGGTGGCGTTGTGGTTCGGACCGACGGCCAGGGTTTTGACGCGCGATATGTGGCGACCACGACCGCCAGTCAGTATGACAGGAAGTAGAGAAGCATGAGGCAGGGAATTGGGACACCGGTGCACCTGCAAATCAATCCGCCTCGCGGCTGGGAAGGATTGGGTATTCGCGATTTGTGGCGCTATCGCGAGCTCGTGTACTTCCTGACCTGGCGCGATGTCAAGGTCCGCTACAAGCAGACCGTCCTTGGGGCGGCATGGGCAATCCTGCAACCTGTGCTCAGCATGCTGATCTTCAGCATCATCTTCGGCAAACTCGCGGGCCTCCCATCGGAAGGAGTTCCGTATCCGATCTTCACGTACACTGCCCTGCTTCCATGGCAGATGTTCGCCTTCGCCCTGGCGAACTCAAGCAATAGCCTTGTCGGCAGCCAGAACCTGGTCACAAAGGTGTACTTTCCGCGCCTGGCGATACCCATTGCTGCCGTGCTCCCAGCCCTAGTGGACTTTGCCATTTCATTTGTGGTCCTTGCCGCAATGATGGTTTTCTACAAGATCCCTCTCACGCCGCGAGCACTTACGCTTCCTTTGTTTCTCGGGCTTGCGCTGGCTACAGCCCTCGCCGTGGGAATCTGGCTCTCTGCCCTGAATGTGGAGTACCGCGACGTGCGCTTTGTCGTACCCTTTCTTACGCTCTTCTGGCAATACGCCACTCCTATTGCGTACTCGACGACGCTCATACCCGAACGCTGGAGATTGCTGTATGGGCTCAATCCCATGGCTGGGGTCGTGGAGGGGTTTCGATGGGCATTGCTAGGAACCGGCAGCTTCGGGGGCCCGCTCTGGGTTTCTGTGGCCATCGTCGCGATCCTATTCGTCAGCGGTTTGGCGTATTTCGTGCGCATGGAAGCGTCCTTTGCGGACGTGATCTAGCATGAGCGATTCTGCAATACGCGTTGAGCACCTGAGCAAGCGCTATCGGCTTAACGCCCCCCAGAACAACTACAGGACGCTGCGGGAGGCGCTGGCTTCCGCGGTGCGGGCCCCGGCGCGTTGGATTCGCAAGGAGACCGAGCACCCAAGTTCCTTCTGGGCCCTGGACGACGTGTCCTTTGAGATTAAACAAGGCGAAGCTGTGGGCTTCATCGGCAGAAACGGTGCTGGCAAGAGCACGTTACTGAAGATCCTGTCCAGAATCACCCGCCCCACGAGCGGAAAAGCCGAGATCTTCGGGCGCGTCAGCGCGCTTCTGGAAGTCGGAACCGGATTCCACGGAGAACTCACGGGCCGCGAGAATGTGTTCCTAAACGGTGCCATCCTAGGGATGCGGCGCCAGGAAATCCTGAGAAAGTTCGATCAGATCGTGGACTTTTCCGGCATCGAGAAGTTCATTGATACCCCAGTCAAGTACTTTTCCAGCGGCATGTATGTACGGCTGGCCTTCGCGGTAGCCGCACATCTGGAGCCGGAAATACTCGTTGTGGACGAGGTCCTCGCCGTGGGCGACGCAGAGTTCCAGAAGAAGTGTCTGAACAACATGGGCAGCGCGGCACGT
>DATDCZ010000060.1:0-5620 GCA_036524055.1 Anaerolineales bacterium | reverse complement strand
TTGTGAAGATGCCGAGGCCATAATATCCGTCGCTACCAACGATGAAAAAGTAATGGCGCCCAGCGTCCGCGCGGCAGATCAACCCCATGCGATTTGAATCCGGGCCTCCGAGCTTTCCGGCGTCCACCTCGATGCGTGAGTCGCGAAAGTCACGGGCTTGCGTCGACCATACATTGGAGTTACTTTGCGTGACGAGAATGCGGTAGCCACTCCCGTCGTAATCCATGATCCCGCCGTCGTTCTTCAGTCGGGCCCAGCCCGACTCCGTTGTGGAGAAATCGTCTTGAAACAGCAGGCTACCGGATGGAATCTGCGGGGCGATCCTGGTCGGAAGCGGCAACGCGCATCCAGCTAAGGATGCCGTTGTGAGAAATACGAGCAGGAAAGATCGCATCGGCGCATTCTAACACACGGCCCTTTTGGGCTATACAGGAGAGTGGCCTCGCATTCCTTTGAGTGCAGCTCAGCTCAGATCGGCACGTGGGCGGATACCATAGATTGTCGTCACTGGCTCTGCGGGAAATAGGTTCGCAGCAGGTCGCGAGCCGACTGTCCGACGGTGCCGTTCGCATCCAGCTCCGCGGCCATGCTCAGTTGTTGCAATGCCAGGTCATTCTGTCCCCAGCGCATGTAGGTGAGCCCCAGATGCAGGTGACTTAGGGCGAAATCGGGTTCTTCCTTCACGGCAGCCAATAACGATTTCTCGGCCTTTGAAAGATACCCTGCCTGGGCATAGGCCCAACCCAGGGCATCGAGTGCCTGCGGGTCCCTGGGAGCGAGTTCCACCGCCTTCAGTCCTGCGGCGACTCCAAGATCCAGCACCTGGACCTCATAGTTGGCACAGAACTGTGCCAGGAGTCTCCAATAGGATGATTCCGAAGGCGCAAGATCGACGGCGGCCTGGTAGGCTTCGATGGCCGACACAAGATCGCCGCTCGCCGCGTAGGCCTCCCCAAGCAGGCTTTGCAGAGCTGCGCTCTGCGGCTCCAGCTGCGCGGCACGCGAGTACTCGGCGAGAGACAGCCCCAGATTCCCCTGCCGGCGCCAGTAAAGTCCCGCCAGCGTGTGGGCCACGCTGTTGTTGTGGCCCAGCGAAAGAGCCGCATCCAATTCCGCCTTCCCGTCCTGATCGATGTGCTGACGGGCCTCACCCAGCCAAGCATGCGCCTCCGGGTTTGATCGATCGGCCTCAACTGCCAGACTGAAGGCGCGGGCCGCGAGGTTCCACTCCTCGACCAAGCCGAGGCTCCGGCCGATCACGACCAGACTGGCTGCCTTATCGGTTTGTGCGGCTGCAGCAGCGATCGCGGCATTGAGCGTGCTCGAGGCGGGGCGCACATCTGGATCAAGCCTTGCCGCCGCGTCAAGGTGAATCCTGGCAGCCGGCGGGTCTGAAAGCATCAGGAGCAATCCGAGTCGATAGCGACTCTCTGCACTCTCCTCCGACTTGAGGCGTCGAGTGAGCGCACGCTTCTCCGCTTCATAATCCCCAAGCTCATGATAGCCCGCAGCCAGGCGGTCGAGCAGCCCCGTCGCCCTGGGATAGTGGTTTGACCCGTCTTCCCAGGCGGCTAATGCCGCCGTCGGATACCCCATTTCCCACATTGAAGAGCCAATGACTTCCCATCCCGAGGCGCTTAGTCCACCTCGGCGGCTGGCGACGGAAAGAAGCCGCGCGGCGTTGCCGTATTCGCCTGCCGAGTAGGCCGCGGTTCCGGCGCTCTCCCACAGCTCCGGTCGCCATACCAGCTTCCTGGCCGCTGATTCCAATGCAGGTGCGGCCGCCAAGTAGTCTCCCCTGCGAATAGCACTGACACCCATCCGAAGACTCCATAGTCCAGATCCGAAATACGGAGCCGCTATCGCCGCAACGAGAGCAGCCAATACCCCCAATGTCTTCCACTTATGCGCCTTGTACACGTCCACATTATAAATTGACACCGGTGATGTCCAATTCCAGTTCCCCCTCCGGGCTCGGCTGCGCCTCAACGGTATAATCGAAATCATGGGCAAGGTAATCGCAGTTGACATAGGTGGAACACACTTGCGCGCCACGCAATACGAACCTATGAATCCGGAGCCGCTTGCCCATGAGCGCGCCTTCACCCATGCCGATGAGCCGGGCGCATATGAGCGGCTGCGTGCCCTCATTGCCAGGGTCTGGCCCCAGAACGATGCTGTCCTGGCAATCGGGGCTGCCTCACCGGGCCCCCTGGACCCGCGCCTTGGCGTGATCTTGAAGACGCCCAACATCCCGGAGTGGATCAATTTCCCCATCGTCGATCAGCTTTCCAGGGACTTTGGTGTACCGGTCTTCCTTGACAACGATGCGAACGCTGCGGCGCTGGGCGAATGGATGTTCGGGGCGGCCCGAGGACACCATGACGTCCTGTATGTGACCGTCAGCACCGGCATTGGCACGGGTGTGATCATCGAAGACCGCCTGCTGCGAGGCTTCCATGGCTTGGCCGCCGAGTTGGGCCACATTGTCATAGATCCAGATGGGCCCCCATGCAATTGCGGCTTCAATGGACACGTGGAGTCGTACGCCTCCGGGCCGGCGATCGTGAGATATGTGGCGGATCAGCTGGATAACGGTGCGCAGTCCCGGCTCAAGGGTATGCCCGGGCTTACAGCCCGCCTCATCGCAGACGCCGCCAAGGAGGGTGACTTGGTGGCGATCGGGGCCTATCGCCGGGCGGGAGAGTACCTGGGCATCGCCGTGGCCAACTATCTGCACGCATTTGACCCATCCATTGTCGTCTTCGGGGGTGGCGTCTCCATGGTCGGTGCGCTGCTCTTCGATCCGTTCTATGCCAGCCTTAAGCAGCGGGTTTTTCATCCGCGCTATCTGGAGGGTCTCAAGATCGAAATGGCTGCCCTCGGCGATGACGCTGGGCTGCTCGGGGCACTGGCACTGGCCCAGATTTCGATGCAACACTGAAGAAGGAGTCAATATGGAACCCATGAACCTGCCCGGGCCGAAGGCCCGCGCCCTCATCAAGCGCGACTCATCTGTGATCTCGCCCTCATATCCCCGCGGCTACCCGCTCGTGATCGACCACGCCAAAGGTTCCGAGGTGTGGGATGTGGATGGCAATCGCTTCCTGGACTTCATGGCCGGCATCGCGGTTACGTCCACGGGCCACGCTCACCCGAAGGTGGTGAAGGCCATTCAGGAACAGGCAGCGGAGTTCATTCACATCTCTTCGGATTTCTATCACCCCAAGATGATCGAACTTGCGGAAAAGCTGAATGAGGTTGCCCCCTTTGCTGAGGCTGCCGTCACATTCATGACCAACTCAGGCACGGAGGCAGTTGAGACCGCCATCAAGCTGGCCCGCTATCACACAGGTCGCGCCAATTTCATCGGCTTCACTGGCGCCTTTCACGGTCGTACGATGGGCGCCGTCACCTTCACTGCGAGCAAACCCACCTATCACGCAGGTTTCTACCCATTGATGAACGGCGTGGTCCACGCACCGTTTCCCAATCCATATCGCCCCGTTCTGGAACGGAAGAGCGGCGAAGATTATGGCGAGACCGTCGTCCGCTATATCGAGGAGCAGATTCTGGGTCACATCCTGCCCCCGGATGAAGTTGCCGGAATTCTCGTTGAGACAATCCAGGGCGAAGGCGGATATATTGTCCCGCCAGATGGTTTCTTTCCCGCGCTGCGAAAACTTTGCGATCACCACGAGATCCTGCTCATGGTGGACGAGGTGCAGTGTGGAATGGGCCGCACAGGGAAATGGTGGGCAATCGAGCATTTTGATGTCGAGCCCGACATCGTGACTGCGGCCAAGGGGATTGCCTCGGGTGTGCCGTTGGGCGCCTGTCTGGCTCGGCAGTCAGTCATGGACTGGGAGCGCGGGGCCCATGGAAATACCTTCGGCGGCAATCCCATCGCGTGCGCGGCCGCCATCGCCACGATGGAGCTGATCCAGGGTGGCTTCATGGCGAATGCCGCAGAAGTGGGTCAGTACACTCTTGACGCTCTGGAGGAGATCAAGGCTCGCCATCCCAGCATTGGGGACGTCCGGGGCAAGGGCTTGATGATCGGAGTCGAATTCGTGCTGGACCGCAAGACTAAGGAACCTGCCAAGGAACTCTGCGACCGGGTGACGGCCCTCGCTTTTGAACGTGGCCTGCTTACGCTGAGTTGCGGCAAGAGCGTCATGCGGATTGCTCCTGCCCTCAACATCAAGACCTCCGAGATTGATGAGGGATTGCAGATCTTCGAGGAATCGATCAGTCTTGCTGAGAAAGAGGCTGGCCTCTAAGCCTTGTCTAGCGTGGCGCCAGAAACCACGAGAATCACACAGCGCGCCGAGAGGCGCGCTGTGTGATTGATTCTTAGGCTTGCGGTCGGCTACTTAGCCGCGTTCACCTGGAGCAGCCTGGCGCGCACAACCAGGCGGGCATCATAGAGCTTGGTCGTGGCGTTGTACTTGGCACAGGTGATCAGGGTCAACAGCGGCTTCTCGGAATGCTTGAATACCGTAATGTCATTCGGGGCCACCGTCCCAACCGACGTCACCTGGTAAATGTACTGGCGCCCAAAGGCCGTGATGTAGATATTGTCGCCAGGCGCAAGCGCATTCAGGCGGGCGAAGGGCCCATCCGATCCAAACCGTGTCGTGACATGGCTGGTGATCACGCTATTGCCGCTGAGGCCGGGGAACGCCGTGCCTTGCAGCCAGCCGCCCACGCCGCTCAGCCAATCCACCTGCCAATCGCCCTTCACCAGCGGCACGCCCACGATAGCCATCTTCAGCTTCATCTTGGGTATTTCAAGTGTGACGCCCATATTGTCGCTGGCTGACAGTAGCGGCGGGTTCTCAAGTTCAGTTACCACTCCCGGCGTGAAGCCCGTGACCGGCAGTCGGAAGCAGTCAACCTTGCAGCCTCCGCCTCCGCCCAGGGGCGACAGCGGCACGTTGGAGCTGGCATGATACGTATTGATGTTCTCCGGATCATTCGGATCGTAGAAACGCTCCGTTGAATACACATTGTCGTTCTGCTGACCAGGATCCGTGAACAGGCTTTCCCAGGCTACATTCGCAACATTCTCGACCGGTTGATCCGTGAGGGTCCCGTTCGCCTGCAATTGGAACTTGCAGACACCGATCTCGCCAATCTCGAAAACGGGCCAGATGGCGGTAATAACGACGTTGGGATAGACACCAGACGGCGCCGCGAAGCTCGGATCATTCGTGCTGCCTGCGACGGTGCTGCAGTCCAGTGACAGCGGCACATAATCGAACTCCGACGGTATGGCATCCGTCATCGTCAGGTCAAATGCATCCGCGGTGCTGGCTCCAGTATGCTGGATCGTAATGGTGAAGTCGACAATGGTACCCACCGAGATCAAGTTGGTGCTCGCCTGCTTGGTCACCTGAATCTGCGGCTCCACCACGTGTACGGTCGTGCCGTCTGGTCCGACCGAACTGGTGTCCCACACAAACTGGGCGGAGTTATTCAAGTCCAAGCCGGCGAGGTTGGTTGAACTGTCGAGCACTATCGCCGTGTAAGTAAATACCAGGTCGACCGCAGCGCCCGTGGTGTTTTGCAGGTTCCCATATTGCCCGAAGTCAAACACGACGCGGCGACCGTAGTT
>DATDCZ010000059.1:0-16090 GCA_036524055.1 Anaerolineales bacterium | reverse complement strand
ACGGCGATGCAACTTGCCTGGCAGGCGGCGCAGGATCGCTCCAGGTCAAAGGACAAGACCGCGCGGTCCAAACGGCACCGCGAGGCGGATTCGGAACACGAAGAAATGCTCAGCCGAACCCTGGAAAAACGAATCCCAACCGGAGCCTGAGAAACAACGAACCCCCTGGATCCAGGGGGTTCGTTCATCTATGGATCACTCCCGGCGAGCTCCCGCAGGAGCTTGTCGCGATTGGCTGCCCGAGCTGTCTTGCCGCTGGAGGTCTTGAGGATCCACTTCGGACCAACGACACGAACATGCCGCAGCGCCACGGCCGAGTTCTTGGTCACGTGTTGCCTGAGTAGTTCAGCCAGCTCGTTCTGGCGGCTCTCATTGTCTGAGTCGGTCTCGGCCACCATGTATACATCCTCTGTCCCCAGCTCTGCATTGAAGACACCGAAGGCGACGGATCGTCCTGCATGGATGCCGGGGACCTCGTAGGATAGTGCCTCCAGGTCCGCCGGGTAGATGTTCTTGCCACCGACGATGATCAGATCCTTCTTGCGGCCAGCCACGTACAACTCTCCCCCAGAAAGGTACCCGTAGTCGCCAGTCAGATACCAGCCATCATGGAAGGCTGCCTTGTCCGCATCCGGCCTATGGTAGTAACCGGCAAGCATGCAATTGCTCTGCAGCGCTACTTCTCCGATCGTCCCATCCGGAAGCGCAGAACCGCCATCATCCAGGATCCTGACCTGCGTATTGGAGATGGGTCGGCCGGATGACATCATCCGGATCGCGGGACGGCCGGGCTGTACAGCGCGCGCCACCCGTTCTTCCATGAAGGCGGCCCGGTCAAGGTCCTCGACCGCCGGCTCGCCCCCCACATCTGATTGGGTCACTCCAAATACGTTCTCGGCCATGGCATAACACGTCTGCAACGCGTTCCACATTAGGCCATAGGCCCCAAAGCGCTGGTGAAAGGCCCTGTGGCTTTCCCAATGCACGGGCTCCGAGCAATTGATCACGGCACGCCACGAAGAAAGGTCAATGCCTGCGACGTCCCTATCTCTTATCTTTTGTGACATGAAGTTGTATGCAAAATTCGGAAGCCAGCTGAGCGTGCCACGATAATGGGAGACGGCGTGTAGAAGCCGCCACGGCGCCCGGACCCAGTCAAAAGGCGAGCTGAGAACAAGCGGTATTCCAGACAGGATAGGCATCAAGAAACCCGCGATCAGGCCCATGTCATGGTACAGGGGCAGCCAAGAGACGACGACATCATCCTCACGCAGTCCCAGCGCTCCACCATAGGCCAGAAGCTGGTTGAAAACAGCCTGGTGAGTGAGCGCAACCCCCTTCTGCAACCCTGTCGTTCCCGAAGAGTGCTGGAGAAGAACAATATCGTTGGGCGATGCCAGAGAATTGCCGATAGACCCGGGCGGCGGCCAAGACGCGTCTTGGGTGGCTTCTGAGGACAGAATGATCTCTACCTCGGCGTCGCCACCAATGGCTTCTCGGACCTGAGCTTCAAATTGCGGGTACGTGACCACGGCGCGCGGCCGCGTCACACCGATGAGTGCTTTGAGATCGTTGCGGTACTGTTCGGGGGAAAGCTTTTCCGTGAGGAAGGGCATGATGGAAGGAATCACGCCCGCGATGACTGCCCCCCAGAACCCGTACACCAGGTCCACGCCGTGCTGCAGTATGAGGATTATTGCACTGCCTGGCTTTACGCCTCTGCCCCAATAGGTTCGGGCGTACCGTTCTGCCCCCGACCAGAGTTTAGCGTAAGTAATCGCGAGGTCCGGCTCGCCGGCCTGCTGAAGGATTATTGAGGCGTCGTCCGGCCGCCGGTCGACATGTTCTCGCAGTCGAGCGTCAAGTCTCATGCATCTGCCTGCCGGTCGGCAATTAACGTCACAAGCTGAGCCAGTGAATCGAATGTCTGGGCGTTGAGCTCCGTGTCCGCGATCCGCACTCCGTACTGGTCCTCGACAAAGAGCGCCAGATCCACCAAACTGAACGAGTCGATAAGCCCGCTGCTCAGAAGGGGCTCGTCGGGCAGGATGATCCGCCCAGGGCGCTTGAGGATCCTGGTCGCGATATGGATCGCCAGTTCCTCCATCAACTGCTCGTGCCTGCTCGCGCCTGCCGGCGTCATCCTGCACCCACCATCACGCGAAGCGCTCCCCAGGCTAACGCCGGGGACGAGAGCCCAAAAAGCAGCCAGCCCACCGCAACATAGTTGAAGGTCAGGAAAGTGCCCAGCACTCCAGCGAGGGGTGTCCCACCGGCAGTTTGCCAACTGTCCGGGAGCGCGGCACGTGACCATAAGGACCAGCGATTGTGCGCAAAGAGTCCCAAGGCATGCCAAAGTCCCCACAAGGCGAAGCTCGTGGTGATGCCGTGCCAGAGGCCGATCAGCACCATGGTGACCACCTGCGTGATTAATATGGCTGTCCAGGTGGGCAGCGGTCGCGGGCTCGACCGGAGACTTCGCGTCAGAGGATTGAAGACGTACGATCTGAACCATTGCGTCAGCGACATATGCCAGGCGTTCCAGAAGAGCGCGATGTTTTGCTTGAGATACGGGGAGTCGAAATTTTCCGGCAGCCGAATGCCCATGAGTCGACCCATGCCGATCGCCATGTCCGTATAGCCACTAAAATCGAAGTAGATGCGAAACGCATAGGCGTACAGGAATAACCACATCCATCCAGCGCCATGGATTCGGGGCACCACAACATCATTGATCGAGATCACCGCCAGAAGGTCCGCGAGCACGAACTTCTTGAACAGTCCGAAAACCAATCGAGTGCCCGCATCCAGCCAGTCGTCGTTGGTCAATACCAGCGGTTGGCGCAACTCCTTCACGAATCTCTCGGCGCGGTCGATCGGCCCTGCAGTGAATGACGGAAAGAAGATCACGTAGTTCACGTACTCGCCCAGGGTCAGTTCCGGAAGCCGGCCCGCCTGGCTGTCTCGTATCGTGTGCAGAAGCCGGAATGCAACGTAAGAGAATCCCAGCCACGAAATCGCGCCTTGGATGGGTGAAGGATCGCCTCCTGCAACATGGCTCCTGAGTCCCGTCACGATCACGTTTGCTAATCCGGGCGTCTTCAATATGATGAATGCGACCACAAGGACCGCAGCCAATCCAACCGACAGCACGGTCCTGCCAGCGCGGACCCGCACCCCGAGTGCCAGGAGGCCCACCACCGCCAGCGATCCAAGTAGCACGTAACTGACCGGCGGCGAGATCACGGCTGCGCTGAGGAGCCGGCTTGATGCTCCATCGACCTGGATTGCCGCAACAATTCCGATCATGAGGGCTGCGGATACCCAGTTCTTGCGCCAACTCCGGGCGCCCGGCTCCGCCGTGAACGCCCACGCGACCACTGCGAGAGCCATCGTCCCAAATGGCAGCCAGTAGCCCAGCGTCGCGACGGGTTCTGCGGGTTGCAGCCAGAAGATTGCGGCAGTGCTGACAGCCAAGAGCGCGTGTTGGCGCGCACGCTTCAGCCGCCCGATGAGCACAGCCAACCCGATGAGGATCGCGATCTGAGCCAGGCTCACTCTAGAAACCCTGATAGATCCATGTAGGCGATGAGTCGATGCCGAATACTATGATCAGGACGAGCAGAATTGCGAGCAGCAGCGCCAGACCGTTCTCGCGGCTGAAAATCCTCGCAAGCAACCTGCGTATCATCTCATCGCCTCGCCGTGGTGGCTTGCTTTAGGTACGCTTCCATGAATTCGTCCAGGGCGCCATCAAGCACGGCCTGGGTATTGCCAGTTTCGTGTTCGGTTCGGTGATCCTTTACCATCTGGTAGGGATGCAGCACGTACGATCGGATCTGACTTCCCCACTCGGCCTTCGTGTATTCCCCTCGCAGGACGGCGATTTCCTGCTCCTTCTCAGCATGCTTGATTTCGAGCAGCCTCGCTCGCAGAACGCGCATCGCATTTTCGCGGTTTTGGAGTTGCGATCGCTCGTTTTGGCATGTGACCACGATGCCGGTAGGTATGTGCGTCAGGCGGACTGCGGTGGCGTTCTTCTGCACATTCTGTCCCCCGGCGCCAGATGAGCGGAAGACATCCATTTTGACGTCCCCCGGGTTGATCTCGATTTCGGCGTCATCCATGGCGACCTGCGGCAGCACCTCCACCAAGGTGAAGGAAGTGTGGCGGCGGTGTGCCGAGTCAAAAGGCGAAAGCCGGACCAGGCGATGGACGCCTTTCTCTGAGCGCAAGTAGCCAAACGCGTACTTCCCGTCGATCGCAATCGTCACGCTCTTGAGTCCGGCCTCCTCACCCTCCGTCCTGTCCAGCACCTCAGTGCGGTAGCCGCGGTCCTCTGCCCACCGCAGGTACATACGCTCGAGCATGGCCGCCCAATCCTGCGAGTCCGTGCCGCCGGCACCGGCATGAATCGCTAAGAGAGCATCGTCTTCATCATAGGGGCCGGAGAGCATCGCCACAAAGGAACGCTGTTCGATCTCCTTCTCAAGCGCGGCCGTCTCTCCTTCAAGGTCCGGGCGCAAGGTCTCGTCATCAAGCCGCGCCAATTCCATGAGGTCGGCAAGATGACTGCGTACCCCGTCCCAGGAGGTTATCTCTTCCCGCAGGCGAGACAACTCCTTCATTGTCTGTTGGGCCGCGACGTTGTCGTTCCAGAAAGTCGGACTTTCGATTTCCTTTTCGAGCGATTGGAGCCGCGTCTTCTTGCCGGCTACGTCAAAGACGCTCCAATAGCTGGGCAACCGTGGCTTCCGCCCGCCTAAGTCGATCCACTATATCTTGCATGATGCCTCCATAATGAGCGTGGCCCGGGCCAGACAGTTAGGCAGCGCCCGTTGCTGCCGCTTTCGCCGTATCCAGGATGCCATCTACGAAGTATTCGGGGTCAAAAATGGCAAGGTCCTCGGGCTTTTCCCCCAGGCCCGCAAACAGGATTGGAAGAGCCAGTTCCTTCTGAATGGCAAAAGCCATTCCGCCTCGGGCAGAGGTGTCCAACTTGGCGAGCACGATGCCGGTCACTCCGACGGCTTCCTTGAAGGCGCGCGCCTGCAGCAGCGCATTCTGCCCGGCCGTAGCATCCAGTACCAGCCATACGGCGTGGGGTGCGCCTTCCTGCGCCTTACCAACGACCCTGTACACCTTTCTCAGCTCATCCATCAAGTTGGACCGCGTGTGGAGTCGCCCCGCAGTATCGATGATAACGACGTCCGCCTCACGAGCAGTCCCCGCCTTGACGGCATTGAACGCCACGGCACCCGGATCGCTCTCGGCCGCCCCCGTGATCATTTCGACGTCGAGACTGTCGGCCCACAGCTGCAGCTGCTCCGTGGCTGCGGCCCGGAACGTATCTGCGGCGCCCAGAAGGACGCGCTTGCCGTTCATCTGGAAGAATCGAGTGAGCTTTGCGATCGTCGTGGTCTTGCCCGAACCGTTCACGCCCACAACGAGCAGTACATGGGTACCCTTCGTCCAGTCAATTAGTGGTGGTCGAATCAGGTGGTCCAGGAGTTGTTGGCGGAGGGCGGCTCGGAGATCGCGCGAGTGGACAACGCCTTGCTCGTATGCCGTCCGCTGCAGGTTGTGAAGAATTTCCTGGGTCGTTTCCAGCCCCACATCAGCCTGGATCAGGAGTCTCTCGAGTTCCTCCCAGGTATCCGGGGTGATCTCTGTGGCGCCAAGTACATGCGCCAGCCGACCGAATGCCTTCTGGCTGGTCGTACGCAGGCCTGCGTGCCAGCGCGAAAGTACTCCGGTCACGGCGCACGATTATATCATGAGGGTTTCATGTTATACTCCTCCAGCCCAGTTTACGGAAGTCAAGCCGCTGGGGAAGAGGAAGAGTGTGCATCAAATGATCGATGAGCCTATTCACGTAACAGATTCTGCATTCGAAAAGAGTGTGCTCCAGTCCACACTGCCGGTAATCGTGGATTTCTGGGCACCTTGGTGCGCGCCTTGTCGCATGGTGGCCCCCACCCTGGAGAAGATCGCCCGAGAGAATGCCGGGAAGCTTGTCGTAGCCAAGGTGGATACTGACGAAAATCCGGAGTGGGCGGGCAAGTACGGCGTGCAGGGTATCCCGACCATACTTTTCGTATCCGCCGGGAAAGTTGTACAACGTCAAGTGGGGGCGCTACCCGAGGCCATGCTGAGGGATGTGGTCAATCAGTTCATGGAGGTCGTGACCGCCGCCTAGGTCACGCTCCTGAATTCTCAAGGAATTGGAGTTCCGACATATGAAGCGATTTGCATTCTCTGCCGCAGGCCTGATGCTCATGGCTACCACGGCGTGCGCCCCTGCCGTGCCCACCGTGGATGCCGCCCAAGTCCAGGCGTCGGCCATGGCGGCCGCAAGCACCATGATCGCCATGACGCAGGCGGCTATGCCAACAGCCACCGCAGTACCGCCTACCCCCCTTCCCAGCCCCACGCCGTTCCCCACGATCGCGCCGCTTCCCACCATACCCCCACCAACCATTGAGCCGACCAGGAGCGCGGATAGCTGTAATCAACTCCTCGACGTGGCAGCTTCGGGTGGCGCCAAGGCAAACCTGAAGGTCATTAACAACACCCGGGGTTCGGCGACCCTTACCATTGGCCTGGCCTCGAAAAATCTCTTTGGCCAATGTGGGTACCTTTCATGGGTCATCCCGGCCAAGAACAGCATCATGGTCAATCCACCCCAGACGGGCCCTGGGCCATGCTATTGGACTTACGCATGGGTGAACGATCCCAAAAACCCATCGACTCCTGGTGGTGCGCCTCCGCTTTGCATGAATTCCACAGACAAGTATGAGTTGGCCATCGACTACGATGCGCTGCGCATCACTCCCCCCTAATGCCCGACAGAGGCATCGGGCTTTGGGCCCAAGATTCGGAGATGCACGAATGAAAACTTACATGCTAATACTTGCGACGAGCGCGTTACTGGCCAGTGCGGCCTGCGCTCCCGCCGTACCGACAGTTGATCCTGCTCAGATTCAGGCGTCCGCGGTGGCTGCGGCCAGCACGATGGTTGCGATGACGCAGCAGGCAATTCCCACTGCGACAGAAGTGCCGCCGACGCCACTGCCGAGCCCCACACCACTTCCCAGTCCAACGCTTCTGGCGCTTCCGACGTTCCCGCAGACGGCGCCCACCGCGGCGCCGCCTCCCACGGCCTCCGGTGATTCCTGCAACGCGCCCCTGCCCGCTCAGACCGACGGACCGTTGACGACCATCAGGATCTCCAATACCACCAACGGGGAAGTGGTTCTCTCACTCTACCTGCACGAGACCTCCTTCGGCGAATGCGGATACAGGGGCTTCAATGTCTCCGCGCACGGTTCGACGACGGCAACCAACATGCCTCAGGGCTGCTATTTTGCAGGAGCATTCGTGACCGAGCCCAAGAAGCAGACCAAGTCATTTGGAAACGGCTGCATTGTCAGCGAACGAGGTACTGTGACTGTGGGCAGCGAGGTAATCACCATCGAGTCCAACTAGACGGGGCCGCAGCGTCACTGCTGGCGATATCCCAAAGACACAAAAGCCCGCAAGCCTTGGATTGGCTTGCGGGCTTCTTCTTCGGAAGCAACCTCCAGCTACTCGGTCACCCGTTCGATTTTGGCCCCGAGTGCCTTCAGCTTCCCCTCCACATTTTCGTAGCCTCGATCTATCTGATTGATGTTGCGAATGGTGGAGATCCCGTCCGCGGCAAGGGCTGCCAAAAGCAGGGCCATGCCGGCGCGAATGTCCGGGCTCTCAAGCTTCTCGCCATAGAGCTGGGTTGGACCTTGCACGAGGCACCGGTATGGGTCACACAGGATGATCCGGGCTCCCATCGAGACCAGCTTATCGGTGAAGTACATGCGCCCGGAATACATCCAATCATGGAACAATACCGAGCCTGAGGCTTGCGTGGCTACCGTGATTGCAATGCTGATCAGGTCCGTTGGATAAGCCGGCCAGACATTGGTCTTGATTTCGGGGATCGCTCCATCCAGATCCGGCACGATCGACAACGACTGGTTAGATCCGACGCGCAGATCACTTCCCTTGACTTCCCAGGCCACGCCAAGGCGGCGGAACGCCTGCGCGATCATTTCCAACTGATCCACAGCGGCATTTCGGATGAGCACATCGCCGTGCGTAATCGCCGCCGCCCCTGCAAAGCTGACGACCTCGAGATAATCTGAGCCGATGGTGAATTCTCCGCCATGCAGTCTTGGGACCCCGGTGATGTGCAGGGTATTCGAACCAATGTCTTCAATTTGGGCACCCAGGGCATTCAGAAGCCGGCACAGATCCTGAACGTGCGGTTCAGAGGCAGCATTGCGGATCGTGGTCGTGCCCTTCGCTGCCACGGCGGCCATCACCACGTTCTCGGTGGCGGTCACGCTGGCCTCATCCAGCAGGACATCGGCTCCCCGAAGGCCATCCGCATGGAACTCGAACATGCGGTCGTACTTCGCCTCAACCCCCAGCTCTTTGAGCGCCAGGATGTGCGTGTCCAGACGCCGACGGCCGATCACATCCCCGCCGGGAGTCGGCAGCCGCAGGTGTCCGCTTCGCGCCACCACGGGGCCCGCCAAAAGAATGGATGCGCGAATGCGCCGGCACAGATCCGGATCCAGATCTGCGGGGCTAACCTTTCGAGCGTCAAGGCGCCAGGTGTTTGGCTCCAGGACCTCGATCTGAACTCCAAGGCTCGCGATGAGCTTTCGCATATCAAGCACATCCCGAATCTGGGGCACGTTATGGAGAACTACGGGCTCATCGGTAAGAACGCATGCTGCAAGAAGTGGCAGGGCTGCGTTCTTGTTGCCTGCCGGCGTGACCTCCCCCCGAAGCGGAGTGCCGCCCTCGATTACGAATTCTTCCATGTTTTGGCCTCTCGCCCTGGGCCGGGCAGGCGAATTCTAAGCCCGATTGCTGCCGCCGCCAAGCTGGCGTACACGGTTGATCGCGGCCGACTTCTTGGCGTTCTCACGCCGCGAGCCAAGGCGCAGGGTACATTACAGTTCGCTTACACGCCCGTCCGTAATGCAGCCTAAGTCCGAATTCGAATATAATGAAAGGCGATGGGGCTCTCTCTAGTCCTACCGGTCTTGGCCGGTATTGTGGCCGCGGCCGCGGCAAACTACATTGCCGACGAGTTGCCTCTTACTCGTCGTCTTTCTCGCCCCGCCTGTCCCCAGTGCAATACGCTCTACCCATGGACTGATTACCTTCTGGTCCGTCCGTGCCGCAAATGCGGTCACTCACGCGGCCCGCGCCCTTGGATTGTCATTGTATGCCTGAGCATCGTGAGCCTCTTCATGTGGCTTAAGCCGCATCCAATGGGCTACGTCCTGGGCCTGTTGCTTGTTACTTATTTTGCCGTAGTCGTCGTAATTGACCTCGAGCACCGGCTCATCCTGCATGCCACTAGTATCGTCGGCGCCGCGTTGGCGCTGGCAATCGGCCTGCGCCTCAATGGCCCCCTGCAGACGATCCTGGGCGGCCTCGCGGGACTGCTCATTCTCGGGCTCCTCTACGGCGGTGGCGTGCTCTTCAGCAAGCTTCGGGCGCGCCGGATGCTGGCAGCAGGGCTCGAGGCTGACGATGAGGAAGCCCTCGGTGCGGGGGATGTGGTGCTTGCCGGGGTTCTTGGGCTACTATTGGGCTGGAGCGATATTGGCCCAGGATTGCTGCTGGGCGTGCTGCTCGCGGGCTTAATAGCGCTCATCCTGGTTCTGAACGTGATTGTGCGGGGCCAATATGGTCGCCAAGCCCTGATGCTCTTCATGCCGTACGGGCCTTCGTTGGTGTTGGGAGCTTTCCTGATCCTGTTTCTACCGGGTCTGATTCCCGGATTTGCTGCCCGGTAGCTGCCGGCAACATTGGTGATGTCGATGACCGCACACAGACCAGCCCCCTCGAAAGCTCGCGAGAAACGACTTGGGAGAACCACGGCCCAGGCAATGGTCGAATTCGGCCTGGCCCTTCCCATATTGCTTCTCATCGTCTATGGATTGATCGAGACTGGTCGGCTGGTGTTCATCTATGCTTCCGTGGTGAGCGCCGCGCGCCAAGCGGTTCGATACGGCTCAGCGACGGGCGACAATACGTCAGGAACACCCTACTACAATGACTGCACGGGGATAAGGACCGCGGCTCAGAGGCTGGGCTTCCTCCAGAGAATCAATTCCAATGACATCGATATCTTCTACGACGAAGGGCCGGGGACTTCACCCGCCTGGGGAGTTGATTGCCCTATCACGGAGGCTGGTCACCCCGAGAACGGCGACCGGATTAATGTGGCAGTCTCGGCACCCTACTCACCCATCCTGCCATTCTTCCCTTTCAACAGCACATCGATTTCGTCGAGTGCGACCCGGACCCTCCTCGTGGGTGTGTCGATCAAAGTTGATCCGGCCGCCATCGTCCTGCCGCCAGGAGCTACCGGCTCGTTGGCCGTCCTGAAGACCGCCTCGCCCACCAGTTTTGATCATGTTGGGCAGGTCATCAGCTATTACTACCAGGTGACAAACCTGGGAACCGATTCCATCACAGACATTGTCGTGTTGGACGATAACATCGACTGGCCGCCTGGCGGCGCGGCTTCGTGCCCGGGCACCACGCTCGCCGGCGGCGCATCTTTCACGTGCACGGCCACGCACACGGTGACCCAGACGGACATCAACAACGGGACCCTCTCGAACACGGGTACGGTGCTCGGTCTGAGCAATGGCATCACGGTCACTGCTTCCGACTCGATGGATATGAACTTTGTCCCCCGGCCGGAAATTACCCTCTCGAAGACCGGCGTTTCTCCCCTGATCGCGGAGCGCGGCCAGGTCGTAACGTATACCTTGACGCTGCAAAACTCCGGCAACGTGCCCCTTACCGATCCCTACACCATCTCCGACGCCGTGCTTGATAACTGGACATGTCCCACGGGTTCGCCGGTGGGTACGAACATTCTTGCAATCGGATCATCGGTGACATGCACGGGGACGCACGTCTTAACCAACAACGACATCAGCAGGACCTACATCGATAACAGCGCGACGGCGACCGCAAAGTACGGGGCCTTTACTGTCACCTCGAATGTGGCCAGCACGCGGGTCCTCGTGCCGGAGATGCTCCTTACGATCACCGCGTCCCCAACATCGGTAACTGCACTGGGGACGCAGATCACTTATACATACACGGTAACCAACCGCAAAGGCAGCAGTGTCAACAATGTAAAGATCACCGACAGCAGGGGGGCGAACGGTTACGCCTGCGTGACCGGGCTTACGGCCGCTGGCCAAGCCGGATCGACAGGTAGCTGCACGCGAACCTACTCCGGCTACACTCAAGCCGACATGGACTCCGGCAGCATCGTGAATACAGGGTCCGCAAGTGCAACGGGTGGCGTCAGCTCCAACGTGGCCACGGCCACCGTGACGGTCACCCAGCTGAAGACATTGACCCTCACCAAGACGGCCAACCTCACAGAGGCCTATGTCCTGGGCACATCGATCACCTACACCTACAAACTGACGAATTCCGGAAACGTCACCCTTAGTGCGCCCTACAAGGTGACCGACGACCGCATTCCGAACATCGATTGCACCAACGCTACTGGAACAATGGCGCCCCTCACGTCGAAGACGTGTGTTTTGAAAACCTATCAGGTCACTCAAGCCGATATCGATGCCGGATCCATCGTGAACCACGCAACTGCCTCGGCGATGTTCGGCACGCTCGAGGTCAAGGGCACTGGCAGTTGGACCGTGAAGACCTTCGCCGGCGCCCGTCTCGGACTCAAGAAGTCCGCCGACCCGGCCTATTTCACGTCAACCGGCCAATTGATCAATTACAAGTTCACTTTGGTCAATACAGGTGGCGTGGACCTGGCGGGACCGTACAGCGTTACCGACAGCAAGATGGCCAGCGCAAGCATAACGTGCCCGCCTTCTACCACTCCCATTCCGATCGGCGGTTCCATAGATTGCACAGCGAGCTACATCGTCAGTTCCTCCGATAACCTGATTGGGTCCATCACCAATACGGCCAGCGCCACCGCGGTGGGAAACAGCGGCACGGTGACATCCCCATCAGTCTCGTTGACGGTCAACAAATTCCAGTGCACGACATCCAGGCTGACACACTCTGACCCCACACCCCTGCCTAGTGGCGCCGACCTCTTGTGGACGGTGACGAACAATACCGGCCTCGCCATTCACATTTCGTCCATCACCGTCAGTTGGGGCGCGGCTCCCCCGAGTCTGACGCAGGTGATCCTGGGCGGTACCACGATCTGGAACACCACGACCGCCTCCAACGGTGGATTTATCGTGCCCGGTGGCCCCTGGCTTCTGAACTTGGGTAGTACGGTGATACAGATCAAGTTCACCACACCGGCCGCCAATCCACGCATCGTCCTCACGTTCAGCGAGTCGGGCTGCCCGGTGCTCGACTCCAACATCAAGTACGGGACATGACCTGATGTCTACGCTCAGACGCCTCACCTCTAAATCCAGCCGGGGACAGAGTCTCGTCGAACTGGCCATCAGCCTCACGGTGATGCTGTTGCTCCTCTCGGGCGCGGTCACTTTCGGCATGGCGTACTTCTCATATGTAGCCATGCGCGACGCGGCCCAGGAGGGCGCCCTGTTCGCCTCATTCAATCCCTGTGCTGACACGAACACGGCCGTGCCTGGATGCGATCCGCTTGACACGGTGAACATGGACAGCATTCGCGAACGGGTGCGCGCCTCGAGCACGTCCCCCATCAATTTCGGCGACACCACGCTGATTCCGGATGGCGACATTACCGCCGATTTCATCGGTG
This sequence comes from Anaerolineales bacterium, assembly GCA_036524055.1. Lineage (GTDB taxonomy): Bacteria > Chloroflexota > Anaerolineae > Anaerolineales > Villigracilaceae > Fen-1038. The sequence continues at coordinate 3,282 of DATDCZ010000059.1, read as the reverse complement.
CCCCGTGCGAGGGCCTCACGGGCGGCACGCCCAACGCCATATGGGTCACGGTGCAATACAACTATCATGTGTTCATGCCGTTCCTGGGCGCTATTGTTGGCCAGGAGATCCCTCTGACGGCCACAGTCACGGATACGATTCTGCAGCCCCGCTGCCCCGTCTCACCTTGAGTAGAGCCTGGAAGCGGTAGGAGGCACCTTATGAAGCGGTACAGAAGAAGCGAACGGGGCCAGGCGCTCGTGCTGGTCATGCTGGCCATGATCGCCCTTATCGGCATTGCAGGTCTGGCAATTGATGGCGGCAACGGCTATTCGGATCGCCGGCACGCGCAGAATGCCGCCGACACCTCTGCAATGGCCGCCGCGCTGGCCAGCGTGCGCAATGCGGGCAACTGGACCGCGGCCCGCGATGAAGGACTGGCACGCGCCTCTGCCAATGGCTATGACAACAACGGCACGTCGAACCTGGTCGAGATCTACCCGTGCAACGATGTCAACGCAACCTGCAATCTGCCCGCAGGCGAGGTGCCCCAGGAGTTCGTACAGGTGCGGATCACTTCCACCATTCCCACCTATCTGGGCCGCGTTGTGGGAATGCCTACACTCACGAACAAAGTCGAGGCCATTGCGCAGGCCGTACCGCCGGTGCCGGTGCCCTGGTATAACGGAAACGCGTTGGTCGCCCTAATGCCCCACTGCAAACCGCAGGGCTGGCCGAGTGAGCCTTTCGATGTTAGTGGCTCGTCGGCCACGCTGATCACGGGCGCCGGCGGAGTCTTCGTCAACTCAGACTGCGATGGCGCCTTTACAGCATCCTACGGCAGCTCCTTCGACTCAGTGTCTGGCATCTGTGTTGTTGGCACCTCAGATGTTCAGGCCGGCGCGCACGTCAATCCTCTGCCCACGGACAATTGCGGCACCGCGATCCCCGAGGACTTCTATCGCGCCCCGGCGGTGGACGATAGTTCCTGCCCCGTGGCGGGTCAGTTCTACGATCTGGGCGGCGGCAGTTACGTAGCTTCGCCCGGATACTTTAACTCTCCGTTCCCGAACCTCTCGCCCGCAGGCGTGCTGAAGCTGCAAAAGGGTATTTATTGCCTCAACAACGGATTGTCGTTATCGGCCGGTTGGGTGATGACGACCGACATTGACGGCAACGGCACCTTCGATGGTTCTGACGGTGCGGACGAGGGCGTGCTTTTCTATGTTCCCCATGGAAACGTTACGTTCAACGGTTCCTCGTTCGTGGAGATCGGCGCCATAAACAAGAGCGGGACGGACGTGGGCATAAAGGGATATCTGATCTACCTTCCACCTACCAACAATTCCACGGTCAAGCTCGCCGGCGGGAATGGCTCGACATTCATCGGTACAGTTCTGGCGCCGGCGTCCTTGATAACATTGGAGGGTGGGTCTTCGGGCGACCACCTAAATCTCGAGGTACAAATCATCGGCTACTCGATCAATGTGACGGGTGGTGGCGTTCTGGACGTGGAGTACAACGAGGGCACGGGCGCCACGACCTATACCAATCCGGAGCTCATTCTCTACAAATAAGGCGCTCCAAACCGTTCCTCCCATGATTCCCCCACGCCAGCGGCACGAACGCGGTCAGGCTCTCATCCTGATCGTGTTCGGCATTGTTGCCCTCTTTGGAATTGCCGGGCTGGCTATCGACGGAGGCAACGTCTACGCCGACCGGCGCCAGGCCCAAAATGCCGCGGATGGCGCCGCTCTGGCAGCTGCCTTGGCGCGCATCAATGGCGAAGACTTCGTGAACGCCGCCATCCAGGTTGCCAAGCGAAACGGCTACGGCAATGACGGGATCGGCAGCGCAATTGGTGTACATAGTCCTCCGACGGGAGGAAGCGAAAAAGGCAACATCGAGTACATCGAGGTGACCATTACCTCGAACGTGCGCACGCCCTTCGCGGCGGTGGTTGGCCGGCCGCGCATGACCAACATTGTACGGGCGGTCGCGCGTTCCAAGCCAGCCATGTACAAGCCCATCTTCGATGGCGCCGCGGTCGTCAGCCTAGCAGCATCCAGTGACTGCGATAACAACAAGTCCGCCTGGGTGCATGCGGAGGCCACGCTGAGCCTTGAGGGTGGCGGCATGTTCATCAACTCAAACAATCCGACCTGTGCTCTCATTCAGCAGGCAAACGGCAGCATCCGCATCGACGGCGACTATCCGCTGCAGCTGGTCGGCGGTTACCACGTCGCCAAGCCACATCTGATCACGCCCTTCCCGCCGCAGCATGCCAGTCAGGAGGAGTACCCACCACCGTTTGTCATGCCGAAAGTGGGTTGCGGCGATCGCGAGGCACGGATCTCCGATGACGGCACTACGATGAGTCCGGGCAATTGGGGCGATCCCTTCCCGCCGCCTGGAGTCAGCGTCCTTCAGAATGGTGTGTACTGCCTGGACGGTGACTTCATCATGAACACGGGTTTCCTGTCTGGCGGCAGCGTGACTATCTACGTCAAGAACGGGCAAATGCATCTGGGCGGCGGGGCCGTCCTCGACCTGAAGGCCCCGAAAACCGGAAAACTCGCCGGATTGCTCATCTACCAGCCCCCCGAAAACCCGCACCTGATGGCTCTCAACGCGGGTCCTGGATCGATCGTCATCGGCACCATCCTCGCACCGGGTGCGGAGATCCGGATCAAGGGAAGCGACGACCGTTTCGGTTTCCATAGCCAGATCGTCGGCTACACGATAAATGCCGACGGGGATAGCAATGTCATTATCCGCTATGTCGACGAGCAGAACTACGATGCCCTGTACATGCCTGAGGTGCAGTTGGCGCAATGAGCCCGATTCGAAGGGGGTATAATTCAGTTTCGGCCTGATCAAACAGGAGGTGCCTGCAAGACTTTCCTGGGAAAGCAAGCGCATGGACTCTGGCTGGCTGGTTGGCTGGAGTTGACGAGGTTGAGGGTTCTCCACCGCGAGGTGGAGCTAAGGGTCACGGCGGAAAGCAAGCATATTGCCCGGTGTGCCCCGAAAATCGAACGATCAGCGGATGCCCTCCGGGTGTGCCATCACCCGTCCAACTTTCCCTCCAAGTGACTTCGCGCCCACAACCCTGCAGAGGCGACCCCGCAGGTAAAAGCGCGCGAGATGGCTGAGCACAGCTAAGGTTCGAAACCCGGAAGTCCATATCCGGGTCCGGACCGCAATTTCGGCCCGCGGCGCTCGGTCGCGTGGCATGGACCTCTGGAGGGTTCCCACATGTGTGGAATAGTTGGATATATCGGGCCGCGGGATGCGACCCCT
>DATDCZ010000058.1:0-24764 GCA_036524055.1 Anaerolineales bacterium | reverse complement strand
GTAACGATCAATTGTCGCAAGCTGTGGGCGCGCATAACTCCTCCGGTTCGGTCAGTATACACGCAGAGTGACGCCGCTGGCCGGCTTTCTGTTCCGGCCCCGCAATCAGTGGCTCTTAACTGGGCCTTCCTGCCCTGCCTGAGAGCCCCTGAGAGTCCCCGCTGGTACAATCCATGCATGCGACAAGTAGTCATACTTGGAATTGGGCAAACTGAAATCGGAGAGCACTGGGATCAATCGCTGCGAGAAATCGGCGGTCATGCTGCCCTGGCCGCGATGCACGATGCCGGCCTCGATCAGGTGGAGGCATTGTACGTCGGCAATATGCTGTCACCTCTTGTCAGCGGACAGAATCAGCTTGGGGGGTTCTTCGGCGATTGGATCGGAACATGGCCCAAGGAAGCCGTCAAGCTTGAGGCTGCCTGCGGATCCGGCGCGGCCGCCTTCCGGGCCGCGCTTATGGCGGTGGCATCGGGCGATGTGGATTCGGCCTTGGCGCTGGGTGTCGAGAAAATGACCGACAAGGCGGGTCACGACGTGACGGCCGCACTGGCAACCGCGGCTGACGCGGACTACGAGGTCGAAGAGGGCGTGTCCTTTGTGGGTCTGAACGCGCTCATCATGCAGCGCTACATGCATGAATTCGGCTGGAAGCACGGCGATTTTGCGGCGTTCTCCATCAATGCGCACGCCAATGCCGTGCATAATCCGTTCGCTCGTCTCCGCGAGAAGATCAGCCTCGAGAAGTTCGAGAAATCGGCCATGATCGCCACGCCGATCAATCTGCTCGATGCCTCACCCATCGGTGATGGCGCCGCCGCGGCCGTACTGGTGTCCGCTGAGAGCGTTCGATCGTTGCCCGGGCGACCACGGGTAACCGTTTCAGGGTCGGCCTCGGCCACGGATACGATTGCAGTGCATTCACGCATAGATCCGCTATTCCTTAAAGCGGCATACGAATCTGCCAGGCGCGCCTATGCTATGGCAGCAGTCACCCCGGACGAAATTGATCTCTTTGAGCTCCACGATGCATTCTCCATTATGTCGGCCCTATCCCTCGAAGCCTGTGGATACGCCGAGCGCGGAGCAGGTGTGCGCCTGGGACTGGACGGTGCGATTGCAATCAGAGGTCGGATTCCGATCTGCACGCGCGGCGGGCTGAAAGCACGGGGACACCCCGTTGGCGCGACCGGCATGTATCAGATCGTTGAGGTCGTCCAGCAACTGCGCGGGGAGTGCGGCGAGACGCAAATCGATGGGGCGACGATCGGGATGGCCCAGAATATCGGTGGCAGCGGCGCCACTGTCATCACCCACATCTTGTCGGCGAACTGACGGCTTCGTGCCGGCACCCCTACGAAGAGACCGAATCTGGCACTCGTGTAGAATCTGACAATGCGCGATATCCTGCGTTGGATCCTTCGACGTCTCGTTGATCTGGTGGCAATGGTGAAGCTCCAGGGCGTGGAGAATCTGCCGGACCATGGGGCGTTCGTCATGGCCACGAATCATCTGGGCATCCTCGACGTAACGATGCTTTACTACGCCATTGACCGTTGGGATGTATTCGTTCCAGTTGCTGAAAAGTGGGAAAAGATCGGAATCTTGCGCTGGCTTGGAAAGCACCTTAATTGGGTTTTCATCGACCGGTTCAACCCTGACTTGAAGGCCATGCGCCAGATGATGTCCCTGATGGAAAAGGGCCACACACTTGTCATTGCTCCGGAGGGGACAAGATCGCGGGTCGGTTCAATGATCGAGGGGAGGCCGGGGACCGGCTACTTGGCGGCAAAATTGAACTGCCCTATTGTTCCCATCGGCCTCGCTGGCACGGATGACAAGGGCGTTTTCCAAAATCTGAGACGGCTGCGCCGGACCGAAGTGACTGTGAACGCGGGCGAACCCTTCATGCTGCCGCCGCTCGCGCGCCAGGACCGGGATGCAACCCTTAAGGCATACACCGACGAAATCATGTGCCGGATTGCCGCCTTGATTCCTGAGCGGTATCGGGGTGTGTATGCCGACCATCCTCGGCTGAGGGAACTACTCTCCGCCCGCTAAGATTTGTAGTCGACCCAATCTTGGCGGCAGGACCCCCGCAACCGAATCTCAGATGAATTCCCCTTGAGATCTGGGGAGGAACTCGCCTTGCCCCTTCTTTCCCAGCCACCTATCCCCATCGACAATCAGCTGCCCCCGCAGGAATACCTTTTCAGGATATCCGACTAGTTCCCAGCCCTGGTACAGGCTGTAGTCTGTGCGGTGATGCGTGAATTCAATTCCGTAGTCCAATCGGCGCTCGGGATCCCATATGACTACGTCCGCGTCCGATCCCGGAAGCAGGGCTCCCTTTCTGGGGTACAGGCCGAATATCCGGGCAGCATTCGTGCTGTTCAACGCGACGAATTGATTTGGAGTCAATTTGCCAGCCCGCACGCCGTACGTCCATAGAATGGGTAGTCGATCCTGGACTCCCGGCAATCCATTTGGGATCTTCGTGAAATCCGTACGGCCCAGCTCTTTTCCCGGTATCATGATCTGCGCACCCTCATACTGGATGGGCCGGGATCCATCGAAAAAGAAGGGGCAATGGTCGGTACCGATGGTTTGCAGTGTAGCACCGGCAAGACCGGCCCAAAGTCGCCTGTGATCTTCGATCTCACGCATCGGCGGAGAACAGACCCATTTAGCACCGTCTGGTCGACGCAGGTGTTCGCTCGTGAAGAATAGGTATTGGGGACAGGTCTCCCCCATTATCTTGACGCCGTGTTCACGGGCGTAGTTCAGCATATCCACCTCGCCCGCCACGTTCATGTGGACGATGTACACAGATGCGCCGGTTTCCTGCGCCATCGCGGCCATTCGCAGTGTGGATTCGACCCCACCCCAGGCCGGCCTCGTCCGACCATGCCATGACGGAGATGTGTGACCGGCAGAAACTGCCTCCCGAACCAGGACTTCTATTACATCCCCGTTCTCGCAGTGGGCCATTACCAACATGCCGCTATCGTTGGCAAGGCGCAGCGCCTCGTAGATCTGGCCGTCCGAAAGCCGCAGGCGGCCATTGTACGCGGTAAAGACTTTAAGGGTCGTGATCCCGATGGACTTGAGGCGCGGAATTTCGCCGCGGACAGCATCGTCAAGCCGCGTCAAGTTCATGTGGAATCCGTAGTCAATTGCGGCCTTCTCCGCCTTTCGTCGCCAAACATCGACGGAGGCCTCCAATGTCGGCTCTTCAAAAGGAACGAAATCCATCACCGTTGTGGTTCCACCGAATGCGGCGGCCTTGTGACCGGTGTAATGGTCATCTGACGACACGGTGCCAAACATTGTGAGATCGAAGTGCGTGTGCGGATCGATCCCGCCCGGCATAATCAGCTTTCCGCTTGCGTCAATCACGGTTGCTCCATCGGCTGGGAGGTCTTGTCCCACGGCGGCGATGGTCCTGCCATCCAGCAGGAGGTCGGCTTCCAGCGTCGTCTCGGCCGTGATCAGAGTCCCATTCCGGATCAGGGTTTTCACTCAGGCTCCTAGAGTTTCCAGAACACGATCATGCCCAGCAGCAGCGCCACGAAGACAATCAGCATCAAAAGGGCGCCCACACGAAAGAAATCGCCAAAGCGATAGTTTCCTGGTCCCATCATGATCAAATTGACTGGATGCGCCACTGGCGTGAGGAATGCCGCTGAACATCCGATCGCGGTGGCAACGGCTATGGCCTGGGGATTCGCGTGCAATTGAATCGCCGCTGTGATGGCTACTGGCCCCATGATAAAGGATGTGGATTGACTTCCCATTATCTGGGTGAGCGCAGCCGCAGCCGCAAACGCCGCTGCCGCCAATCCCAGCGGTGCCACATTTCCGAACCCCGCGATCACCGCCTGCCCGGCCTTCTCCGCAAGCCCTGTGTTGATCATAGCCAGGCTGACCGCATGCATGCCGGCCACGAACAGAATAACTTCCCATTCAATTGACCGGTACGCGTCTCGCAGTGTCACAAGACCCGCGATGACCGCCATTAGGGCGGCAAGCAGGACGGCAAGATATACCGGGAGCCCCAGGATCGAGAGCACAACCGCGCTGGCAAAGATGAGGATACTTGTGACTGCGCGGCGCCGGGGTACTTTCAGGCTTGCGGGATCCGGTTCGAAGATGATGAGCTCCGGATCCAAATGCAGCTCCCGCACACGAGCGGCAGGGCCGGCGATCAGGAGCGCATCGCCCGCCTGGAGCGCCATGCCGCCCACGTCGGTACGGTAGCTCCGACCGCCACGTTGGATCGCCAGCACCGTGAAACCATACCTGCGCCGGAAATTCAGGTCACGAATACTCTTCCCCGTGTAGGCAGAATGCGGGGCAAGTATGAATTCAATCAGGGTAAGCCCGAAGTTGGTAATGGTGTGTCTTTCGGGCCTTGGTTCGACTTTCAAGGTCGTCAGGTGCGAGATGCGTTCTTCGCGGCCTACCAGCAGGAACATATCGCCCGCGTGAATGATCTCTTCCGCCAGAGGCGCGAAATAGGCCTGATATCCCCGACGCATGGCGACGACCGCGATCCCGAGTTGCTCTCCAAGCGAAGCACTCTGCAGCGAGCGTCCTACCAGTGGCGACGCCTCACCCACACGTGCCTCCCAAAGCCGGTCGCCAACTTCATAGAGTCCCTCAAGTTCGTCACTGCCGCGGCGAGCGAGCATCTGCTCAGGACCTGGACGTCGAGCGGGCACCAGCTTGTACCCAAAGAAAGTGAGATAGGCGATGCCGACCACGGCGATCAGGCCCCCAGCGGACGCGAACGAGAGAACATTGAGCGGCTGTTGCGGCGGATCGGCAATCGTCAGCATCTGGCTCATGACTATGTTGGCGGTAGTGAAGTAGGTCGCCATGCCGCCCAATGCGGTTCCAAAGGCTATCGGAATCAGCATGCGGCTTGGCCGCACATGGTTCTTCCGCGAGGCCTGAATTGCGCTGGGAAGCAGCAGTGCACCGACGGCTACATTGTTCATCAGGAGCGACAAGACTGCTGCGGAAAAAGTGAACAGGAAAACAAGCCGGCTAACGGATTTCTCCGCCGCCCGTGCGAGACTGCTCCCCAGCCAGAGCATTACGCCATTTCGCGATAGGGCCTGGGTCAAAATGAACAGGCCAATGAGGATCAGGGCTAGGGGCTCGCCGAGCCCCGAGACAGCCAGCAGCGCGTCCTCGGGCGCGTGCCCTCTGCCAAGGATGCCAAGACCCAGATACTGGGCGATCCCAAGAGCGACGATCATGAACAGGCCCGCGACATCGACCCGCCAGCGCCCCACGAGCACCAGCATCAGGGGCAGGAAAAGCACTGCAATGACAATCCACATGGCGGCTGACATTGCTCAATCAGCCTGCCAGGCGTCATACGATGCTGCTTGATCGCTGAGGCCAAGCAGCGCAGCCAGGATTTCGGGGGAGACTTCCACGTCCGGCATGCCGGTTCGATATGCTTGGGCGTTTTCTGCGCGCTCCCTCAAAGATTTCCACAGCAACGCCCTCTCGTCCGTGTCCACAACCAGGTCATTCAGTGAGTGAGCCCGCATCAAATACTCGCCGGTCGTGTATAGAAACGTCAGGCGTCGCCACTTATCAGCAAGAATCGGTGCTGGCAAGCGCTCCAAGCCCTCAACTTGGATGCGGTAGTATTCCTCTTTCGCGCGGGGGTGTCCAACTTCATCTTGCAGCAGGTCGGCGCGAGTCGTGAGCTCGTGGCCACGCACCAGCGCGGTGTATTCGATACGGCCGCCGGCCTCTCCGAAACTGGATGGCTGATAGAAGGCCAGGCGGTCCACGGCGACTACCTTGGGCGCGGTCCGAAGGGGAATACGATACCAGCCCAGGAGCCGGGCGATTTCCAGGTCCCGAGGGGAGGGCACCAAACAGACCAGGATCAATTCGCTAGCTTGGACGGGCATTTGGTTCTGGTCACCGCTCGCGCCTGCCGCGGCACTCGGCTCAGAGTCCTCGGCGCCTACTTGAGCAATCCGACGTCCCTGTTGAATGCAGCGATAAGGTTGTCTATCTCTTCCACCTGCGCCTGAACCTCGGTCCAGTAGTCCGAGCGGTTCCACATGTCCTGGATCTCGTCGTATGTCTTGCCCTGCTGCTCCACCCATGTGTAGTACTTCAAATTGTGCACGCGACGTCGATCGGGGTATCGCAATTCCAGCATGTTGTCCGTCGATTGCCCGTGGAGGTAGCGGGCAAAGTCTGCGGCCGCATCTCCGGATGAGTATTCGCCTTGTTCGAGGTGCATTTCATGCAGGCGGGACCGATAGAGTTCCATGGAGTCCGTGAGGACGGTAAGCATGATGTCGTGTTCGCCCATTTCGTAATACTTTGCCACTTTGATGGCCGTCAGGACGTTTGATATCCCCGAGAATCCAAGCAGATCAAGCTGCGCGACCGTGGTTTCCGGCACACCATGCTCCACGAGATACTGCCTTCCATTTTCTTCGTTGAAAAGGCGGGCCAGGTTCACGACCGCATTGTCATCGATCGCCACGACGAGATCGGTATTCTTGGCGTTGTGGATCCACGGTACATGCTTATCCCCGATGCCCTCAATCCGGTGCGCGCCAAATCCGTTTTCCAGAAGAGTCGGGCACTGCAAGGCTTCGCTCGCAGCGATCTTGCTATCCGGGAAAAGCTGCTTCATGTAGTCGCCGCTGGCGATCGTCCCCGCTGAGCCCGTGGCCGACGCCATGCCGCGGTATCGGTCTTCCTGGCCCATGACCTTCTTGAGGGCCTCTTCCATGGCATGTCCCGTGACCTCGTAGTGCCACAGATAGTTCCCAAACTCCTCAAATTGGTTAAAGATCATCAGATCCTGACCGGATGCCCGCAGCTCCTTGCACTTATCGAAGATTTCCTTAACGTTGGATTCCGAGCCGGGGGTCTTGATGGTCTCCCCCGCTATCTTCGCCAGCCACTCAAAGCGCTCCCTGCTCATACCTTCCGGCAGGATGGCGATCGACTCGCAGGCCAGCAGGGCGGAATCGTACGCTCCGCCGCGACAATAGTTGCCGGTGGATGGCCAAACAGCCTTCTGGATGGTGGGATCAAACTGACCCGTGATGAGCCTTGGCACCAGGCAGCCGAAGGCAGCCCCAACCTTGTGCGCGCCCGTTGGAAACCACTTCCCGACAAGAACAATAATGCGCGCTGCGACGCCCGTGAGGCTGCTCGGCAGCTCGAGGTAGTTCACCTCCCCGAAACCACCCCCGCTAGGCTTGGGCTGGTTGTGCCAGCTGATTCGAAAAAGGTTGCGAGGGTCCAGATCCCACATTCCGATTGAGCTCAGATCCGACTTGATCCCCGCAGGAATTTTGGAGGGATTCTTCATCTGATCGAACGTGGGTATGATGATGTTTCGTTCTCTTGCCCGCTTGATCGCGTTCTTACGCCGCCCCGCATCGACTGAGAGATCGATCTTTGTCATCCGTGTCCTCCCGATAACTTGTCTGACAAGTCCGATTATATCGCGCTGAGCATGCCCGAGCCGTGGATTTGACGTCGGATGCACGCGGCAAACGAACTTGTACGCATCCAGGCCGCCCGGTCATGTCCGGACCGAAAAAGCCCGGGCTGGAATTGGATCTGGCAACACGTTAGCCGAGCACGGACTACTGCTTGTACGCGACGATTATCCCATCACGAATGGGCAAGAGTGTCACGATCCAGTCCGGGTCTGAAGATATCGCATGGGTAAACTGCCGCACGCCCTCGGTGGCAGGCGAGTGGTCGCGTGCATCGAAGATGCGACCGCTCCAAAGCATGTTGTCGATGATCAGGACCCCGCCGGGGCGCAGCTTGTCCTTAATCAGCGGTAACGAAGCAGGGTAATCCGCTTTTTCAATGTCGTTGAAGATCAGGTCAATTGAACCGGCCTGTTGTCGCAGAGTCTCGACTGCCTCCGCCACATGATATTCAATCAATCCGTCCAATCCGAGCCGACGCAGATGCTGCCGTGCTCTTTCGGAAAGCTTGGCGTCCCACACGGTGTGATGGACCACACCTCCGCCATTTTCTTTGACTGCCTTCGCGAACCAGGCGGTCGAGTATCCATACCCGGACCCCATCTCGAAAACCGACCTCGCACGGATCATCGTGGCAATCTGATAGCAGCAATGGCCCGCCGCAGGCCCGATGATTGGAAAGCCCGTCCTTGCGGCATACTTCTCCATTTGCAGCATCTCGGCATCGCGCCGCGGTACTAGGCCGCTCAGGTGGTCTTGTACTCTTGAATAGCTGATGGACGGCACGGCCAACTCCTAAAGTTGTGGCGCATGATGATGCGCCATCCTCAAATCGGTTCGCGATGCTATTCCTTGGGCGCCTCACTCACAATGTAGAGGGGGCGTCCTTTGGCTTCGTCGTACAACCGACCGATGTACTCCCCTAACACTCCCAACGAGATAAGCTGTATTCCACCGAGGAAAAGCACCGCGATCAAGGTCGTGGCCTGTCCGGTGAATTGCGGGATCCCTGCCATGCGCAAGTACACCACGACCGGGATAGCCAGGATCGAAAGACCCGCAGAAAAGAATCCAAAGTATGTGGCCACCTGCAGTGGAAAATAGGAGAAGCTCGTTATGGCATTCAGCGCCAGCAGCAGCATCTTCCTGAAGGGATACTTGGTGACTCCGGCAAGCCGCGAGCTGCGCTTGTAGGGAACGCCAATCTGTCGGAAGCCGACCCAGGCAGACATGCCGCGCGGGAATCGGTGGCGTTCTCGCATCGTTTTGAGCACCTCGACAACTCTGCGATCCATCAGGCGGAAGTCGCCAGTGTCAACCGGGATCTTCACATCCGTGATGCGATAGATGATCCGGTAGAACGCGGAAGCAGTGAGCTTCTTGAACCAGCTCTCCCCCTCACGCTCTGCACGAACGGCGTAAACAACGTCGAAGCCGGTTTGCCATTTCTTGACCAGTTCTGGTATCGCCTCGGGTGGATCCTGCAGATCGGCGTCGATGATAACCACGGCATCACCACGGGAATAGTCCCAACCTGCCGTGATGGCAATCTGGTGGCCAAAATTCCGAGCAAAGATCACGGGCCTCACACGTCGGTCCTTGCGAGCCAGATTGCGGACAGCCTCTGTCGAGCCGTCGGTCGAGCCGTCGTCGACCAGTATCAGCTCCCAGCTACTGCGCAGCCCCGTCATGACCTTCTTCAGACGTTCGTAGAGACGCGGAATGTTCTCCACCTCGTTGAATATCGGTGCAACGACGGAGTATGTGATATGCGGTCTCATTTGCGTAGGACGTCTTTGAGAGCTTTCAAGGTGGGTTCGATGATGGGCGCCCTTCCCACCGCCCGCATGGCAGCATTGATATCCTTGAGTCCGCTGCCGGTGTTCATGACAAGGATAGGGTCCTCGCGCTGCAGCATACCCTCAGCCAGGGCCTTGATCAGGCCGGCGTACGCCGTTGCACCAGCTGGCTCGGCGAAGACACCGGTTCGGCCAAGGTCCGCCACAGCCCGGAGAATTTCCTCATCGCTTACGGTCATGTAGGTCCCGTCGGTTTCTTTGGCGGCCCGCACGGCACGTACCCCGTCGCGCGGGAGATCGACTGAAATGCTGTCCGCAAGCGTCTCCGCTTTGATGGGTTTTATGGTCTCACTTTTGGCATGGAAAGCATTCGCCACGGCAGCAGAGCCCATGGCCTGGACACCGATCAGTCGAGGCAGGCGCGGAATCCAGCCGAGTTGCATGAGATCCTTGAATCCCTTGTGGAGTCCTGAGATGATGTTGCCGTCACCGACTGAGACGAGAACTGTGAGTGGTCGGTGCTCGGCCCCTTCCCCGATCGTCTGATGCCATTCCTCGTGTGCAGCCTCCCACCACTCCCAGATCTCAAGTGCTGCTGTCTTCTTGCCCTCCGCAGTAAACGGATTGTAGCCCGTGTTCCGACAGTACCACCCAAAATCGTCGGAGGCTTTGAGCGTCAGGTCAAACGCATCGTCGTAGGTTCCATCTACGAGCACAACCGTCGCCCCAAATACTAGTAGTTGTGCGACTTTCGCCGGCGGCGCATTCCGGGGCGCCAGGACTACTGCCTTTTGACCCACCGCGGCGGACATCCCGGCGAGCGCCGCGCCCGCGTTCCCGGTTGATGCCGTGATCACGACCTCAGCTCGAATCTCCCGAGCTCGTGCCACAACCACCGCACTGGCCCGGTCCTTGAACGAAGCCGTCGGGTTTCGGCTTTCGTCCTTGATCCAGAGATTTCTCGCTCCCAGCGCTTCGCCTAGGCGAGTCAGGCTGAAGACCGGCGTGCCGCCGGCCGCATGCAGTGGGGTCGGGCCGCCAGCAACCTCGACGACTGGCAGTAGAGGCAAATACCGCCAGAGCGAGGGATCAGAGCGAGAGGTGATGTCGGATGGCTGAAATTTCGCCCTGAGATTCTCAAAGTCCAGCACTACATCGAGATTGCCCCCATCCTTGGGGCAGGTATACGTAACCTCCGCAGGGCCGTATTCAGTGCCACAAAGCGAGCACCGGTAACCCAGGAACTTATCCATATTGATGCTGCAATTCTACCGCGTTGGCCCTACCTCGCCGCACGGGTGCGCTTCCTGCGAACTGTGCCGCCAATATCTAAAGGAACGAGAGCTACGCTGAGCGCTCGCGCAATGCCCGCGCAATCAGTTCCTGGTCTACGGGGAGGCGGTCAATGCGAACACCAACAGCATTGAAGATGGCATTCGTGATGGCCGCCGGCGTCGGGATCGTGCAGATTTCCCCAACGCCTTTGGCACCATAGGGACCCTGCGAAGCGGCGTGTTCCACCACAATAGAAGTAATCTCTGGGGTCAGCTGGATGCCGGGCATCCGATATCGGGCAAGGTGATCCGTGATCACCCGGCCGTCCTCGACGATGTATTCTTCGGTGAGACAGCTTCCGATGCCCATCATCACCCCCCCTTCGACTTGCCCCTGCAACCCCAGTGGGTTGAATGCAGTGCCAACGTCATTCGCAGCAATCACCTTTAACACGCGCACTTCGCCCGTGTTCGTGTTGACCTCCACCTCTGCCGCCTGCGCCGCGAAGGAAAACACGAAATGCATGTCACCGCCTTCCCCCAGCGGTTGGGTCGGCGGTGCCTCATACTCGTAGAGTGCTCGCGGTCTTCTGCCCGCCCGCTTCATCACTCCGGCCACGTCAGCCCAGCTCAGGGTACGCCCATTTGCGTGCACAACACCATCTGCAAAACGAATTGCAGCTGGCGGTACGTCGAATCTCTCCGCAAGTGTCGTCGATATGGCTTGCTTCAGCGCCAGAGCGGCAAGCCGTGTGGCGTTTCCGGTAACAAAAGTCTGCCGAGATGCCGTGGTCGGACCTCCATCCGGCGTGAGGTCCGTATCCATTACCAGGACGGCGACCTGCGTGGGACTGACACCGAGTTCTTCGGCAACCGCCATCTGCATCACCGTCACCAACCCCTGCCCAAGTTCAGCGGACGAGCTGCGGACTTCGAGCAAGCCATCTTCGTAGAGTTCCACTTCGGCTCCAGCCTTGTCTGGCGCGCCACCACCCAGCCCCGTGTTCTTGTAGCCTGCCGCGAGCCCCCAGGCATGCACGAGATGCGCATCTTCGCCGGTTGTGTGCGGCTTGAAGATCTCCGAAGGTTGCAGCTGGCATGCCTCGGAAGCTTGGCGCTCCATCTCTATCCTGACCTTGTCCAAGCATTCCATCAATCCAACCGATTCGCGAAGTACCTGACCTGTGTTGGTGACGCTACCTACCTTAAGGGCATTGATGCGCCTGATTTCAACTGGATCCAGCTTCAACGTGGCGGCAAGCATGTCCATCATTGACTCGATCGCAAAGGCGGACTGCGTTACTCCGAAGCCCCTGAAGGCTCCCGCGGGTGGATTGTTCGTGTACATGGCATAACAGTCCGCGCGCACGTGCGGTATCTCATACGGCCCGGCAGAGTGCGTCGTTGCGCGAGTCATCACCTTGTCCCCTAACGAGGCATACGCGCCTGTGTCACCGTACAGCTCGGTTTCAACTGCCTGCAAACGACCGTCTCGGGTGGCGCCCATCTTCACACGGATCTGGGTCGCATGCCGTTTCGGATGCACTAGCAGGCTTTCGTGTCTATCGAAGAGCAGTTTGACGGGTCGGCCGGTGGCATTCGCCAGGAGGGCGGCGTGGATCTGCCCCGCGATATCTTCTTTACCTCCGAATCCACCGCCCATCAACTGCCCTACAATGCGGATCCGATCTTCGGGCCAGCCGAGGACTCTGGCAATCTGGGTTCGGTCCTGGTACGGTATCTGCGACGCTACATAGATTGCCATGCGACCATCTTGCCCAGGGACTGCTATGCTGCACTCCGGCTCAAGGAAGGCATGCTCCATGATCGGCGTATGGAACGTGTGCTCGAGGACTACGTCTGCTTCCTGAAAGCTATGTTCGATACTGCCCTTGCGTACTTTGATGTGCTTGAGCAAATTCCCTTGCTCATGTAGTTGGGGAACGTTGACTTCTCGCGCCTGCACGGGATCCGTGATGATTGGTTGCGGGTCGAACTCCGATGTAATCAACGATGCCGCCCGTTCGGCAATGTCCTGTGTCTCTGCCGCGACGAGTGCCAGCGCATCCCCCACGTACCGGATCCGTTCGCCCACGCCAACCATCACAGGCCAGTCATAGACTACCAGGCCGTGGTTGTGCTCGCCTGGTATGTCCCCCGCCGTCAACACCGCAATGACGCCGGGCACGGCCGCCGCTGCAGAGACATCGAGGCCCTTCAGGAACGCATGCGGCACCATGGCCCGATGGACCTTTGCATGGAGCATGTTTGGGAAGATAAGATCGTCTGTGTAGATGGCGCTGCCGGTGACTTTGCTGACAGCATCGGGGCGCATGTGAACCCGGCCCACGATGCGCGCGGGGCGCGCAGATTCAGGGATTCCTGGCGGACGGATTGGGATGCCCGTTCGCATACCTTCTGCAGCTGCGCGTATTGCACCCTCAATGGCCGGATAGCCAGCGCAGCGGCAAAGCGTGTCCTTAAGGGCCGCGCGGATTTCCTCGCGGCTTGGATCCTGGTTCTTCTGAAGGAGAGCATAGGCAGTCATGATCTGGCCGGGTATGCAGAAACCACATTGCACGGCGCCATGCGTTATGAAGGCCTGTTGGAGAGGGTGCAGGCGTCCGATTTCTCCTTGCTTGTTCTTCTGATTCCCGTTGGCCGCCAGTCCCTCAATAGTCAGTATGCTTTTGCCGTTTGCGCGTGCCGCCGGATACATGCAGGAGAGGACCGCCTCTCCTTCCACAAGCACAGTGCAGCTGCCGCATTCGGATTCTTCGCAGGCAATCTTGGTCCCAGTGAGGCGAAGACGCTCGCGTAGCAAGGCAGCCAGTGTCTCGCCCGGCAAAGTTGGCAGCGTTACTGACTTCCCGTTTATCGTCAAAGTAAGTGCTGAACTATCCGTGGCGATCACCTGTAGGTGCGCCCCCACGCGGTCGAGAGAACTTCGGAGAGAAGAGTGTCAGCTAGGAGTCTCCGGTATTCGGCAGAGCCCCGGCGGGCACTTGTTCGGAAGGCGCTGTGCGCCAGCAGGACTTCCACGGCCTCCTCGGATAGCTCCCTCGTGAACACACGGTTGACGACGGAACGCTCGGCCTCAGCTTCCCGTCGTGGTATGGGGCCGGAAGGCCCGACGGCGATGCGAACATCACCGACTATATCTGCATTGCGTCGTATCCAGACGGCCGCGTTCAGAATGGGCAGCGCCGTTCCCTGGGGACGCATCACGCGCTTGAAGGCCGAGGCATCCCGTTCTCCGCGCAACGGCACGTGAAAACCGACGATGAGCTCCTGGCTAGCATTGAGGGCTGATTCTCCCGCGCCCCGGAAGAGCTCACCTATTGGGATTATTCGTGTGCCGGCTTCCGAAGCAATCTCCACAGTTGCGCCAAGGGCCATAAGAGCAATCGTGCCATCGGCGGCAGGCAACGCGTGGGCAACATTCCCGCCCAGGGTCGCCACATTGCGCACCTGCGGCCCTGCTATGAGGTCGCATGCTTCCACCAGGGCTTGCGCATGCCTCGCTACCGCGATATCTCGTGAGATGGTTGCCAGCGAGACGGCAGCCCCGATGAAGAGCCTACCGCCGCGCGGCCCAAGGGCAGTCATCTCGCTGACCGACGTCAGATCTATTAGGGTTGAGACCGGGGAATGCCTGCCCTGCCCCAAATCTAAAAGCAGATCGGTGCCGCCGGCGATGGGGGCCAGCGGCCCGGGCGCATTGCGAAGCGCCGAGAGCGCCTCCGATAGATTCTTGGGACAAATGTAGTTCTGCCAGAGGTTCATGTGGCTCGGCCTTCACTGAAGGACGGCGGCACTTTTCGAGGGGGTATCCCACGCCGCTGCAACAGGTTCCGCTTGCAGCGACCACCGAACCAATGGGCGATCAAATTCTACCGCCTCCCGGATTCTGTGCGCAGTGCAACCCGGGATGTGGGCTTGTGGCCGAGGGGCTACTTTCCCCGCTCGCCCCGGATATAGGGCTCACCCAGGGCAGCAGGAGCCCCAATTCGTTTGCGCATGGATTCGCGCGAGCCGATTACAAGGACGATTATGGTGAATGCATAGGGAATCATCTGCAGGAAGAAACCCAGGCGAGGTTCATAGTAGAAAGGATTCCTGAGACCGAGCAGCATTGTCGGCCCCTGGATGTCAAGAATGAGACGTCTGAGCGCCCCAAAGGCGTAGGAGCCGGCGGCAGCCCGCCACGGATTCCATTGGGCAAAGATCACCAGCCCCACGGCAATCCAACCCTGGCCCCCCGTTGTCAGCTCGCTGAACCAGCCGGGCGACACAGCGAGGCTTATCGTCGCACCCGCGAGACCGGCCAGCATTCCGCCGACGAAGACGTAAGCGTAGCGCATGGAAAAGACATTTATGCCAAGTGCATCCGCGGCGGCCGGAAATTCCCCCACTGCGCGAAGATGCAAGCCGGGCCTTGTTCGATTGATGAAATACCATGTGAGCGGTATCAACAAGTAGCCCACGTATACCAGAACGCTCTGGTTTGTAAAGAAGATGGGCCCCAGGAAGGGAATTGCTGACAGGCCAGGGACGCTCCACGACGGCAGCAAGGAAACGGCGCCCGACTTGCTCAGACCCTCGCCCAGGACCAGGCTGACTCCGGTGCCAACGAACGTCAGGGCGAGGCCGCTTACAACCTGGTCCGCCTGCAGGCCAATTGATATGAAAGCATGAATCTGACTGAGCAGGCCGGCAACGATCATTGCAACCAGTACACCGAGCCAGGGGTCGTCCAGTCGGACACCAATGCTGTAGGCGCTCATCGCGCCGATGAGCATCATTCCTTCGACGCCCAGATTGAGCACGCCTGAACGCTCGGCCAACAATTCCCCGACCGTGGCAAAGAGCAATACGGTGCCGCTGGCCACCCCCGCCTGCAGGATGTCGATGAAATTCATCGCTAATCCTCCGAGGCCGCGCGGATCACTCGTACCCGGTACCGCAGGAAGAAGTCGCTCGCGATCAGGCAGACCAGGATGATGCCCTGAATCATCTTGGGCACGCCTGAGGGCTGGATTTCCCGCCCTGCCAGGATCAACGCACCGAAGAGAATCGACACTATGATTGTGACAAGAGGGTTCAGCTTGGCCAGCCAAGCCACAATGATTCCGGTAAAGCCATAACCCGCATTGATCGGTGAAGTCTGGAGCCGATGCACAACGCCGGTGACTTCAGACATGCCGCCCAGTCCGGCGAGTGCCCCGGAAACCATCATCACGAGCACCGTGTTGCGGACAATATTGATGCCCGCATAGCGAGCGGCGCTTGGATTGTCTCCGATGAGTCGGATCTCATATCCCCACCGGCTGCGATAAATGACAATCCAGAGGATGATCGCGGCAATGATTCCCAGAAGCAGCCCAAGATGCGTTGTGAGTCCGGCGAACAAGGGGAAGCTTTTTGCGTAGTCCGACAGCCGCGGTAGCCAGGCTGCCTTTGGAAAGGTATGGCTCATTTGAAAGCCGCCCTCAGTCCAGACCGCGAAGATCCAGAAATTCACCCATGCAACGGCGATGTAGTTAAGCATGAGGGAGCTGATAATCTCGTTGACATTGAGCTTCGCCTTCAGATAACCGGGTATGAAGCCCCAGGCAGCCCCCGCAGCCATGCCGGCCAGTGCCATGACGGGAATGAATATCCATCGTGACGTTTCAGCGGGTAGGACAGGACCAAGAACGATTGCGCTTGCGCCAAACGCTCCCATGATGAACTGACCCTCGGCACCGATGTTCCAGAGTCGCATCCTGAAGGCAACCGAACAGGCCAATGCCGCCAGAAGGATCGGTGTGGCCTTGACGATCGTGTCTGAGAGAACTCCAAGACTGCCAAAGGAGGCTTTGGCGATATGCGCATACGAGCGCAAAGGATCTCCACCCGCAGCACGAATCACGATGCCGCCGATGATCAGGGCGACCACAATTGCCGCAATGGATAGTACAACCGGAAACCATCGGGGCGGCTCGTCGAGACGGGGCTCAAGACGAATCCTCAAGTCCATGGGCCGCGATTTTGCCACTGCTTCAGCCATTCGCCGCTCCATGCTCGCTGATTTCTGCGAGCGGGGTTCCTGTCATCATGAGACCGACGGTCTCGATCAAGTGCACGTCCTCCGCCGAAACTTGAGTGTTCACCTCGCCCATGCTCCTGCCTTCGTAGATCACGTAGACGCGATCGCTCAACGAAAGCAGCTCCTCAAGCTCCTCAGAGATCAGCAAGATGGCCGCACCGGCTTCGCGCTGTGCCAGCAGCAGTCTGTGCACACCTTCGATGGCACCAACGTCAAGGCCGCGCGTCGGCTGCACGGCAACGATGAACGCGGGGCGGCCGGAGATTTCTCGGGCCAAGATCACTCGCTGTAAATTGCCGCCCGAGAGCAAGCGCACAGGCGTGGTGACTCGCGGTGCCATGATCTCGTAGGCGTCCTTGAGCTGGGTGGCGAATTTTGTGGCGGCCACCATATCCAGCAGGCCTCCATGGGCGATAGGCTCCCTGCGATACTGCTTCATGATTACGTTGTCGGTGATGCTGAGGTCCGGTGCCGTGCCTACATGCGTCCGGTCCTCAGGGATGTATGCCATCCCGCGCTGAATCCCGAACAGCGTGCTCCGATTACTGACGCGGGCTTCGTGCAGCAGTACCTCCCCCTTGTCGCAGCCTCGCAGACCCGAGATCACCTGGGAAAGCTCCGATTGGCCATTGCCGGCGACCCCAGCCAAACCAACGATTTCGCCGCTTCGGACAGTGAGCGACATGCCTCGCAGTGCCGGCAGTCCCTTATCGTTCTGCGCATGCACGTCCCGCACATCGAGGATCACATCTCCAGGTTGAGAGGGGCTCTTGTCTACACGAAGGACAACATCCCGACCAACCATGAGTCGCGCCAGTTCCTGGCGCGAAATGCCCGCGGACGGAATACCCGCAGCCGTCACTGCCCCGCGGCGGAGTACGGTGACGCGATCCGCAATGGCGCTTACTTCCTGCAACTTGTGACTTATGAATATGACCGACTTACCTTCGCCGATCATGGAACGAAGTGTTCCGAAGAGTCCATCAATTTCCTGCGGCGCGAGCACGGCAGTTGGCTCATCCATAATGAGGATTTGGGCGCCACGATACAACATCTTCAGTATCTCCACGCGCTGCTGCTCGCCTACGGAAAGCTGCCAGATCTTCGCACGCGGATCAACTTTCAAACCGAACCGGTCCGCCAGTTGGGCAACCTTTTCATCAAAGCGCGCTAGGTCGATAAGGAAGGCGGGGTCATCCAGACCTAGGAGCACATTCTCGGTCACGGTTTGCGATGGGACCAACATGAAATGTTGGTGCACCATGCCGATGCCGGCCTTGATGGCATCTCGTGGAGACATGAACGTGACCAGGCGTCCGTTTACGCGGATCGTCCCGGCGTCCTGCCTGTACAACCCTGCCAGGACGTTCATGAGGGTGCTCTTGCCGGCGCCGTTCTCCCCCAGCAGTGCGTGGATCTCGCCAGCCCGGAGGTCAAAGTCAGCGTGATCGTTGGCGAGCACACCAGGGAATCGCTTGACGATCCCCTTCATTTGCACGACGAACTGCTCCTGCGTTGCAGATGGCGGTTTTGCTTCCACGTATCTGTTCCGGCCCTGTACAGACTCTATACGGTTGAACCGTCGAATTCCTCGGGCAAGCGTCAACGGCTCGGGTTGCCCGCGCCGGAATGACTCCGCTTGTCTTATGAAGACAGGGCCAGGCCATACTGCGGCCCGGCCCTGATCAATCCGATCTATCCTACTGGCTCAAGCTCGGCAATTCGGCCGTAATACCGTCAGCCCACCAGTACATGCAGTACTTGCACTCCAGACCCGGAGCGCCTGGCGGGAATTGGTCAATGTCGGCCTGGGAGAACTTCTCGCCCGCAGGCACAACCACATTGCCTTGGTTATCCTTGATCTCGCCAGCGAATACGTCAAATCGCGTGAAGTCACCGGCGAGCATCGCCGCAAGCGTATCCTTGACTAATTGGATGTCCGCGGCCGGCAGGTCGGCCTCACCCTTGGTGAGGGACTGACCTTCCATAAAGCCCCACAAGCCCAGGGAGCCGGAATCTGCATCGAAATAGTCGAAGCCCGGTTTGTAGCTGCCGTCCTTGATTCCCTGCGCGATCTTGGTGTAGATGGGGCCCCAGTTCCAGTAGATCGTCGTCAGGCAGCGCTCCACCTTGCAGGAGCCAATATAATCGTACGTGATGCCCCACTTGCCCTTGGCTTGCGCAACATCCGCAACCGCAGGGGTATCCGCGCCGGTCAGTACCACCTGAGCTCCTGCGTCAAAGAGCGATGCGGCTCCGTCTTTCTCGGCAACCGGATCGTGCCAGGTGTTTATCCAGCGCACATCCATAGTGCACTCAGGGCAGGTCTTCTTCGCGCCGAGCATGAATGCGTTGCCAAGGCGCAATTCCTCGGGGATCGGGAACGTTGCCATGTAGCCGAGCTTCGGATTCCCGTCCATCTTGGCGCGCGAGCCAGCCAGCATGCCTGCCAGATACTTCATGTCTTCCATGGCGCCGAACAAGTTGCCGAAATTCTTCATGTTCGACTTGTAGCCACTGATGTGAATGAAGGTTTGATCTGGGAATTCCTCGGCGACTGTGGCCATCGGATCCATGTAGCCGAAGGAGGTGCCAAGGATCAGGTTGAAGCCTTTTCGAGCCAGGCTCCTAAAGACCTGCTCCGAGTCAGCGCCCTCTGGCACGTTCTCAATATAGGCCACATGGGCGTCTGGCATATTCTGCTCTATGTACAGAAGGCCCTCGTAGTGGGCTTGCGACCAACCCCCGTCGTCATGAGGACCGATCAGGACTGCCGCGATGTTGAATTTGCCTTGCTCAACTTCAGGAATCTGGAGCTCGCCAGCGGCGGGTGCTTCAGGGGGCGCGGTAGTCGCCTCAGGTGCTGCAGCCGGAGGCTCGGTCGCAGGGACTGCGGGGGCAGGCGTGCCGCACGCCGCAAGCACGAGCGACAGCGCTGCGAAAATCAGGGCCAGGTGCAACAATCTATTGCGCATGTCCTTCTTCTCCTTGTTGATGATAGGAACAGGTCAACAGCGGGTAGTGAACGGATGCGTTTCGGCTCAACGCCTCCTTTCATACATGTCTATACATCTCATTTTATCACATTAGTTACAGTCATCACATTGTAGAGCACATGCCATCGCCCAAGCAAGTACGTTACTCCCTCTTGCAGGCGACCATGCTCTTGATTTCGTTGATTGCATGGGCAGATTCTTCGGATGCGACTGTCTCGTTCTCGATTCGCTGCCAGAGCGCGCAGATCAGCGGGCCGACATATGGCCGCGAAACTTGGTAGGACTCCTCTGAAAGCTGGATCGCGCGCTCCCAGTTGTCTGTATGAGCGTAGCCCTCTATGAACACAAAGCGTTCCGTGGGATCATTTGGATGATCCTCAAGGACGAAAGCCTTATCGCCAAGCCCAGCAACCTCATGCCACGTGCCGCGCTGGGCTGCCAAGCTGGCTCGTTCGAAGTAATAGCACCATCCATGAGGGGGCTCCGGGCCGTAGATATCGGGCATTCGTGCGTCGCCGCCGACGGAAACCCACTTGTCCGAGCTCAACAGCGCCGCCTCGCGCATGCGGCTCGACTCAGGTATCAATCGATTGATGCCATCGAAATCGGGATCGAGGAGACGCATACATCCCGGTGGTTGAAAGTAGAAGCTCACGACTTGTGATGTCGAGCCCCTGAAACTCCCAATCAGGAAGTTATCATATTTCACAGGTAGGCCGGGTTCGAGGCCCGGCAGCGTCTCGCGGCCAACTCGATTTGTTGGAAAGTACAGCACGTAGTGGATAACCGCCGACCGATTTTCGGGATCATAAATGCTGTTGAGTGCTGCCCCGATTGAATTATCAGCCGCGTATCGGAGCGCACCTTCGTTCATCAGGACGGTCGTATTTGGCAGTAGACCGGGCGCGCGCCAGATCATCTGCCAGAACATGTTGCGTTCCATGATCCAATCGTGTCTGAAAGATTCCGCCCACAGCGCCTGGCGGCCTGCGCCGAGTCCTATCAGGACCACGGCCACAAACACGCCAGCCCTGCGAGGCAGAAGCTCCAGTGCACCGGCAATCAGCAGGCTTGCCCCGAGCATGAACGAGATGGTAAAGCGTGTGGCGGGAAATCCAAGCGTCAGCACGACTTTTGCAAGCCAGTACGAGAATCCGCCGGTCAGAAGGCCCACTACTCCCAAGGCGATCAGCCAAAATCCAATGCGTCTATCAGCACCCTTATGGGCGTCGCTTAGTAGGAGGTAACCCGCAACGGCCGCCACAAAGCCCAGAACGCCCAGATACAGAAGGGTCGTTCGCACGCCTTCAGCCGCGGGATTTGGGAAGTGAAATGCGAGACCCCAAGCCCGGGCAACAACCAGCCAAAGGTTGGACAGCACCGTCGATACCAACTCGGAGCCCGAGGCGAGCGGCTCGGATGCAAGTTCAACCAGCAATGCATTCTCGTAAGCTTGATTGGAGAAAACCAGAGCGCGGTACGCGACATCGGCGATCCATAGGAGGAGGAACGGCAGCCACCGCTTGAAGACCTCCAGCGCCAATGTCCTTTCCGCTTGAACCGCGACCCCCCCTTTTCGTTGGGCAAAGTACGCGCCGAGTACGAAGGGGCGGATGAGTTCGAGGAAGAAGAAGTATTCCAGCATACGCAAGTTCAGCGCCGAGAAGATCAGTGCAGCAATTGTCCACGCCCAATACGTTGCAGGCCGGCGCAGGGCCAGAAGCATCAACAGCAATGAAAATAGAAAGAACGTGAGTACGATGAAGAAGTGGCTGGATAGGTACGAAACCCATTGGAGGTTAAAGCCAGGATAGAGGAGAAAGAGAAACGCGACAATCGCCGCGACTCGCGGCTTCTCGGGCCAGATGGCACGGACCGTCGCCCAGCAAGCTAACGCTGTAATCCATCGCCATAGGAGCGCGAATGCCTGCCAATACGCCGGAATGCGGGGAAGCAGCCAGGTTGTGATTTGGTACAGTTGCCCCCATACGGGTCGACTGCGCGAAAAGTACAACCGCATTGCCGCAGGTCCGAACTGATAACGGACCCATGACATCGGTTGATCGTCCCAATAGAATCCGAGCTGCCAGAAGAACAAACCATAGCTCAGCACGGTGATCACCAGCAGCGCGGCGGCCATGATCAGGGCTGATTCCAGGGGTTTGAGAGGCCAGGCAAACCGCAGTCTCATAGAATAAGCTCGATACGCTGCCTATGATATCGGCCCTCTCGAAAGTTGTACTTGACCTTGTAGCCCATCGATCCCAATAGCCCGATACTGATGTCGTTGCCCAGCTCTTGGCTGCCGAGGACGCGTTTGTAACCCGCGGCCCGGCTTGCGTCGTGAAAGGCCGTCATGAGGGCGCGCCCCAGGCCTTGTCCCCGCACGCTCGGGTCAACGCTCATATATACGACTTCGACGGCGTCCGCCTCCGCAGCGATCTGCTTGCGTAGAGTCATGGCTGACACCATGGCCTGCAGTAGGATTGTGGGACGCGTGAAGAGTAGGCGAACGCACTGCCGCACGAACCACGTGGCCGGTGCCCTCAGCCTTGAATTCAGTTCGTCTGGTCGTGGGGTTCCGACAACGTACCCCACCACTTCGCCCGATTCGGCTGTAGCATAGAAGCCGATGGCCTGCGGATCCGTTGCAGCAGCCTCAAAATACCGAACAACAAACGGCAGGCCCATTTCCGAAAGCAGTATGCGAAGGGCAGACTCATGTAATTTCGCCAATTGCACGATGAGCGGAGGCTCAATTTCGCGCAGGGGTCGGATCGAGAAGGTAGCGACGGCTCAGCCTCCTACGCCAGGCCCCGAATTAGGTGCGGACCCAGCGGGTTGACGATGAATGCCGGCAACCGCTTCCACACCCCGATAGCGGCCCGGTACTTGGCATTTTTTGGATTGAGCAGCGGGAGCGGCACTCCGGGCCTCATTCTGTACCAGTAGGCGAGCGGCCGAACGCGGGGTTTCCACTTCATTTTGAAGACCTCGTTTCCGGAACCGATCAAGCTCCTCCCAAGGTCCAGACTTGAAAAGCCGAGTTCGGCGAAATGACGGATGGCCGACCAATACAAGAACTCACCCGGATAATCCGATCTGAAGCGGTGCAAGACATTGGCATGCAGGTTTGTAACTTGACTGCCATGTAATATGAAGACACCCCCCGCCACCAGTCGGCGGCGCTCATCGCGAACCACCACGAATTCAAACGCTTCGCCCATGGCCTCGGCCATTCCGCGAAGATACCCCCTGCTGTGATACGGCGATCCCAACTCATGCATGCTGGCTGCAATGGCCCCATAGGCGTCGTCCAGCAGTCCATCGCGACCGAATGAAACCGAGAATCCCTTCCTCAAAGACTTGCGGACATGATTTCGATGGTCGGGGCTGTAGCTGGCGAGCATCTGTTCTGGCGTTGCAGCGAGATCCACGAGGTAGGTGGCGTACAGGGGTGAGGCGACCCAGGGCGCTGGCGCCGCATCTGACAGCCCGTCAAATCGCACACTTACGTGGTCGCTCCCAAGCTCCTTCAGCAGCCCGTTGGCGGCCTCTAATAGCGCATCCCGCGCACCGGACGAGGAGAAGGCAAAACCTCCGTAGGAGGCGAAGGGGGCCGTGGTCAGGTAGTCGCCGAATAGGGGATGTCGTATTCGCACGAGGACAAGTTCCCCCGAAATCTTTCCGTGATCCCGCGCGACGACCCGGTGAACCGCATAGCCGTAGATTCTCCGGACAAAGAGGACCCAAGCACCAAGCCCCGCAAAACCCGTCATGGCCCTTAGGCTTTGCGGAAGCTCGGCGGCATTATCCGCTGATACGCTTTCCGCGGTGACCGCGGTCTCGTTGCCCGCCATCAGACTTCGGAGCCAGAGACTGCTCGTGACTGCATCGCCTCAACATAGTCAATCAAAGGCGACACAGGAAGACTACGCACAAGCTCGGACAAGAAGCCGGACTTGCTCCACGCGAATGGCCAGAGGAACGGATTCCTGAGCAAATCCTTCGATATCTGCGATGGCCACCCCACTGGCTGCACCAGTTCGTATGGATGCAGAATGATCACCGGATTCCGATCAGCGCGCAGCTCCGATTCCAGGATACGCAATACCAGCCCGCTGCAGAGACCGATCGAAAAACTGGAGCCGTACGGGATTTCTCCGGAGGCCAGCAAGCTCCTTGAAAAGTCGACGGGCGCAGTATAGTGATTTCGTCTGCCAATTACTCTGAGGGTGCTCACGGGCAGCTCCCAGATGCCCCGCTTGCTCAGCAGAGTGCCTGCCGGAGCATACACCGATGAACTGTAAAGAAAACCTTCGCGAGCGAGCAGCTCATACCCACCTTCGTCGATGCCGACCATGGGCGCCCGGTATCCGCGCATTCCGAAGCGTCTTATCAGGGGCTCTGCAGCCTTAATGTCGGCAGCCAGCTCAACAACATCGATGAGGGACCGATGCCGTTGGCAATGGAGACCCAGCTCGTGTCCAGCCTCCAGGATCTGCTCGGGAATTCGAGGATACCAATCCGCAATCTCCCCCACGATATAGAAGCTGGCCTTCTTATCGCCGAGTTGTTCCAGGATCCTGGGAAGAGCCTCATCAACGAATCCTTGGTCCAGCGCCTTGCGCTGTATCGCGTCGCCTATCGCGTCGGAACGCGCACTCAAGGCAAACCATGGTTCGTAGTCAATGCTCAGAAGCACGCGCGGTGAGAAACTCATCACTGCGTATGCTAGCAGTCGGGCAGGTTCATGTCAAGCCGAGACGCACGACCGGAGAGGGCGCAATATCCGACCGGCCACACAATTGGTCTGATTCCCAAACTGACTTCACCGCCCAAAAGAACCGGCAGGATACGCGCCAGTGTCGTACACCCGAGTCCCAACTATCCAACCACCCACGTGCCCGTTTGGCTCTTCAGGGCGCGCCCAATGTTCTCCGGATTGGTAATTAATGCCCGCTTGCCGCCGTTCTCCAGGAAACGGATTATGGCCTGGATTTTCGGGGCCATTGATCCCTTGGCAAAGTGCGTGCCCTCCGCAAGGTACGACTTTGCCTCGGCGAGCGTCAATCTGTCGAGCCATTTCTGCTCTGGCTTCC
>DATDCZ010000057.1:0-4455 GCA_036524055.1 Anaerolineales bacterium | reverse complement strand
TCCGATGCCACCCGCATGTTCGACTTGCTGGCGCAGAAGAGGCTCATCCAGGTGTGCGACAACGGCGCCGAGGACGTCAGGATATACAGTGCTGATGTGCTCGGATCGTCGGTCGCCACCCTCGCCATGACCGCCGATTATCGGGTGTTCACCAGCTATGTCCTGCGGCGCCAGTACGTGTGGCGCGATGAGTTCGACGCCACCCATACGGACGGCGCCGCCACCGATCCCATCCACAACCTCGGCTGGCTCAAGAGCACCGCACTGCCCCCAGCCCGAAACACCATGACCTTCCAACTCGAGTTCTATACCCGCCCCGACCTGCGCATTCAGGACGGTGACACCATCCGCGTTACCTTCGACGGAGGCTCCTCCGCCGTGACTTTCTTCGCCAAGGTGACCGAGGAGTACGAGCCAGGCAGCAAGAGCCTGCCCGAGTGGAGGCTCAAGCTGGAGGCAAACCCCATCTTCAACAACTCGGAAGGCTCGCCGCTTCCCGCCACCGTCGCGGGGAGCGGCAATTACATTCCGATCAATACCTCGCGCTTTGATGGCGTCCTCGACCAGTACGACAGCAACGTACAGACCGCCTTCGAGCGGCTGGACGACCACCATCCAGGCGGCTACGTGCGCGAGCAACTAGGAGCCGCACGCACCATCTACGTGCGGAAGGAGATCGGCACCTGCACCATCGACAACGGCGCCAACGCTTACGTGCACGCTACCGCGCACGGACTGCTTGACGACGACCCCGTTGTATTCCGCACAACCGGAACCCTGCCCTCCCCGCTGACCCCGGGCACGGTGTACTACGTCAACCACACTGGAGACGCTGATCAGTTCAGGGTCGCGTTGACGCCCGATGGCGCCAGCATAGATACAACCTCCGCCGGCAGCGGCACGCACTACTTCGCCACCGGCAATAACAGCAACGACGGGACCGCGGCAGACCGCGGCCATGCGTTGCTCACAATCCAGAAGGCAATCGACATCGCGCTCACTCTCGATCTCTCGATCTACTCGGTCACGATCCAACTCGCCAACAGCCTGTACACCGAGAGCCCAAGCTGCCAACGCTACGTAGGCGCTGGCCCCGTAGTCATCCAGGGAAACACCGGCACACCTACCAATGTCAAGCTCACAGGCACCATCACCCTTGAACGGTACGCTGGCCGATGGGACATCACAGGCATCTACATGGTCCCCGCCGGCCATGCCATCGTCGTATACACAGGCGCAATGCTCAATCTCGGCACCGTCGACTTCGGAGCAGCAGGCGCCAGCCACATAACCGTATTCGGCGGCTTCGCTCAACTCCTCACAAACTACACCATCTCCGGCAGTCCAGGCGCGTTCGGATCCCACATAAACGCCAAGAACGGCTACGTCGTCGAGCAGAATATCACCGTCACATTCAGCAACACACCCAACTGGCCATGGGCCTACGTCTACGCATCCCACCTCAGCTTCGTGGACGCAGGCGGATGCACCTACAGCGGCGCATCCACGGGCTCACGCTATAACGCAGACTACAACAGCGCCATTCAAACATACGGCGCAGGCGCAACCTACTTCCCAGGCAACGCCGCCGGCACCACCGCCACCGGCGGACAGTACAACTAATCAAACGGGGGGCTCTGACGCGGCTCCCGCCGCGGCCCCCCGTCCCCCCCTCACCTGACGCCTGACCCCACAACACCAAGCGCGCGCCAACCGACAGCGCCAAGGCTCAGGCGCGCGGGCATGGTGAGCCTCGGACACGCTCCGGCTCGGGTCGCCTCGCGCCGCGCTCCGCCCCGTCTGATCTGTCTTGAGCTGCCGGGCCCAGCTGAGGCGTGCAATGCTGGATCTTCCTGGATCCGCGCGCGTCTCCACATGCCCGGCGTTACAATTCGCACATGCCCACAAAGCCTGCGCGAAAACGCTCCAAGGGAGCCGCACACCCAACGGAGGCGCCTGGCCCAGAATCAGTGCGGAGCCTCACGGTGCTGGACGCTGCCTTGTTCGCTGTGGCATCTTTTTTGTTCGTCGGCACCTTCCTGGCGATGAATCACCGGGACCTGATCTCCACTGCACGCGTGGCCGACTACATCCTGGCCGGGCACGGCCTGGACCTCTACGACGCGGCACTGCAATCGATGTCGGAGCGACTCGTGGGGTACCTGCCGTCCACCTATTTCGTCTTTGCCGCCTGGGACCTGCCCCTGGCGCTGTTCTCGGGTAATCAACCCTACTACCTGACGAACATGCGCGCCTCCATGCCCGGCGTGGGCATCTATTGGACCAAGCTGCTGCCAGTGGGTGTGTACTTTGTAACCGCGCTGCTCGTCGGGGACATCCTGCGTCTGCGGGGAGTCGGAGAGAAGGTGCGAAGAGTAGCCATGCTCTTCTGGCTCACCTCGCCGCTCTCGTTCTTCAGCCAGTTTGCCGTCGGGCAGTTCGATATCTTCTACGTGGCGCTGGCGCTGGCCGGCATCGACCTGTACCTGCGAGACCGCACCCTGCTGGGCTCGCTTCTATTCGGCCTATCGTTCACATTCAAGTACTTCCCATTCATCGTGTTTGCGCCGGCGGTCCTGTACCTGTTCAGGGACAGGCCCCTGGAGGTGCTCAAGCACGTCCTCATCAGCCTGCTTCCCCTGCTGATCGAGCTGGCCATTTTCCTGCCCTCGCCGGGTTTTCGACTGGTGGCCCTCAGCGCCCAATCCGGCACTGCGGGCTACCTTTCGAATTTCCTGCGTGGCCCCATCGCGCTGGGCGAGGATGTCAGCGCAGCCGCCATCCTGTGGATCCTCCTGACGCTCGTGGCGTGCATGCTGCCCAGGAAGGGTTCGCCTGGGACGATTCTCTACCTGGGCATCGCAGCCACGACCGTGTTCGCACTTTTTGTGCGCTGGAACCCCTACTGGATCCTGTTCCCCGCAAGCTTCCTGGCGCTGCTGCCGTTCCTCTCGAACCCGGATCGTGAACAGTTGCGAGTTTTCGCCGGGCTGGAAGTGCTGATCACTTTCTTTTTCGCGGCTTATCAGTTCGTCTGGTGGCAGGGCACGATGGATATCCAGATGTTCAGGCACGTACCGCTCTTTCGCGGCTTCAATCCTGCCACGCCCGAGGCCTCCGTTGGGCCGTCATACTTCTTTCTTTTGGGCGGGCGGCTGGACGCGCATACGGCGACCACCCTGTACTTCTCCGGCTTCTTTGCCGCATGGCTGGCGGCAATCCTGTACGGTGCCTGGAGGGTCTGGGAGTCCGGGCGCGATACCCTGCCCGTCCAGGCATCGGAGCCCGCGTCGGAGGAGGGCGCGCTGCGCCTGACGCTGGTCCGCTTCATCTGCGGCGCGCTGATCATCCTCCTTCCGTTGACGATCGCCTATTTCTTCGGCCAGACCATACAGGAGCGATTCGTCGGCATCGAATCCATGGCCTTCAATGCGGGGTTCTGACGCGGCCTGGATGAGAATAACAGCACCCGTTTAGGGCTTTCGCCCCAAACGGGTGCTGCTCTCCTGCCCTCTGCGTTGGTGAGAGCCCAGAGCTCTCGTGCCATGCGGGCTGCGATGATAACGATAAGTGCGCAGAAGGATGCTGAATTCTACCTAACTAGTCCGAATTGTCAAGGGAATCAGGACAGCGAACTCCGATTTCGTCGGTAGGTAACCTGCAAGAAGTCACGGACCGCCAGACGAAGTCCGGAGGCCCGTGCCCGGATGCATGCATAGCGATCTTGCCCCCTGCGCTCAGGGGTTCGCGATGAGGATATCGGTCAGCATGTTGAGATTGTCATACCAGGTGAACCAATATTTGGTAGTCATCTGATTCTGTGCCAGCCCCATCATCTCGTTGAAGCTCACCACCGAACCAGGTCCGGTACTCAGGACGCGCTCGCTGGTGAATACGGGGATGTCGCTGCTCACCTCCACCGGCCCGGTGTTCTGCCCGGCGTAGGTTGGGGTGACCCGCCCGCTGGCCGGGACAGAGTATGTGCCAACGGTAGCTCCCGCGATCTTGATGGTGACGTGGGCGGCCTGGCTGCTGCTCGGATTGCCCACCAGCACCCAGGTGGTCATGTTGACCATGTCATACCAGGGGAACCGATACGTGGTGGTGAGGCGATTGTCGGGATAGCCCATGACTTCATTGAAGGTCGAGAGGTAGCCAGCATTTGGCCACAGCGAACGCTCACTGGTGAACACCGGAATGTCGCTGAGCACTTCCACCGGCCCGTCCACCAATCCGGGGTATACCGGCGTGACGCGGCCGTTTGGGGCGATGTCATAGGTGCCGCGGGTCACACCCGCGATCTTGATCGTGACATGGGCCGTCTGGCTGGGGCTGGGATTTCCCACCAACACCCAGGTGGTCATGTTGACCATGTCATACCAGGGGAACCAGTAGTGGGTGGTCAGCTGGTTATGCGGATACCCAAACACTTCGTCGAAGCTCTGGGCCGTGCCC
>DATDCZ010000056.1:0-3515 GCA_036524055.1 Anaerolineales bacterium | reverse complement strand
ACAGCCGAGGCGCTTTCCTATCTGGCAGAATCCGGCGCCGATTTCTGCCTTCTGATAAACTTCGGCAGGCAGCCGATCGAGATCCAGCGATTTGATGCGGCCGAAGCCGGGAAGCCGGCGTGAGCATATTACGCCTGCCCGTGCAGCCATACTCTTGCATCCGCGCGAATCCGCGCTGAACCTCCCATGCTGACCGAACTGCGCATTCAGAATTTCGCCATCATCGACAAGCTCGAGCTCAAGCCTGGCGCCGGTCTGATCATCCTGACGGGCGAAACGGGCGCGGGCAAGTCGATCATCCTGGACGCGGTGGAAATGCTCGTTGGCGGCCGTGCCGACGCGACGGTCATTCGCACCGATTCTGAGGCCGCACTGGTGGAGGGCGTGTTTGCCCTCAAGGGCGCCGAGAAGGAAGCCGTCAACGCGGTGCTGAAGCGTGAAGACCTGCTGGATGATCCCAACTACGTCACGCTGACGCGCGAGGTGCGCCGCGAAGGCCGCAATGTGGCGCGCGTCAACGGGCGCACCGTGGGCGTAACACTGTTGAAGGAGATCGGCTCGGCGCTGGTGGATATCCACGGACAATCCGAGCACCTGTCGCTGCTGGATCCGCACGCCCACCTGGGGCTATTGGATCGCTATGCAGACATCGAAGCACCGCTGCGTGAATATCGCGAGACATATCAGAAGCTGATGGCCCTGCGCCACGAGCTGAATGAACTGCGCCAGGCCCAGGCGGATGCCGACCGGCGCATGGAGATGCTTACGTTCCAGGCGGAGGAGATCGAAGCTGCCAGGCTCAAGCCCGGCGAAGAGGAAGGCCTGCGGCAGGAACGCGATCGTCTGGCCAATGCCGAAGCGCTGGCCCAACATGCACAGGAAGCCCTGGGTGTGCTGGACGAAGGCGCGGCCGACGCAGCCGCTGCCACCGATCTGATCGGGCAGGCATCCCGCGCGCTCGCGGGCCTGGCCAAGATCGACCAGGCGCAGCAGGAACTCGCCGACCAGGCCGCCACACTGGAAGACACACTGGCGGAGCTGGTGCGCAGCCTGCGCGGCTACCTGGAGGACATCGAGTTCAACCCCAAGCGGCTTGAGGACGTCGAAGAGCGGCTGAACCTGATCCACGGCCTGACCCGCAAATATGGCGGTGATATCCCGGCGGTGCTTAAGCATGGCGCAGAAGCCCGCAAGCAACTGGAGAACATCTCCAATGCCGGCGAGCGCATAGAGAAGCTGACGGCTGAGGAAGACGGCTTGCTGAAGACGCTTTCGCAGCAGGGGCAGACCCTGACGGAGAAACGCAAAGCCGCCGCCGCCAGGCTCGGGAAGCAGATCGAGATCGAGCTGGATGATCTAAAGATGGCCGCGGCGCGCTTCGGGGTGGAGTTCCGCACGCGGGCCGACCCCAACGGCGCACCGCTGCCGGATGGCTCGCGCGTCGCCTTCGAGGCTGATGGACTCGATCGCGTTGAATTCCTGGTCGCGCCGAATCCCGGCGAGGGGCTCAAGCCGCTGGCGAAGATCGCCTCCGGCGGCGAGACCTCGCGCCTGATGCTGGCGTTGAAGAACATCCTCGCGCGCGCCGACGAGATCCCCTCGCTGATTTTCGATGAGATCGACCAGGGCATCTGCGGGCGTGTGGGTTTGGTGGTGGGCTTCAAGCTGTGGCACCTGGCGCGCAATCACCAGGTGTTCTGTGTCACACATCTGCCGCAGTTGGCTGCCTTTGGGGACGAGCACTACCAGGTTCAGAAACTCATCCAGGGCAACCGCACATTGACGCGCGTGGAACGGCTGGAAGGCGAGCCGCAACTGCTGGAACTATCTCAGATGCTGGGCGAGGTGGGGGAGGGGACCATCCGCTCGGCGCATGAGTTGATGCAGGTGGCGCGCAAGATGGTCAAAGAGGGGAAGTAGGCGCTCCGAGCGCCAGACGGATGGGGAACGCAAGAAGGGGGGAAGATGGCACTCCGCCACATAGCCTGCACCCTGCCATCGAGGAATGAACGGAGGATTTAATTCCTTCTTGATTTCTTTGGCTCGCTCAAGTACTCGCGCCATCAAGGCTGAATCATCGAGCACGGCTTCTATGGCGGTCTGGCCTTCGGACGTTGTGTACCCTCTCACCAGAAGGCGCCCGTCATAGTCTACAACGGCCTCGGATGCAGACGGTACGTGAATGATGAACACTGGCCCGACCCAGTCGACGATCGGACCAGGGAAGGCGAACAGAATTACAGTGTCTTTGGAGATTGGGAGTTTGTATTCGCTTGGATGACAATCCACGCGTGCCTGCATTTCCCGGGAAGTGTGCACAGAGGCGGGAAAGCAATTCCCTGTCGCGGTCGCAGAGATTCCCGTTGCCGGTGTGGAGGCCGCGTTGCAAGCGATCAGCGAGCCAGCGAGCTGGAGCATGCTCCCAAGCAAGTCGACTCGCAGAATTGATCGATCCTTTGTGCGAGAGTAGCGATGTGGATCATGGCACGACAACCAGCAATGGCAATTGCACATGATCAAGATCTTGTTCGAAGCCCGTCGTTAGTCCGCCAACTTGGAGAGGAAACGCTCAACTTCAACCGGTATGCCTTGGTTCTCTGAGGAACGAATACCCCAATCCATTGAAGAGCGTGGCACAAGCACCAACATCATCCGACGCGTCGATTCCAGCGCACTACCTGGCGGCCTTTTCATTAAGGTGGGGAATTAGGCACCCCTCGGCGGCTTCCCTTCCCACCACACCAAGCCTGCTGATTTCTCCGTGGGCTTGAAGCCCACAGACTGATACATGCGCGCGGGGTCGCCCTCATCGTCTGCGAGAATGATGAGGGTATGCAGGCCGTGCTCGCGGATGGCGCGGCGGCCGGCTTCGTACACCAGCGTGCCGGCGATGCCCTGCCGCCGGAAATCAGGATGCGTCTCCACGGACTGATAACGCCCCAGGCCATGTTCGTCGTGAAACACCCCCAAGTCTGCCACGAGGCGGCCATCGAGATACGCGCCGTACCAATGCCCGCGGCCCGCGGCCTCCATGCGCCGATAACGAGCGCAGGCATCCTCACGATAGGTGCGGTAATCGGCCTCGGTGTGGCCGCCCTCACGCGCGGATACTTGCAGCTCGATGGCTTCGTTCCAATCGGCATCGGAGCTCAATGTATGGATCTCAATGTCGGCATTCGGGCGCAGAGGAGGGACCGGTTCTGCTGCAGCGAGCACGACCGTGTGTTCCAACTGGAAGTTCGCCTGCACAAATGGCTCGACGAAGCCCGCGGCCCCGTCGGTGCCGTCCCAGCCGAAGGCCATGTGAGTGATCCGTGGCGGCTCGCCGATCTCGCGTTTGAAGAGATCGCGCCACCTGTCGAAATCGCCCTCCCGGGCCGGCGCGGAGAAAAGCAGGAAATTGCCCCAGTAGTAGGTTGGATTCGATGGAGAGAGAATGACCATGTAGTCGCCGCGGTCGACGATCCTGCCCTCGAAAGCGGGGAAGATCAAGTCGGTGCGATAGGCCAGTGATT
>DATDCZ010000055.1:0-12391 GCA_036524055.1 Anaerolineales bacterium | reverse complement strand
AGACAAGTCGGTAATTGTTGTGGGACACGGCGGTTCGCTGCAAGTACTGATCGCGCTGGCACTGGGCCTGCCGCTGGAGAGCTACTGGAAGCTGTGGGTTTCGAACGCGTCGGTCTCGGAACTGCGTATCGACGAGTGGGGAGCGATCCTGCAGCTACTGAACGACGTCAGTCACCTGACGGCCAGCATCTAAGAAGACTCACCCATCTGCGGCGGGCGGGTGTTCAGCCGCGCACGAAATAAATCACCGAGACGATCACGCCGATCGTAACAACGAGCCAGCGCAGCGTGGATGGCTTGACGCGGCCAGCCAACCGACCCCCGAGGGTGCCTCCGACGAGGGCGCCCACGGCCATCACACCAGCGGCCAGCCAGACGACCTGCCCTGAAAACAGGAAGAAGACCGCCGCGGCGACATTCGTGGCAAAGCCGATCAGCTGCTTCAGCGCGTTAAGGCGGGTCAGGTTTTCTTCGATGGTGACGCCGAGCGAGGCAAGCACGATGACGCTGAGGCCGGCGCCGAAATAGCCGCCGTAGATGGCTGCCAACCCCACCGGCAACCAGGACCATTTTTCCAGATGCACGCCGGACCGATGCTCTCCCAGCCGACGCCCCAACCAGCGGCGGACGGGATCCTGGATGGCCAGGAGCAGCGAGGCGAGAAGGATCAGGAAAGGCACCAGATCCCGGAACAGCTTCTCGCCTGTGCGCAGCAGCAGGATGCCCCCGATGAGCCCGCCGATCACTCCTGCGGGAAGCGTGATCCACAATCGTGAAGCCTGGCCGCGCAGGTCCTTCGCCTGTGCCAGGGTTCCGCCGATGTAACCGGGACAAAGCGCGATCGTGTTGGTGATGTTGGCTGCGACCGCCGGCACGCCAACGGCGGTGAGCATGGGAAATGTGAGCAGCGTGCCGCCGCCGGCGAGGGCATTGATGGCGCCCGCGGCGATCGCGGCGAGACTAACCAGAATGAGATCAACTGCGCTGAGGCCCGGCATGTGCGTATCCCACTTGCTTTCCTGGAAGATCAACGCGCTTCGCTAGTATACCTGCTGCGCCGCATGAGGATGGTTACGACCGTCCTGGGGTTCATTCCGCGATGAAAAGAGCCGCCCTTGGGCGGCTCTCATGTGATTCGAGACGAAGCGCGAGGGCTAGTGCAAACCTTCGCAGATGGCATCGTATTGCGAGAGAAGCGACAATCCCTTGTCGTAGGACATAGAGGAACCATGGCCGGGAGTGGCGCTGATCGTCACATCAATCCTGCCCACATCGGCTGAAACGAGCCCCTCGCCAGGGATGACGATGCGCTGGAGAACGCCGGATGAGTAGGCCACAACAAGATTGCCATAGGGATCCGGTACAAGGGTCCAGCTGCCTACGCTGGGGGTCCATACCGACTTGCCATTGTTAAGATTCGTCCATGTGATCCTGGCTCGCGCCTGGGTCACAACAATCTTGCCTGCGGTCGTATGATACAGTGCCGTGCCCGTCGCCCGGGTCTGCACCATGAATCCAGGCGGAAATTGGGTATTGCACCAGAGCGCCGCCGGCGGCGAATCATTCAGGCTCACGACGTTATCTTTTGGGTTAACAGGCGGGTTGGTCGGGTCAAGGGGCCCAAATGCTCCGGTCACAAACCAGGCGATAATGAGTCCTGCGAGAACAAATCGGCGCTTCATAATATTCCTCCGCTGGCACGATAATTGTTGCGTGCTGTCAGTGTACTGCCCGGCACAATCGAGGGCAAGCGGTTTTGCCTTACGGTTTTGTTGAGTTGGCCGAACTGAAAGGGCGGGCCGGTGCGGCGGCATGGGTGCCGGTCAGCGGCTTGACCGACCCCCCAGACGTGCGTATAATGCCGAGGAGTTCGGGAGTAGTAAGCGGCCCGTTCGCCGATAGAGAAGGAGACAGCCGGTGGAAGTCTCCGCAGCCAGCAGCCGCCGAAGTCGCCCGGGAAGATTGACGAAGAAAAGCCGCGGCCCAGTAGACCGTCACGGGCGTGCCCGTTACAGCACAGACCGGTGATCGCCGGTCACAGAGAGCGCCGAAAGGCGAATTGAGGTGGTACCGCGAAGCCCGCGCTTCGTCCTCATGGTGGACGAAGCGTTTTTGTTTGTGCGGGCCGGCCGTTCGACCCTGGCTGGCCCGATGGGAGTGGCAAGATTGAACGCACACAGCATCATCCTGGGGCAATACCTGGCTGCATTCAAGATGTTGAAGGAAGCCATCGTTAAGTGCCCGGCGTCAGCCTGGGACGCCCCGCAGGACAAAGACAAGTCCTGGTTCAAGGCCCAGCATGCCTTGTACTGGGCACAGAGAGACCTGATGCATGTCCGCGGCTTCGTTCCGTTCAAAGATCGCGGCCGTCCCGACGCGGGGCGTCCAAAGTCGAAGTCCGAATTACTGGAGTACGTCACGCATCTCCAGCAGCAGATCGATCCGCGCGGCGGAGGCGCGGACGCACGCGGCTTCCGCCTGAAAGAACTGGAGCGATGGATGGCCGGCCTGCGGCACATCCAGCAGCACACCGGCGAGCTGTATGAGCGGCTGGGCACTCGAGAAGGCCTCACGTTGCACTGGACCGAACACGTCCGCAGGAAGGCAAAATGACAAAACCAGAACTCCCCAAGGCATACGACTTCCGCTCGACCGAGCCGCGCGTGTACGAGATGTGGGAGCGCGGCGGCTATTTCCGGCCATCGAATGACCCGAACAAGGAGGGCTTCGATCCGAAGGCGCGGCCGTTCGTCATATCCATCCCGCCGCCGAATGTGACCGGCGAACTGCACCTGGGCCACGCGGCGCGCGTCAGCACTGAGGACTTGATGATCCGCTACCACCGCATGCGGGGCATCCCGACCCTGTGGGTGCCGGGCACGGACCATGCGGGCATCGCCACGCAATTGATGGTGGAGCGCGACCTACTGAAGACTGAGGAGGTGACGCGCGAGGAACTCGGGCGGGAGGAGTTCGTCAAGCGGACCTGGGAATGGAAGAAGAAATACGGCAGCATCATCACGAAGCAGATCCGGCGACTGGGCGCCTCGCCGGACTGGGACCGCGAGCGCTTCACGCTTGACGAGGGTCTCTCCCACGCGGTGCGGGAGGCGTTCGTGCGCCTGTACGAAAAGGGCCTGATCTACCGCGGCCCGCGGCTGATCAACTGGTCGCCGGGTCTGAAGACAGCGGTTTCGGACCTCGAAGTCGAGTACAGCGAGGAAGAGGCCACGCTGTATTATTTCAAGTACATGCTGAAGGGCAGCGACGAGTTCATCCCCGTTTCGACCATCCGGCCCGAGACCATCCTGGGCGACACGGCGGTGGCCGTGCACCCGGAAGATGAGCGCTACAAACACCTGGTTGGCCGCACGGCGATCGTACCGATGCTGGGGCGGGAGATCCCGGTCATTGCAGACGACTACGTATCAAGGGAGTTCGGAACGGGCGCGCTGAAGATCACGCCGGGTCATGACCCGAACGACTACGACATCGCGCAGCGCCATCACCTGCCGATCATCTCCGTCCTGGATGAGGCGGCCAGGATCAACGAGAACGGCGGCGCCTACAAGGGGCAGGACCGCTTCGAGTGCCGCGAGAAACTGTGGGCGGACATGAAGAATGCCGGGCTGGTGATCAAGACCCAGCCGTATACAACGACCATCCCGCGCTCGCAGCGCGGCGGCGAGATTGTGGAGCCGATGATCTCCACGCAATGGTTCGTGACGATCGAGCCGCTGGCCAAGGCGGCCCTGGCGGCGGTGAAAGACGGGCGCGTCAAGATCATCCCGGAACGGTTCGAGAAGGTCTACTTCAACTGGCTGGAGAACATCCGGGACTGGTGCATCAGCCGGCAGCTGTGGTGGGGTCATCGCATCCCGATGTGGTACTGCCCGGATGGGCACATGACCACAGGACGGCTGGATCCGAAAGCGTGCGGGACCTGCGGCTCAACGCAACTCACTCAGGATCCCGACGTGCTGGATACGTGGTTCTCCTCGGGCTTATGGCCATTCTCCACCCTGGGCTGGCCGGAGGAGACGCGCGACCTGGCGTACTTCTACCCGACGTCGGTGATGGAGACCGCGTACGACATCCTGTTCTTCTGGGTGGCGCGCATGATCATGTTCGGCCTGGAGTTCACGGGCGAAGTGCCATTCCACACGGTGTACCTGGGCGGCCTGATCCGGGACGAGCACGGACGCAAGATGTCCAAGACATACGGCAATGTGATCGATCCACTGGTTGTGATGGACGAGCTTGGCACCGACGCGCTGCGGTTCACGCTGCTGGTGGGGTCGTCACCGGGCAATGACACCAACCTGTCAGTCAAGAGGGTGGAGGCCAACCGCAACTTCGCCAACAAGATGTGGAATGCGGGCCGATTCGTGATCTCGGCGGTGAACAGTCTCCCGCCTGAGGCGCGCGCCGACAGCGAGTACACGCTGGCGGATTCGTGGATCTGGGCGCGGCTGCAACAGCTGGTGCGCGACGTCGAACGCCTCTTCCAGTCGTACCAATACGGGGAGGCGGGCCGTCAGATCCATGAATTCTTCTGGTCTGAGTTCGCGGATTGGTATGTGGAGATCGCCAAGCAGCAGATGCAGAGTGAGTCAACACGCGGCCAGACCGTGGCCACACTGGCGCGCGTACTGGATATCTCGCTGCGGCTGCTACATCCTTTTACTCCTTTCGTGACCGAGGAGCTCTGGGGGCATCTGCGCCAGGCGCTGAAGGAGTCGAGCCTGTCTGCGCTTGCAGCGGATTGGCCCGAGGCGCTGATCATCGCAGCGTGGCCAGAGCAGAAGGAGCCGGAAGGCTGGGAAGACGCGAAGGTGGCCGACTTTTCTCTGGTGCAGGAGATCGTGAGAAGCGTACGCAACCTGCGGGCGGAGAAGAACGTTCCGCCAACGCGCAAGCTGGCGGCCAGCATGCTCGCGGGCAGCAAGACCACGCTTCTGGAAGAGCAGTCCAACACGATAGCCGCGCTGGCAGGGCTCGATGCGTCCAAGCTGAGAGTGGACGCAAAGGCAGGGAAGCCTTCGGAGGAGAGCATCGTGCTGGTGGTCGGCTCGGTGGAGGTGTATCTGCCGCTCGCGGGTATGGTCGATGTACAGGCAGAGCGCGCGCGGTTCTCGAAGGAGCTGGCCGATACCGAAGCGCAGATCCGGCGCCTGGAACAACTGCTGTCCGGCGATTTCGCGAGCAAAGCACCCGCGCCGGTGGTCGAAAAAGAACGGGAGCGACTGGCAGCGCTCAAAGAGACTGCGCAGAAGCTGAACGCACAACTGCGCTAGATGCGATCGCATGCATGGAGGAAGCGAACCGGGCAGTGACATATCCAGCAAAAACACTGGACATTCGTCATTTGACGGGTGTTGGGGCATGGATTAATTTTGTTGCAGGATTTCACAGGAGGAACGTACCATGTCCATGAAGATCACCCCAGAGTGCATCGCCTGCGGTGCATGTGTCCCCGAGTGCCCGACGGAGTCCATCAGTGAAGGCGATGGCGTACTGTATGTAATCGACCAGGCCACATGCGTTGAGTGCCAGGGCCATTACGATACGCCGCATTGCGTCACGGTATGCCCGGTCGAGTGCATCGTCAAGGCTGAGTAGCCCGAGCGACACTCCGAGCTGACGCCCCGGCGCCAGCAGCAACAGCCCGCCCCCCAGTCAAGCACGCGCCGACTGGCGGGCGGGCTCTTCTTTTGCGCGCGCATACGCGGTACATGGCTGGCGCCATAAGTGGAATTCAGCACGAACCCCTTTGATTTTGCGCTATCATGCTCGAATGCGTCCAATGAACCCGGATAACGTATAATCGCCGCGAAGGTCTGACCAACTTAGAGGGTAACAGGTGACCACACAACTCCGCAATTATGAAGGCCGACTGGTCTTGATCACCGGCGGCTCGAGCGGCATCGGGTTGGCGCTGGCGCGGCTGCTTGCAGGCGAGGGCGCGCGAGTCTGGCTGCTTGCGCGGCACAAGGAAAAACTGGAGGCGGCAGTCGCCAGCCTGCCAACACCGAAGGGGCAGACGCACGGCTATGTGACGGCCGATGTCACGAGCTGGGATCGAGTGCATGCTGCGATCCGGCGGATCCATGAAGGGCCGGGCGTGCCAGACGTCCTGATCAACGCAGCAGGGGCGTCGCATCCCGCGTACCTCAAAGACACGTCGCTGGACATCTTCCGCGGCATGATGGAGCTCAACTATTTTGGCACTGTACATATGGTGCAGGCCGCACTGCCTGCCATGGTGGAACGCGGCAGCGGGTACATCGTGAATTTCGCCTCCATGGCGGCCTTCCTGGCAGTCTTCGGATATGCGGCCTACACGCCATCGAAGTCCGCGGTGCGAGGATTCTCGGATTCCCTGCGCCTCGAGCTTAAGCCGGCCGGCATCCGGATTTCCGTGGTGTTCCCCCCGGACACGGATACGGCCGGGATGGCTGAGGAGAACAAGACCAAGCCATGGGAGACCATCGAGGCCTTCAGCACCAAGCTGGAGTCAGCGGAGGACGTGGCGCGGAGAGTACTGCGGGGCATGAAGCAGGGCCGGTATGTCATCCTGCCGGGCTTCGAAGCCAATCTGTACTACCGGCTGGTATACCTGCTGGGCGACGGGATCTATCCGATCCTGGACATGCTGCTGTCCCAAGCCCGCAGCAAGAAATCGAAACTTCAGGGAGGGTGATATGGATATCTTCGACAAGGCCTTCGCGTACCAGGAGGCGCGCGAGGCGATCAAGCAGGGGTGGTATCCGTATTTCATACCGATGTCCGA
The DNA here is from genome assembly GCA_036524055.1 of Anaerolineales bacterium. Lineage (GTDB taxonomy): Bacteria > Chloroflexota > Anaerolineae > Anaerolineales > Villigracilaceae > Fen-1038. Next base: position 5,598 of record DATDCZ010000055.1, on the reverse strand, counting down.
GAGCGAGGGGACGGAAGCCGTCTTCCATGGACACCGGCTGATCATGTGCGGGTCCAACAATTATCTGGGCTTGACGACGGATCCAAGCGTCAGGCGTGCGGCCATCGAGGCCGTGGAACGCTTTGGCACATCCTGCACGGGCTCGCGGTTCCTCAACGGAACGCTCGAGATGCACGAACAGCTCGAACGCGAGCTGGCCGAATTCGTTGGCAAACCGGCAGCCTTGGTCTTCTCCACGGGCATGCAGACCAACCTGGGTGTGCTGAGCGCCATCGTCGGTCGCGGGGATGTCATCGTGCTGGACAAGGACGACCATGCCAGCATCGTCGACGGCGCCAAGCTGGCCTGGGGCGAGACCCGGCGCTTCAAGCACAACGACATGGCCGACCTCGAGCGCGTGCTCTCGGGGATCGCAAAGGAAAAGGGGAAGATCGTCGTGGTCGACGGCCTCTACAGCATGGGCGGCGACCTGGCACCTCTGCCGGAGATCGCGGCACTGTGCAAGAAGCATGGAGCGCGCCTGATGGTGGACGATGCGCATGGCATGGGCGTGCTGGGCCGCGGGCGCGGCACGGCGGCCCACTTCGGCGTGACCGACCAGGTGGACCTGATCATGTCTACCTTCAGCAAGTCCTTCGCCTCGCTGGGCGGTTTCATCGCCGGGGACGACCAGGTGGTGCATTTCATCAAGCACCATGCCCGGGCGCTGATCTTCAGCGCCAGCATACCGGCTGCGAATGCGGCTGCCGCGCTGGCGGCGCTGCGGATCATGCGCGAGGAGCCCCAGCGCGTGGAGCGGCTTGCGGCGATCGCCGACCGAGTACGGCGGGAACTGCGGGCCATGGGTTTCAACATCGGCCCGAGCGTCTCGCCCATCATCCCGATCATCATCGGCGACAGGATGCAGACGCTGGTGGCCTGGAGGGCGCTCTTCGATGCGGGCGTATTCGTCAATCCGGTGCTCTCGCCGGCCGTGCCCGAAGGAATGAACCTGCTTCGGACCAGCTACATGGCGACGCACACGGACGAGCAAATCGACCGCGTGCTCCAGGTCTACGGAGACGTGGGAAAGAAGCTGGGACTGATCGCATAAGAAGCCACGGGTGCCCGTGGTAGAATGCCGTTAACTGAATATCGACCTTCGGGGCAGGGTGAAATTCCCGATCGGTGGTATAGCCCACGAGCCGCCTCGGCGGCATGACCCGGTGAGACTCCGGGGCCGACAGTCACAGTCTGGATAGAAGAAGGATCACGGCCGGCCGGTCTGCGGACCTGCCTCCTTTGAGCGCCCCGGAAACGACATCGTTTTCGGGGTTTTGCGTGGAGGTGCAGATGCGATCGCTGCGCTGGCTTTGCGCCCCGAGGTTGATGCCCGGGGCGCCTGTGATTCTCCGCAGGGCTGCCCCGACAATCAGAATGATGATGGTCGATACTCCGGTCTCCCCCTCGCGCGCCGCGCGCCGAAGTCAATCGCTGATCGGACTCGGCTCGCTCCTGGCCGGGCTGCTGGTCTGGTGGCTGGCGACGCGCACGCGACAGCTGCCGGCTTTCATCCTGCCCTCCCCGGGAAATGTATGGGCTCGATTCGTTGAGTCGTTGACCGACGGAAGCCTGGCGTTCCATGCGGGCGCCACGCTGCTCGAGATCCTGCTGGGACTGACCCTGGGAGTCGGCCTGGCCACACTGATCGGATATGCGGTGGCCAAGTCGCGCGCGCTGGAACGCATGCTCTCCCCGTACCTCGTGGCGAGCCAGGCTATCCCGTTGGTGGCCATTGCGCCGCTGCTGGTCATCTGGTTCGGTCCAGGCATGTTCTCCAAGGTACTGATATGCGCCATGGTCGTCTTCTTTCCGGTGCTGGTAAACACCATTGTGGGTGTGCGGGCGGTGCCGACAGCTCTGCACGATCTCATGCGCTCGTTGCACGCCCGACGCGGGCAGGTGCTCCTGAAGCTGGAGATCCCGGCTGCCCTGCCGGTGTTCCTGGGCGGGCTGCGCATCGGCGCAACACTATCGGTCATCGGGGCAGTCGTGGGGGAGTTGGTTGGATCTGACCGCGGGCTCGGATTCCTCATCAACGTCGGCAGGGGTCAGTACGATACTGCCCTGGTGTTCGTCGCCGTGTTTGCGCTGATGGCAATGGCCTTGATGCTGTATGCCATCGTCGCCTGGCTGGAGGCGCGCACGCTGGTATGGCAGGAATGGCGCAAGGAGCAATAGCTCACAGAGGTCATGATGAATCGCAGAATTCTTATCGTCTTCGCTGGTCTGATGTTGATGGTCTCAGCTTGCCGCGGCGCCGCGGCGACGCCCACGTCCGGAAGCCTGACGCACATTCGCCTGCCGCTCGGCTACATCCCAAATGTCCAGTTTGCGCCACTGTATGTAGCAGTCGAGAAAGGCTACTTCGCAGACGCGGGCATCGACGTGGAGTTCGATTACTCGTTCGAGACGGATGCGGTCTCACTGGTAGGCGCGGACACGCTGCAGTTTGCGGTGGTATCGGGCGAGCAGGTACTGCTGGCGCGGGCGCAGGGCCTGCCGGTGGTTTACGTCGGCGCGTGGTATCAGCAGTATCCGGTAGGAGTGGCCTCGAAGGTCGAGCGGGGTATCAAGACGCCCGCGGACTTGAAGGGTCGGAAGATAGGACTGCCGGGCTTGTACGGAGCAAACTATATCGGGCTGGATGCGCTGCTCTTTTCTGCAGGCCTCAGTGAAAAGGACGTGACGCTTGATTCGGTCGGCTACAACCAGGTGGCGGCACTGGCTTCAGACCAGGATGAGGCGGTATCCATCTATGTCGCCAACGAACCGGTCCAGCTGAAGGCCGAGGGTTATGAGCTGAATGAAATCCGCGTGGCCGACTACGTGCAACTGGCATCGAACGGGCTGATCACCAACGAGGCAACGCTGGAACGCGACCCCGAGTTGGTGCGGCGGATGGTGGGCGCATTCCTGAAGGGCCTGGCAGACACGATGCAGGACCCGGAGGCCGCCTACGACATCAGCTTGAAGTACGTTGACGAGCTGGCGAAGGCAGACCGGACCACACAGATGGAGGTCCTGCGGCGGACAATCGAGCTTTGGCAAAGCGACGTGCCGGGGCGGTCGGATCCGATTGCCTGGGAGAATATGCAGGACACACTGCTAAAGATGGGCCTGTTGAAGCAGCCGCTTGACCTGACGAAGGCTTTCACCAACGATTTCCTGCCGCAATAGCCATGGCTCCTGTCGCGCCGGTCCTCAAAGTCCGTCAACTCAGCGTCGTGTTCCCCGACGGCAACAGCGGACTGCGCGCGCTGGAGCGGGTCTCCTTCGATGTGTGTCCGGAGGAATTCATCTGTGTCCTGGGCCCCTCCGGTTCCGGGAAGACGACGCTGCTGCGGACGCTTGCGGGGCTGCTCACGCCGACAAGCGGTGAGGTTGAATTCTCGCCGGGGCGTCCTCCACGCATCGGCATGGTCTTTCAGCAATCCAACCTGATGCCGTGGCGCACCGTTTCCGGCAACATCGCCCTGCCGCTGGAGCTCAAAAACGAGAAGCCGGATGAGGCCGTGCGCAGGACACGCGAGATGGTCCAACTGGTGGGCTTGCAAGGCTTCGAGGATTCCCTGCCGCGGGACCTTTCCGGCGGCATGGCGCAACGCGTGGCCATCGCGCGCGCACTGGTGCACGATCCGGACCTACTGCTGCTGGATGAGCCTTTCGGCTCGCTGGATGCGCTCACACGCGAACGCATGGGCGTGGAGCTCTCGCGCATCTGGCAGAAGCGCCGCAAAACGGTGGTCATGGTCACACACTCGATCACCGAATCGCTGTACCTGGCGGACCGCGTGCTGGTGCTATCGCAGCGACCGGGCCGGGTGCAGCTGGATCTTAAGGTGGACCTACCCCGACCGCGCCCGGACGACATCCGCTTTACGGCTCATTTCGGCAGGCTGGCTCGCAGATTGAAGCAGGCGCTGGAGAAATGAAGAAAGAGCGCCGACTTTCACGTCGGGGCTCTTTCTTCTTTTCTCAATGGGACGCGGGATAACTAAGCCGGCGCTCTGAGGCTTTCGAGCATCTTGTGAGTGGCGGCTGCGATCTCTTGCACTGCCGCGTCAAATGCCGCCTGGTTCACCCGCGACGGTTTGCGATAGCCGCTCACCTTGCGCACGTACTGCAGGGCGGCCTCACCGATCTGCTGTTCCGTGGCGAAACCGTCCGACACCCTTAAGGTCTTTATGCTTCTGCACATATGCTCCCTCAGCTCCAGGCCCGCGTGCGCGCCTCGCCCGGCATGTAGGGCCGAAGCGCGAAGGCCGACCAGGTTTCGTTGACCGATATCAGAGTCACCCATTTCAGGTCAAGGTTCTTCAGGCTGTCCCAGCCCTTGTCGCGCGTCAGGTCGGTCTGGATCCTGGACGAGCCCTGCGGGAACGAGATCCAGATGAGACCGTCGGGCTTCAGCGCCCTGGCGGCCATCGGACCAATCACTTTCAACTCCCTCTCATAGCGGACAAAGACCTGGATCCAGTCAAACGTGCCAGTCAGAGATGCAGCAGCCCGCGGCAGGCCGGCGAATGACTTGGCATCATATCCTGGAGGCGCATGAAGTATGGCGGCACGCGCCTCGGGCTTGCGCTTCATCTTCTTCGCCAGGTCGGATTCGGGCATGTGCCACTTCTTTGCAGTCGCGGTCAGTGGGGCCAATCGAGCAGCAGGACTTCCCCCAGCAGCCGCGTGTTGATGTTTGAGTCCAGGCGCCGCACGGCGCGGTCAAGGTCTTCGACCAGTCGTGTAGCTTCGGGCAGGCTCAGCCGCCGGGCCAGCGATTCGATCTCCGCCTGGCGATCGATGTTGGCGATGGGAGCCGCGGCGCCGCTGGCGCGCCACAACACGTCGCGCCAGAAGGAGAGCCAGACCATCAGGGTTTCGCGCATGGAAGCCTTGTCGCGGCCGAGTTTCCCGGCATAGGCAAAGCGGCGGGCGCGGGCCGCCTGGAGCAGCCCCAGAAGGTCATTCAGCTTTTCTTCCCGATCGACGATGGCCTCGGGATCAGCCAACAGGCGCAGGGCCGCGCCCGGGCAGCCGCCACTGATATGGGAAAGCAGGCGGGCTTTGTCAGGGTTGGCACCGCGCGTCTCAAGCAGCCGCTGTATGGCCCCTGCAGGAACGGGTTGAAGCCGGACCACCTCGCAGCGCGAGACGATCGTGGGGAGCAGGCCTTCGGGGCTCTCCGCCGTCAGGATCAGGACGGCGTGCGCGGGAGCCTCCTCCAGAGTCTTTAACAGCGCATTGGCGGAGGAATCATTCGCCTCCTGGAAGCGCGAGAGAATTGCGACGCGGTGACGCGCCTGGTACGGCGTCAGAACGATCTTCCGGCGCAGCTCGCGGACCTGCTCGACCTTCAACACGGCGCCCTCGGCTTCCGCCTGGATAATGCTCACATCCGGGTGGTTATCGCGCAGGAGGCGTTTGCAGTCATCGCATTGACCGCAGGCCATGCCAGGCTGCACGGGTACGGTGCAGTTGAGCGCCAGCGCAAAGCGCAGGGCGAGCGTCCGGCGTCCAATCCCGCGCGGACCGGTGAAAAGGTAGGCGTGACGCGCGGCG
>DATDCZ010000054.1:0-4947 GCA_036524055.1 Anaerolineales bacterium | reverse complement strand
CTGACCCAGGTCGTCAAGGTACCCCAGCTGCTGGACGTGGGCCAGGAATAGAGCGCAGGAAGGCGCGATGAAAAGAGGAGGGCAGGCGATTTGACGCCTGCCCTCCTCTTTTGTTTCGGTGCCAGCGTAGTGCTCACACGCCGTGGAGCGCGTGCTTTGCCTTGTGGGCCGCGGCTTCCATGCGCTCGAACATCTCGGTAGCCGCCTCGGGCGTGAGGCGCTGGTCGAGGATAGGGAGGTAGACCTCCTCCTCCTTGGCGAAGTGCAGCTTGACCATTGCGTAGAGGCCGTACAGCACGCGGCGCAGCTCAGTGATCTGCGAGATCGTCAACGAAATGCCGGTCAGGCCATTCTTCAGGGCTGCCAGCTCGTCGATGTAACGTCCGACCTCGACGTGGTCGCGGCTCATGGTGCGGGTCGCCTCGGGACTGCCGAGCACCTGCTGCACGGTCGGATACAGTGCGGCATCTTCTGCCTGTGCGTGGGGCAGCAGGTGATAGGCCAGGAACTTGTAGGCAGCATCGACGGCCTGGCGGACTTCATCGACGCTGGCGCGGCCGACCAGGTCAGCGGCCGTGAGGATGCGCTCCACTTCCGGGTAAAGCTCGCGGTGCTCGTCGCGCAGAGGCTGGGTCAGGGTGGTCATTGTTTGGGTCTCCTTGTTTGTCCGGGTTGATCTTCGCCCTTACTGTATACCCGGCCGCCCAAAGCAACCATGATGCAGGTCAATTAACTGCAGTCTCGCGGACGAGTTCTTGCAGCCCCTTTCGGCCGGTCACGGCCACCCACTTGCGCCCGGTGCGGATCAGGCCGTCCTCCGCGAAGCGGCTCATCACCCGGCTCACGGTTTCGACCGTGGCGCCGGTCATGGCAGCCAGGTCCTGCCGCGAGAACGGGAGCTGGATCAGGACGGCCGCCTGCTGTTCTTCTCCCAGCCTGCCTGCAAGCCGCAATAGGGCCGAGGCAATGCGCTGCTCGGCTGTGCTGGTGCTGAGCTGCTTGATGAGCTCGCGGGATTCTTCCAGGCGCTTGCCCACAGCCTGGATCACCTTGAGACTTACGTCCGGATGCCGTTTGAGGATGGTCTCGAAATCCTGCGAAGAGATCTGCAGGATGCAGCCGTCGGTGTGGCAGACGGCCGTCTCAGCATAGTTGGCGGCGCCGAGCGCCTTGAGGTTGCCGAAATACTCGCCGCCGTGCAGGAAATCCAGCACCACCTCGCGGCCCGCGGCCGCGCTGCGGATGAGCTTCACCCGGCCCATGGCGATCAGGTACAGGTATTGCGCCTCGTCGCCCTCGTGGTACACGCTCTGCCCGGCAGGGTAGGCCCGATCGTGAAACAAGGCGTTGATCTCCGGGATGGCGCTGGCGGGCAGGTGCCGGAAGAAGGGGAGCCGCCCGATGATCTTGAGGCGATATTCCAGCGTACAGGCTGAAGGGTCGATCCAATCCAGTCGGACAGGTGACTTGCGGCGGGGCATACGCGCATTCTACACCTGCATTCCGGTGCGGTGGTACAAGGAACGAGACCGCTGACATTCGCACGCGCGCTGCATCCGGAAAGATGGGCAGCTTCTTGCCGGCAAAGTGCCGCCATCTCTGCGAGGAATCGCGGTAAAGTATGGAAGTGGACCGGCAACCGGCGCTGAGAGCAAAAGGACCGATGCATTTCCCCAGGCCGCGGCTCGCCTTGTGGGCCGTCGTGATGGCGACGCTCGCATGCAACCTGCCTTTCTATCGGGAGTGGCGGCAATCGCGCGATCCGATCATGTATCCCACCTGGGCGGCCCAAACCCTCGAGGCGCTTACCCAGCGAGCCGTCACAGCGACGCCATCCGCGACTCCCGGGCCCACTTCCACGGCGGTCGTCTTCCGCGAGGCGGGGCCGGTGACGCTGGAGGTCAGCATTCCAACGGATTGCTATGCAGGGCCGGGGGACAACTTTGGCTACGTGATCACGCTGCGCCCTGGCACCGCGGCCAACGTGGTGGGCCGGGATGCCGCCCAGGAGCACTGGCTTATCGACGCGCCGGGCTATCTGGGGACGGTGTGCTGGATCGCCGCCGACAATGTGAAGATAACCGGGGATACGATGTTCGTGCCGGTCTCAGCCGCGCCGGCCGCCTCCTTGTACACGCTCAGCGAGCCGCGCAGCTTGCGACTCTCGTGCCGTCCCGGCGGCGGCAACGTCTGGAATGTCACGCTGCGCTGGACGAACACCGAGCCGAATGCCACCGCTGTACGGATCTACAAGAACAGCCGATGGATCGATACGGTCGGACCGGGTGTGCGGCAATACCTTGATTCTGCGCCTCATCGCCCCAATGCCGGCGAGATCACTTTCGGGGTGCAGGCTGCGAACGGCCAGTTCGTCTCAAGCATCGTGAGCGCCGAAATCCGCCGCTGCGAATAGTCCCCCTGCGACAACAAGACCGCGCGCCTCGCTATTGAGGCGGCGACGCGTTATCAATGCCCGGGGCCCGTCCTGCATTTGAGGTGGTCCCGGCCGCCGGCCAATCCGGACAATCCCTAGTAGCTTTTATATATACGTATATACATTTGACTCCTATAATGCCGCCGATGGTGAGTCATGGTCGGCATGGTTAAGGGAGCCCAGGCATGAACGATTCAAGAGCGAGTGAATACGTCCTTGTGATCGATCTTGGGACCGGCGGGCCGAAGGTGGGCCTGGTCGACGCGCAGGGCCGCGTCGCCGCGTGCACGTCCGCCTCGGTGCAGATCTTGTTCATCGACGGCGGCGGCGCGGAACACGACCCGGCCGAGTGGTGGTCTAGCATCCAGACCTGTGTGAACACGGTGATGCGGGAATCCGGCGTGGCGCCGAAGTCCGTCATCGCGGTTGCCGTCACCACCATGTGGTCCGTGGCGCTGCCGGTGGATGAGCACGGAACACCGTTGATGAACGCCATGTCGTGGATGGACGTGCGCGGCTCACGCTACAACTGGGAGATCGTCAAAGGGTTTCCCAGCGCCCAGGGATACCAACTGGGAAAACTGCTCAAGTATGTCGATCGGCACGGCTTCCCGCCATCGCCCAGCGATTCCCTTGGGCATATGCTCTTCATCAAGCACGAGCGCCCCGACATCTACAAGCGGACGTACAAGTTCTTTGAGCCGATGGACTACCTCAATATGCGGCTGACCGGCAAGTTCGCGGGCACGCAGAATACGATGCTGCCGATGCTGGTGGTGGACAACCGCAAGCTCGATCGCACAGAATATGACCCGTGGCTGCTGAAGATGAGCACCATCGATCCTGCCAAGCTGCCGGAGCTGCTGCCCATCGATGGCGTACTGGGGACGCTCACGCCCGCAGCCGCGGCCGAACTCGGCCTCTCGCCGGACACGCTGGTCACATGCGGCGTCAACGACAACAGCTCGTCTGCGGTGGGGGCGGGTTCGATCGGCAGCGCGGAGCCGGCCGCGGTAATGGGCAACTCAGGGCATATGGCATTCCACCTGCCCTTCAAGAAATCTGACCTGGCGCATTCGATCAGCACCATTCCGAGCGGAATCAAGGACAGCTACCTGTTCTGGGCGGACCTGGGCAACAACGGCACGGTGCTGGATACCTGCCTCAAGACCCTGCTGAACGACAAGGACCACCTTGAGCCTGGCGCGGTCCCAGCTGCGATATTTGAGCGGGCCGACCGCATCGCGGAGCCCACACCGCCCGGGAGCGGAGGCGTGCTCTTCCTCCCATGGTTCAACGGCAGCATCTCGCCCGGCCAGGATCAATATTTGCGGGGCGGCTTCCTGAATATGTCGCACAGCATAGGCCGCGGCCACCTGGTGCGGGCGGTCTTCGAAGGCCTTTCCATGAACTGGCGCTGGCTGCGCGGCCCGGCGGAAAAACTGGCTGGACGCAAGTTCGAATACTGGCGGCTCACCGGCGGCGGCGCGCTTTCGAACGTGTGGGCGCAGATCATGGCGGACGTGGTCGGCATCCCGATGCACCGGCAGGCCAATCCGCGGCACGGCAATGTCATCGGCATGGGACTGCTGGCCTTCAGCCGGCTGGGCAAGCTGAATCTGCAGGACATCCCGGCGATGATCCAATTCGACCGCATCTTCGAGCCGCAGGAACAGAATCGGTCGCGCTATGACGGCATGTACGCGCAGTGGTCCGCAGCGAGGGAAAAGATCCGCCCGGTCATGCATGCTCTGAACAAGGTCTAGCGCCGGTTTCGCAGCGGACTCGATCATGGCAATGTGAGAGGCAGACATGGCAGAAGAACAAGAATCCTTTGATCTGTTCGGAGATATGCATCCGTACAACAAGCTCTTCAAGGTCTTTACTCAAATCCCGGAGAAAGGCCGTACTGAGGCAGAGGTGCTGAAAGAGCTTGCCTACATGGCGGAGAAGGAGAATCCCAAGTGGCTGAACGGCCAATGCTCCGGCACGATGTATCACGGCGGGCTGGAGCACTACGCCTTCCTCAACCGGGTCTTCAGCTTATATTCCTTCGTCAACCTGCTGCAGCGTGACCTGTGCCCCAGCGGCACCAAGTTCGAGGCCGAGGTGCTGGCCATGGTCGCGAAGATGCTGCACGGGGATGAAGTGACCAGGGTCAACGACATGGACGAGGTGGCGGGCGCCATCACCTCCGGCGGCACCGAGAGCATCTTCAACGCCATCGCCGTGTACCGCGAGTGGGGCCGCGCAGAGAAGGGCATCACCGCACCGGAACTGGTCGCGCCCATGACGATCCATCCGGCGCACCTCAAGGCGGCCCAGTACCTTGGCATGCAGCTCATTCGCACGCCCGTGACGGCCGACTTCGAGGCCGATGTGGATGCCATGCGCGCGCAGATCACGCCGAACACCGTGGCGCTGCTGGCCTCCGCCGGCACCTACCCGCACGGCGTCGTGGATCCCATCAGCCAGCTTTCGGACCTGGCAGTGGAGCACAAGATCGGCCTGCA
>DATDCZ010000053.1:0-17204 GCA_036524055.1 Anaerolineales bacterium | reverse complement strand
GCCCAAGACCTCTTCATCAACGAATCGGCAGCGTTTGCGGACGTATTCCTACCGGCAACCCCTTTTGCCGAGAAAGACGGGACGTTCACGAATACGGACCGCCGGGTCCAACGTGTGCGGGCCGCCCAACCGCCCCGCGGTCAGGCGCGAGCGGACTGGGAGATCATCTGTGACCTGGCCAAACGACTTGAAAAGCGGCTCGGCCGCAACCAATCCGCGGGCTGGAGTTATCGTGCGCCGGCTGAGGTCTTCAGCGAGATGGCTGCAGTGGTCCCGGATTTTGCAGGGGTAACGTATGACCGCATCGACAAGATCGGTCTGCAGTATCCCGTGTGGGATCGGAAGCATCCGGGTACGCCCACGCTATTCACAGACACTTTCCCGCGCGGCAGGGGTAAGTTCACACCTCTGGATTACATTCCGGTCATGGAAGAGGCGGACGACGAATACCCATTCATCCTCACAACCGGCAGGGTCTTGGAACACTGGCACGGGGGCTCCATGACGCGTCACTCGGCTCTGGACCAGGTCTATCCAGAGGCGCGCGTCGAGATCAACCCTGCGGACGCCGAAATGCACGGAATAAAAGATGGCATGGCCGTCCGGGTGAGTTCACGTCGTGGTGAGGTGGTGCTGCGCGCAACGGTCACACATAAGACGACCGTCGGGGTTGTGTTCATCCCCATGCACTTTGCCGAAGCGGCTGCCAATTTGCTCACTAACGATGCGCTGGATCCTCAAGCCAAAATCCCGGAGTTCAAGGCCTGCGCTGTGCAAATGTTCCCGGTCAGGGAAAAGGATCTCCCGCACCCCGAGCTCGTGCTAAACCGAGGCCGTTACTGAAACATTATGAACATGTAAATCCCCCGGGGGCGTCCCACGCCCCGGGGGATTTCTTGGATGCGCCTTCCTGAAACCGTTCCTACTTTGGCCTGAAGACCCAGCCAAAGTCCACGCCCACCGTCCCGGAAGCCAGAGCGCGTTCGTCGGTAGGAAGCAGTTCTGCGGCGGCCCGCTTTGAGATGAGCGGGATTGCCTTGCGCCGATAGAGCGTCTTATACAGGACGGCCGCGCCCGCCTCGTCCCATGCGTAATCAAGGTGGTCGTACTGAGCTATGTCAAGCGGTCTCGTGTACCCGCGCAGGGATTTCTTGCCCTCGACGCTGAAATATACTTCAAAGTAGCTCATTGCAAGTTCGCGGAGTGTACGGAAGACCGGCTCCCGGTAGCGCAGCCAGGCGTAATTGGATTTGGCAACCGCGCCCCAGGTGCCGCGCCGGCGGAATACTGCCAACACGTGATCATCATCAAGCGGATTGCCCTGGCGATCCTTTGCCGGCACCAGGTCGATGAGCAGACCTGGAAGGCCGATCTTGCGCAGCGCCAGGGCAGCGAACAAGCCGCCGTCGAGGCAGTGGCACTGCCCGTCCTTCATCACGTCCAGCGGGCAGCGATCTCTTTCCTCGCCGATGTATGGCAGACTGTCGAGATATCGCTGAATATCAGCTGGCGCTCTGAAGCCGCGAAAGACGCGCTGCTGTTCCGGCGACAAGAGTGCCTCAAAGCGGCTCAACGTTCTCATCGTTTCACCATGAACCGAATTGTATGATGGTTCTGGATTGTGGATCAGGTGGTCGTCACGGGCGCGGAGGGGAGGATCAGTGCCTGTGGCCCTCGCCGGAATCAAGCGTAGGCCAGGCTGTCCCGAACGCTGATCCGCGTCGCCGTGTTGGCCGGCATGATGGAAGCGATCATGGAGATGAGAAGGATGAAGATGAGCCACATGCCGACCGCGCCCCAGTTGTATTGATAGTCAAGCGTCGCACCGAACATGGCGATGCCCAGCGCCCGAGCCAGAAGGGGTGTAGTCAAAAGGGAGATCGGCACGGCGATCACCCAGCTGATCAATCCCTGAAGAACGCCTTCCATGATGAAGATGCCCAGGATGGTCCGTGAGCGTGCTCCGATCGCTCGCAGGACTCCGATTTCCTTGGTCCTTTCGATCACGCCGATCGAGAGGGCGCCCATGAGCGCAATGCCTCCCACGAGGGCAACAATGACTGAGAGGGCGAGCATCATGGTGATCACCATGCCAAACTGAAAATCATTGGTAGCGCGCTGCGCTGGTATCGTCTGGCTCTGCGCCACCTTGAGGCCGCGGTCGTCCAGCAGGTTCTTGACCGCTTTTGTCACTTCGTCGGTTGATTTGGCATCGTGCTGCGTCGTCCGCAAGTACAGCCAGCTTCCCTGGTTGTACCGCTTGGTCGCATTCTGCAGGGCTCCAAGCGGTGCATAGATCGTGTCGCTGCTGAAACCGCCAGCAAAGATCGGATCATAGATCCCAACGACAGTCCACTTGTCCCGACCGAGGTCGCCAAGGTCCAGCGTGACGCGATCGCCAACCGAGATGTGGTTATCCTCGGCCACCTGGCGTTTCAACACGACCGCCCGGCCGTCACCGGGCAGGAACCAGCGACCGTCGACGAGCAGCGGAGTGTAGAAATCACTCCCCGCCGGTATGCCTTCGATACTTGTGCCGATGCCCGCTTCCTTGACCAACTGGCCCTCCACGAGAAGACTCGCGGACTGCACCAGGTGGAGCTCCATGGCCTCGACGCCGCTGACGCCGCCTATGAGCGTGGACACGTGCTCGACGCGCTCATTTTGGGCGAAGGCGATCAGTGAGTCGTAGCGGCTGCGGGCATAGATATTGTTCATCGTCAGCGAGATCGATGAATTCAGACCCATGACCATCAAGAACGAGGCGCCAGCGGTAACCAATACGAGCTCCGTCATCAGCAGGCGGCCCTTGCGGCGGAACATGTTTCCGAGGGCAGTGGCGTAATGCGAAGGCAGCCAGCGCTCTCCCAGCCTGTCTACTGCCCGGTCGAGTTTACTGAGACCGAACGAACCACCCAGTCCATAACTGGCGATCGCCTGTCTGACCGTCATTGCTGCACCTTTGGAAATGGGTATGATCCCGGCCAAAAGTGGCGTGACCAGGGCAGCGACGACCTGCAGGCCCACGGCCATCCTGGAGACCTGGAAGGTGTTGAAGTCGATGTTGAACAGGTCTAGGAAGTATCTGGCGACGAAATAGGCGACAGCGGCACCCAGCGGTAATGCCAGGATCAATGCCAGTAGACCGAAGACGAAAGTACTCACCAAGAACAGTCCCGCGATGGTATTGTTGCGAGAGCCGATGGCTTTTAGGATCCCGATCTGATTGGTCTGTTGCGTGATCTGGTTCGAGAGCGTGTTGTAAACGAGCACAGCACCCATCAGTACGGCGATCACGGCCAGGACCTGCTGCACGAGGTTGAAGCCGTCCATGAAAGCCCTGCCCCAGTGGCGATCGGGATCCTGATAGACAAACGTGGCTACGCCGATGTCTTGCTTTGCGAGGCGATCTTTGATGGCAGTCGCCACTTCCTTTGCGTAGTCGGCGCTGTAGGGTGTGACCCGCACGAAGAAACTTGCATACGTCCCGTTGGGAACGTCGAAGTGCTCAAGGCCCGCGCCGCTCATGAAGAATACTGAAAGGTCGAAGAATTGCGGCGGCGGAACGAAAGGATGCCGGATAAGGGCGTTGATCGTCTCGGTCCGTTCGCGGTTGCCGATCTTGAAAGTGATGCTATCGCCGATCCCCAGCTTATTGAATTGCGCGGCCATGCGTTCGACGCCCAGGTCGTCCTTTCCCGACGGCCACGGGCCCTGGCGCAACTGGACCAACTCATACTTCTGATTCACGAAGTCGCCGCGCATGTGAATGAGCCCCTGGCGCCACTCATCCTGGGGGTGGATCTTGTATTGGACACCGACCTCATTGAAGGGTTCAACGTTCTCCACACCCGGGATAGCGCGCAAGTCCTCAATGACCTCGGGCTTCACCTGCTCTGTCAGGTAGACGGTGATGTGAGGCGGAATGACCGACCGGTGAGAGGCATCCATTGTGCTGCTCATCATGTCGCTCATTCCGAAGATAGCGCCCATGGCAAAGACGCCGACGGCGATGCTCAACACAGTCAGCAGCGTCCGCGTCTTGCTGCGCCAGAGATCAAACCAGATCTTGTTCCAAAGGACCCCCATCTTCAGGAACCCTTCTTGATCCCTTGTACATTCTCCTGCTCGTGCGCATCCGCGGCCTTGTGGAGGGCGTCGCGCGTCAACTCGGATTGGCTCAGCAGGTCGTTCAGCTCGGCGTAGGTGAGCTCGATCACTTCAACGGAGGAGGCCTTAGAGGCGCGGATGGATGCCCGGTTGCGATGCTCATGGAAGAACTCGATCTCACCGAAGTACTTTCCGGGCCCCAACTCAAGCGCCACGACATCGGACTGGTTCTCGCGCGGCAGGATAACCTGGACCGTGCCCTTGGAGATAACGTAGAAGGCATCCGCGTTCTTGCCTTGGGCCAGTATCATCGAGCCAGCCTCGAATGTGCGAGCCTTGGCTATGTGGGTAGCCGCCAGCATCTGATCGAACGAGAGGGTTGGCAGAGCCCTGGCAAGGTATTCGTTGACGAGCTCTCCGTCGGCGATAAGCGCCGTGCGGTTGGAGCGCTTCGCCAGGCTGCTGTCGTGGGTCACGATAATGACGGTCTTGCCGCGCGCCACCATATCATTGAACAGCGAGAAGACATGTTCGGCGGTCTTGGAATCCAGGTTTCCGGTAGGTTCGTCCGCCACTACTAGTGGGGGGTCATTGGCAAGTGCCCGCGCCAGCGCGGCCCGCTGCTGTTGACCGCCGGAGATCATGCTCGGCAGCTTGTGCTGGTGCTCCTCCAGTCCAACGGAGGCCAGCAATGCCTCCGCACGCTTGCGGCGTTCCCGTCCGGGATACTTGCCGCTAAGATCCATGGGCAGGATGACGTTTTGAAGCAGCGTCAGTGAAGGGAGCAACTGGAAGAACTGGAAAAGAATGCCCAGGTTTGTGCCACGCCAGATGGCCATCTGATTTTCGTTCATCTCGTGAACTGGCGTGCCATTGACCCAGACTTCCCCCTTAGTGGGGCGATCAATGCCGGTAATCATGTTCAGAAGCGTGCTCTTGCCGCTTCCGGATTTACCAATGATGCTTAC
Organism: Anaerolineales bacterium; assembly: GCA_036524055.1. Lineage (GTDB taxonomy): Bacteria > Chloroflexota > Anaerolineae > Anaerolineales > Villigracilaceae > Fen-1038. Next base: position 12,126 of record DATDCZ010000053.1, on the reverse strand, counting down.
GAACTCCCCCGGAAGAATCTTAAGATCAATGCCTTTGAGCGCCAGGAAATCCCCGGCAGCACTCTTGTAGTACTTCTCGACATCCCGAAGCTCGACCATGGCCGCGCCTGAAGACTGCGCACGCGGTCCCGGATTCGTCGACATGCTCCACCTCCATCCTAGCGTGACGGCCGGCGTGTACCGTCGTCGCTACGCTGCTCCCCGCCCAATTATTGTGCGCGCACTACTCCTGGAACGTGACCTGCGCGGTCATGCCCCAGCGCATGTTTGGATTCGTGTCGGCCAGCGCTATGCTGACCGGGTAAACAACATCACCCTGGCGATCCGAATAGTCCAGATCGATTGAAAGAACAGCGCCATGCAATTCCTGACCCGGCATCGAGTCGAGCGTCACGGTGACAGGCATGCCCTCGTGAACGTTGACTACGTCGATCTCCGTCAGATCGGTCGTCTTGATAATCCAGGTAGAGGTATCTGCCACGGTAATGACCGGTGTCCCCGCAGCGGCGATCTCACCAACTTTCAGGTCCACCTTGGCGATCCGGCCCGCAAACGGAGCCCGAATTTCGGAGGTGGCAAGGGCTGCGCGCGTAGCCGCGTCCAGATCGGTGATCTTCGGATCCTGAAGACGCTCAAGGCGACTTCGTGCCGCATCCGCACGTGCCTGCGCCGATTTCACAGCCGCGTCAAGCACCAGCCATTGCATGGCCTTGGTGTAATTCATCCAAGCGACATCGACGCGTTTCTTGTACGTAAGCGCTACCCCCTCGTACTCACCCGTATCAACCAGGACGCGTGGAGGCAGCCCGCTGTACACGCGCCATGGCAATCCATTTCGCGGTTTGAGCGCCTTTCGGCTTGTGTCCCTGTAAGGTGCAAAGGCGACGTTGGCCGCGTCCAGTTCAGCGAACCACCTGCGCGTTGCCTCTTCTGCGGTCAACCCAAGGAAGATGCGAGGCAGCGGGTAATCATCCACCTCTTGCTGAGCCTTGCGCAGCGCCTTGTAGGCGAGCCCGAGTTCGGAGGCTGCCTGGCTCTGGACCTCCTCGAGCGAAGGGCCACCCGCGCTCTCCAGCCTGGCCAGAAGCTGCCCCGCTTCGACGCTCTCACCCTCGATCACCAATATCTCGCTCACGATCCCATCCACTGCCGGGGACAAATGAGCGTACCGGAGCGGCTCAAGCCGGCCCTCCGCCGTGATGCCCGACACGTCAACAACAACGGGCAGCGGGGTCGGTTCAACTCCACGCGCGCCCGAGGAGCCGCAGGAGGTGATAGCCAGTGCCAGCGGAATGAACACGAAGAGGGTCTTGCAATGTGCGTGCATGTCAGGGCCGAGATGTGTTCGGGCGATCCATCCCTCTAGCGCGGGAAGTTGACCTGGGCCGTCATCCCCCAGCGCATCCCGGCGTCTGCGGTTGTCAGCAGGATCGTCACCTCGTACACGATGTCACCCTGCTTCTCGGAGAAGTTCTGAGCGATGGATAACACGTTCCCCTTGAGCTCCACCGACGGCATGGCGTCCAGGGTCACCGTGACTGGTTCGCCTTCTTCGATGTTCACAACGTCGATCTCCGTCAGGTCCGTGGTCTTCACGACCCACTTGGACAGGTCAGCGATGGTAACCACCGGCGTCCCGGCGCCGGCGAATTCGCCGACTTTCAGGTCGATATTCGTAACAGTTCCTGGAAAGGGCGCGCGTACTTCGGCATTCGCAAGCGCGGCCCGGACTCCGGCGGTGTCCTCCGATAGCGACGCGTCATGCAGGCTGTCGTAATCCTTCTGCGCCCGGACCAGGTCTGCACGGGCATTCTCGAGGGCCGACTCGCGGTCAAGCCAGGTGACCACACTGCGATAGGTATCCCATGCATCGTCCAGGGCTTTCTTGAGCCGCTTGGGAGTGTTCTGAAGCACCGGGTTATCCTCTTCCGCCTGTGTCAGATCGAGCTTCCGTTGATCCAGATACTTGTAGGGTTCAAATGCGTCCCGGGCGGTGTTCAGGCGCTCTTCGGCCACGACAATCGCCTCGGTGGCAGTCATGCCGACGAACTCCGATGGAACATCGAAATTATCCAGGTCGTATTGTGCATCCCGGAAAGCCTGGTAGGCTCCGGTGACTGCCTGCAGGGCTTCGGCTTGCGCGGTTTCGAGTGTCTTCGCCTGGGAACTCTCAAGGCGCGCTATGACTTCACCGGCCTTGACGCTTTCGCCTTCCTGGCGAAGCACTTCGCTTACCAGTCCATTCGTATTCAGCGCAAGGCGGGCATATCGAATGGGTTCCAGCCTACCCTCCGCCACGATGACCGAGGGTGCGCTGGCGCTGGCCGGGGCCTCGGGCGTGATCGTAGCAGGCGGGGTTGTTGAACACGCACCCACCAACAATCCGATGAGCGGGATTGCAGCTGTCAGATGGCGTCGGATTCTTTTCATGGTGTTGCCCTCCTGCCTGATGTTGAGTGCGCATCCCGGGCACTCGTGCCAGCCGGTCTGCCTGCGCCGCGGTCTCTACGCGCTATACGCAGCGCTCCGTTGAACGTTGCAGGCAATCGACAGATCGCCGCGATCGCGGACCTGCCTCAAGTTGAAGTTGTGGAGATGGGGTAGGGAAAAGCCTTGCTCGCGGTCCTGGCCCCGCCTCGCCCCCGCACGCACCCCCGAATGCGCGGCATATGCTCCACTCCCGTCAGCCAATTTCCGCCGAACTAAGCACATTATAAGGCAGAATAACCGGTGGATGCTGGACCACCTTCAGTTCGGGCGTTGGTGCGATTGCGAGACGAGGGACTAAGTAGCCAGTGCGTGCGGCGTGCGATTGAACCAACTCCGCCCGCTGCGGGCCAGCAGCTCGTCTGATTCGTCGGGCCCCCAGCAGCCCGGCGCGTACTTGAGCAAGGGAGGTGCGTCTTTCGAATCCCAGGTCTTGATGATCGGGTCGATGATCCCCCAGGCGGTTTCCACCTCGTCCGCGCGGGTGAACAGCGAGGCATCGCCTGCCATGGCGTCCAACAGCAGGCGCTCGTAGGCTTCCGGTATCTCGGTCCCCTCGAAGGACTCGGCGTAATGGAACTCCATGTCAACAGCACGCAACTTCGCGAGAGTGTCTGGAACCTTGGACTCGAAGCGCCAATGTATGCCCTCATGGGGTTGCAGGTAGAGCATCAACACGTTCGGCCTCATTGGACCGTTGGCCCTACGAAAAAGGTTGAGCGGTGGACGTTTGAATTGGATGGCGATGTGCGAAATCTTGTCGTGCAGACGCTTGCCCGACCGGAGGTAGAACGGTACTCCCTGCCAACGCCAATTGTCGATCTGCAGCCGCACCGCAGCGAAGGTGGGTGTGGTCGAATCCGGCTTCACGCCGGGCTCCTTGCGATAACCCTTGTATTGGCCGCGCACGCTGTATTTCTGGACGCCCTCTGCGTCCAATGGCTGAATGGAGGCAAGGACCTTTACCTTTTCGTTTCGCAAAGCCGTGGCGTCGAATGTCGCAGGCGGTTCCATGCCCACGAGCGATACGAGCTGCAAGAGATGATTCTGGAACACATCTCTCAACACGCCGACTCCATCGTAGTAGCCGGCACGATGCTCAAGGCCGACGTCCTCCGCGACAGTGATCTGCACGTGATCTATGTAAGTGCGGTTCCACAGGGGCTCGAATATCGTGTTGGCAAAACGGGTGACCAGGATGTTCTGGACGGTCTCTTTTCCAAGGTAGTGATCGATGCGATAGATCTGCCTTTCCCGCATCGCCTTGTGGATCTGGACATTCAGCGCCTGCGCCGACGCCAGGTCCGTACCGAAAGGCTTCTCTATCACCACCCGCCGCCATCCGTGGCTCTCATCCAGTTGGCCGGTTTCGCCGAGCCCTTCAATGATCTGTGAGAAGAGGGTGGGGGGAGTCGCCAGGTAATACAGCCGGTTGCCGCTGCCATCTTTCTCTGCGATCAGGCGGGCCAGATCCTGAAAATCCTTCTCCTTCTCATAGCCTCCCTGGTGATAGCGAATGTTGCCGGCAAATGCTTGCCACTCCGCCTCCGTGTACTTGAAAGCAGCATGCTCGTGCACACCCTCGGCCAGGTGGTTGCGGAACTGGTCATCAGAGAAGGCTGTCTGGGCGTGGCCCACGATGCTGAACGGCCCCCGAAGACGCTCCTTGCGGTAGAGATTGAAGAGCGAGGGGACGAGCTTCCTCTGGGTCAGATCACCAGAGGCGCCAAAGATAACGATCGTGGTATGCGTGTCGTCGGGCATGGCAGCGAAGCTCCGATCCTTGTGTGAACCTACTTGGCTTCCTTCACATCGTGGCCGCCGAATTGGTGCCGCATGGCGGCCAGCAGGCGCGCCGTGAAATTGCGCTGATCGCGGCTGGCGAACCGCATCTGCAGGGCAAGCGTGATCACGGGCACAGGGATGCCTTTTTCGATCGCTTCCTGCACCGTCCAGCGTCCTTCTCCGGAATCCTCGACCCAGGGCTTGATATCCGCGAGAGTCGGATCCCCGCGCAACGCCAGGCCGATCAACTCAAGAAGCCAGGAACGCACGACGCTGCCGTGCCCCCAGATCTCGGAGATATGACGAAGATCCAGTTCGAATTCCCGTTTGGCATCCAGGATGCTGAATCCCTCGGCGAGGGCCTGCATCATCCCATACTCTATCCCGTTATGCACCATCTTCACGAAATGACCTGCTCCATGCGGGCCCACACGGCCCCAACCCTGCTTCTTGCCCGGTGCGAGCGTTTCAAAGACTGGCTGGAACTTCTTGATGACGTCGGCGTCGCCGCCGAGCATAATGCTGTAGCCGGAGTCCAGTCCCCAAATCCCGCCACTCGTCCCAGAATCGACGAAGCTCAGACCCCTTTCCTGAAGCTCTTTAGCCCGCCGCATTGTGTCCTTATAGTTGCTATTACCCCCATCAATGATCGTATCCCCCGGCTCCAGCATGCTGCCGAGCTCCCGGATCGTGACCTCTGTGATATCGCCAGCCGGCACCATGAGCCAGACGAGACGCGGCGCCTTCAGCTTCTGCGTCGCCGACTTGAGCGAGTCCGCGCCTTCGGAGCCCAATTCGATCGCGCGCTGTACCGAGCTCTTGCTGGGCGCATACCCCACCACGCGGTGACCCCCGCGAGCGAGACGGGTCGCCATATTGAGGCCCATCTTGCCCAGTCCGATCATTGCGAGTTCCATGCTCTCCTCCAGCCAGCGTGATTTCAGCGTGCGGCAGCCGCGTTGTCCAGCATCCAGATCAACTCGCCGTCCGCTGGTCTGATCTGCTGCGCGGGCAGCAACTCGGGACGCCGCCCGCCATAGAGGACGTCCGCAACCACCTTCGACTTACCCGCGCCGTGCACAAGAAACAGGATCCGGCGGGCCGCGTTGAAAACGGGCGGGGTCAGCGTCACGCGCCAACCGGGGCGCTGTGAATCACTGGAGCGCACAGCCAGGGTGGGCCCCTCGTAATCGTCTTTCGCACCGGGAAACAGAGAGGCAGTGTGCCCGTCTTCCCCGAGCCCCAATAGAACCAGGTCGAATCTGGGCCAGGCGTAGGGGGGTTCGGCAAATCGTCTTAGCGTGAGGGCGTAGTCACCAGCTGCTAATTCCGGCTCCAGCTCGGTCCGTACCCGGTGGATGTTCTCCGACGGAATAGGGACGCGACTCAGCAGGAGATCAGCAGCGGTTCTGTAGTTGCTGTTTAAGTCTTCCGGTGGCACGCAGCGCTCATCCCCCCAGAAGGCGTGGACGCGAGTCCAGTCAATCGAATCGCGCTGGGGCGATTGCGCCAGAAGGGCGTACAGGCCTTGCGGCGTCGTGCCTCCGCTCAAGCAAACCAAGAACCTGCCGCGCTCGCCAACCGCCTCCGCTGCCGCGTCCACGAACACGACGGCAGCAGCCTTGAAGAGAGCGTCTTGACTCGAAAAGACTCGGGCGTCCGGCTCTAGGCCTGCCATGCTTGATGGGAGCGCAGCAGCCGGGTGGCGGCCTCAACGACCGCCGCCAACGATGCGCCGCTTTCTCCCCCTGACCGCCAATCGATCGCGTCTCCAAAAGATACGCGCGGAATGATCTGCACGCGTTTTCCGAGCATCTGCTGAATGATCTGGATCATCATGGCAAGCCGCTGGCGGTCGGGGCGGGCGCGCCTCAGCCAGGTCAGCGGGTGCCGCATATACACCGGGTCGACCACGTTGCTCACAATGCTCGTCACGACCTTCGTCTGCGGCACGCTCCTGAGGAAGATCTCCAGGCTGCGCGACCACTTGTGCAATTCCTGCTCTGCCTCAGCCAGGGCCATAAAGGAGGGATCCGGGTCGATCTTGCCGCGGGCGAAGAGCAGCAGGGCGCCGCCTTCCTGCACGTGCCGCAGGGCGTGCCGCATGGCGAGCATCCGCCCTTGCAGGCCCTGGCGCGGAAGAAAGATGAGGTGTTCCCCAATGTGCGAGAGGTTCTGCAGGAACTGCACGTCGCTGGCTATGATCTTGAGATCTTTGCGCTGCGCGCTGGCGCCGATTGCCAGCGAGTCGACCGAGCCGGGATGATTTGATGCGATCACCACCGGCCCCTCAGGCGGGATATTCTGGGCGCCGCGGGCGCGAAAATCCCGGGCAAGTTTCAGGAGCACATATTCAGCTGCCGCCGGCAGGCCTTCATCAGCCATGATGCGGTCCGCGGTCCAGAACATCTCGCAGAATTTCCTGGTGGCCCGGGAGAGGATTGGCTGAAGTCGCTGCCCTGACCACCCCGTCGGGCTAAGGCCCATGGCTCGAATGACCTCGTTGTTGATGAGACGTGTCAGCGTCGCTACGTCGGCGGTCACGCAAACTCCAGGGAAATTATACGTCTGATTGCGAGGTCAAGGCCCTTGGGCTAGAATGCAGGCTCAACTAACATGCAACGACGAGACGTATCTCTCCGCCAGAACCGCCGCGGCCCCGCCGGCCTCCGCATCGACCTTGGCCGCGCTAAGGCACATTGGCGACAGACATATCACCTTCCGCCCGCCAGACCGCTTGCCTCGCAATCTCAGGCCCGCAAGTTCATCGACGAACGCGGTTTCATTTTCTTCTGGCCCATCAAAGGCATCGAGTTCCCCAGCATGTGGACAGCCGTCGCGGGAGATCGCCCGGTCGCCGATGCCCATGATGATCCCGGACATGTGACCTGGGGATGGAAAGACGATGCGCTGCCCAAGCGGATCTGGTACTACGCCAAGGTGCTCCGACGCAAGGCGACCATGATCTCGCTTGAGGTGGCGCCGTGCTTCTATGCCCTATCGCAGAACTTCGGGTCGATCGAGGAGGACCACCTGGTGGCTTACCAGGATGGTCGCTTGACGCTGGCGGCCAAGAACATATACGATGCCTTGTTGACAAACGGTGCTCTCGACTCGATTTCCCTGCGCAAGGCTGCGCGCATGGCAGGCGCAAAGGAATCCGAGTGGAACCGGGCGCTTGAGGACCTGCAAATGGACTTCAAGATCCTCCCGGTGGGTGTGGCTGAGGCGGGGTCATGGAAGTACGCCTTCATTTACGATATTGCGGCGCGCCACTACCCCCAGTTGCCCGAGCAGGCTCGGCGCATTTCGGAGTCGCAGGCTCGTCAAAGGTTGCTGGAGCTCTATTTCGGATCGGTGGGCATTTCAAATCAGCACGAGGTCACGAAGTTGTTTGGCTGGAGCCCGGAGTTGGTGAATCGGGCGCTTGGCGTACTCGTCGGCAGCAAGCAGATCGTTGCAGCGGCACATCCTGAAGACAGCCGCCAATGGTTTGCCCTGCCGCAGCTGTGCCGCGCCTAGGCCGCGCTTGATCCTGGCGCGAAGAATTCAGCAGATTCTGGGGAGCAATTCCCCGGCGGGCAGGTCCACGACGCGCGTGCCGCCGATCGACGTTCGCGCCACCACCATGCCCGGATGATCCTGCACGACGCGGCCTATGATGGCTGCACTGCGGCCGGATTCATGGTTTCGCATGCCTGCCAGGGCAGCCTCGGCAGAGTTGGCCGGCACGATGGCCACCATCTTGCCCTCATTGGCGACGAACAGCGGATCGAGGCCCAGCATCTCACATGCCGCAACGACCTCCCGCCGGACGGGCACCTTCAACTCATCTATCTCGAGCCCTACTCCGGATGCCTGTGCCAATTCATTGAGCACCGCGGCTAGGCCGCCCCGAGTGGCGTCCCGAAGGCAGTGAATATCGCCGGCAGCAGCGATCATGTTCGCTACCATTCCGGCCAGGGGCGCCGTATCGCTGAGGATCTCCGTTTGGAATTTCAGCCCTTCTCGCACCGACATGACCGAAATGCCGTGATCCCCGACGCTGCCGCTTATCAGGATGACGTCGCCCGGCTGCGCGCTGCCGGGAGCTATATTGACGCCATCGGGAATGAAGCCGATGCCCGATGTATTGATGTAGATGCCATCTCCATGGCCTTTGTTGACCACCTTGGTGTCGCCGGCCGCGATCTGGACGCCGGCCTTCTCACACGCCCGGGACATCGCTTGTGCGACGCGAGCCAGGGTCTCCATGGGCAGCCCCTCCTCAAGGATGAAGCCGGCTGAGAGGAATAGCGGCTTGGCACCAACAGAGGCAAGATCGTTGACCGTGCCGTTCACTGCCAGCTCACCGATGCTGCCGCCCGGGAAGAATAGTGGGCTCACGACGAACGAATCGGTCGTGAAAGCCATGCGGCCTCCCTGTACCTCGAGAGTGGCCGCGTCTGCCATCTGCTTTAGAACGGGGCTGTGGAACTCAGCCGAGAACAGATGATGAATGAGATCATTCATCATTTTTCCACCGGCGCCATGACCCATCACAATGGTTGGATAGTTCTGCAGGGGAATCGGGCAGATCCAGTTATCTAACGACAGGCTATCCATACTTGCTCCAATCTTGCATCAAATCATTATACTGCCCGGACATTCCGGGCCGTGTGTTCTGCCGCACGACCTCTAGCGGTTACGACCTTCCAGATCCATTAGCAAATCCAATGGTGGGCTTGGCGTGGCTCCTGAACTGTTATACACTCGTAGCGCCCTCGAGATCGGGAGGACATGCCGAACAAAGGTGCCCGAGGTCCGCTCACGATCGGGGTGCTGCGCAGCTTACTGGGTGCCTGGATACTGCCTGCAAGGCAGCTGCCGGGAACATGCTCGTACGAGACCGTTGTCGACGTAATCCCACAGCGGCGTTGCAGGTAACTGGGACTGCACCAGGAGGAAATATGCAAAGAATTGATTATCGAATTTGGGTCGGTGCCGGGTTGATCCTTCTCGGCGGCCTCATGCTGCTCGAACGATTCGGCCTCTTTCCGAACGCCATCGGATTCTTTTGGGGCGCATTATTCCTGGCGGCAGCGGCCTACTTCCTGTACCGTTTCGCCAAGAACCCGCTCGTCGACTGGTGGGCCGCAATTCCCGGCTTCGCGCTGGCAGGCCTTGGGATGGAGGGACTATTGCCGGGCCTCGTGGGGAACTGGGGCGGGATGTTCTTCCTTGGCTTCCTCGGTCTTGGTTTTTTCGCTGTCTACCTGAGTGGCCGGCACCGGTGGTGGGCTATCATCCCGGGGGGCGTGTTGCTCACGCTGGCCGTCATCACGGTATTGACTGAGCGATTCGGTATTCAAGATACGGGGAGCTTCATGCTGGTCGGCCTTGGCCTGACGTTCCTGTTGGTGGCGTTGCTGGCGGCGAAGCCGTGGGCGTACATCCCAGGTGTGATCCTGCTTGCGATAGGAGCCATCCTCGGCACGACCTATGCCAGCACATTGGACCTGCTCTGGCCGATCATCCTTGTGATCTGCGGACTGCTGCTGATCTGGCGCTTCGCGCGCAAGTCCTAGGATCTCAGGGCGCGACGCATGGACGCCGTCTGGGTAGTCGAAGTGAGAGCACTTAATGCGAGACGCTAAGTTCGGCAGCACCTTGATCGCCGAGGTGGCGCTGCACGGGCTTGGGCCATTCCTGGATTCGACCCGGATGCTGGTGGCGCTTATCGATGCCGATGCGCAGATTCTGGCGGCAAACCCCGCGTTTGAACGGCTTGTGAGCGGCGCAGGCCCGGTCCCGACGGTCGTTGACCTTATCACCCCCGAACAACGCGAGCGAGCGAGCCGACTCCTCGATATCGCCAAGCGAGACCAGACTCCTGAGCGCGGGCACTTCGATTTTGGGCTCGGAGGGAGTTCGGCTGGCTACAATTGCCTCTTCGTGCCCGCGGATCAAGGCACGATCCTGCTGTTTGGAGAGCCCATCATGGCCGATGCGGACCTGGTCTCTGCAAACGAAGGGCTCGCAGTAGAACTGGACGCGGCCAGGACGCAGCTGGCAGACAAGACCGCAGAGTTGCGCGCCGTCGTTGCACAGGCGGACGAGATGGTGCACACGGACAGCCTGACGTCGCTGCCAAACAGGCATTCGATCATCTCATCCCTCCGCCGCCACGTGACTTATGCAGAACGTTATGGGACCACGCTTGCGGTTTCGATGCTGGACCTGGACGGTTTCAAGGCCGTCAACGACGACTCGGGGCATCCCAGCGGCGACTTCATACTGAGCATTGTGGCCCGAGCACTCCGGGATCGCATCCGCCAACCGGATGAGATCGGTCGCTACGGGGGAGATGAGTTCCTGGTCATCCTTCCGAATTCAACTGCCGGTGCAGCCAGCGACCAAGCCTCGCGGCTCTGTCAGCACTTGCGCTCGACCTCGATGCCGCTGGGTGAGAAGACCATTCGCCTCACATTGAGCGCCGGTATTGCGCAGTTCGCGCCAGCCACCGACACCTGGGAGTCTCTGCTGGACCGCGCTGACCGGGCACTCCTGGAGGCCAAGAGGCTGGGCGGCGATCAATGGCTGATCCTTGAAACTTGATTCTGACGTCAACGACCAAAGAGACGAGGTGCGAATGTCCAAGATCGATGTGCTTGTGCATGACTTTCTCGCGCAGAAGAAGATCGCCGTGGTGGGAGTGTCCGATCGTCGCGAAACCGGCAGCAATCTCAGCTATCGCAAATTCAAGAAGGCCGGGTATACAGTTTTTGCCGTAAATCCGCGCCTTAAGACTTTTGAGGGCGATCCATGTTACCCGGATTTGAAATCGCTGCCCGAGAAGCCGGATGGAGTCTTCATCTTGGCAAACCCACAGGTCACTGAGCAGATCGTGCAGCAGTGTGCCAACCTGGGTATCCATCGCGTCTGGATGCATTGCATGCAGGGGACGCGGCCCGGGCTCGGAACTGGCATGAGCAGTGTGTCGCCGGCGGCCGTCGAACTCTGCGCCAGGCATGACATAGCGGTCATTCCCGGCTCGTGTCCGAACCAGTTCCTGCAGCCGGATTTTGGTCACGCCATGATGCGCGGCCTCTGGCGGACATTTGGATTTCTCAAAGTGGAATAGGTTGCTTGGTGGCGGCCCGCGATCCTGCGCACCAAAATGTGCATCGCTCTTTCCCAGCATATGCCTGGGTCGGTCTGCTGCTGACGGCCACATCCTGGTGGCTCAACTGGAGCCTGCAGGGCCTTCGCACGTACTGGGCCTTCTTCCCGCTTTGGCTCGGCTATTGCCTGACGATCGATGGGCTTGTCCGATGGCGATCGGGCACCTCATTGATGACCCGCGATCCGCGTCGATATATCGGACTGTTCCTGATCTCCGCGCCAGCCTGGTGGCTGTTTGAGCTGTTCAATCTGCGGACCCAGAACTGGCACTATATCGGTGCCGAGTTCTTCACGCCGGGTGCATATGCGTTTTGGACGACGCTGAGCTTCTCAACGGTCATGCCTGCTGTCTTCGGAGCGGCTGAGCTCATGGCCAGTTTCCCCTTCTTTTCGCGCCTGCTGCGTGGACCCCGAATATCAGCCGACCGTCGCACGACGGTCACATTCTTCAGCGTGGGCTGGATCAGCCTCGCCCTGTTGTTGATCTGGCCGCGCTACTTCTTCCCGCTGGTCTGGATCTCAGTCTTCTTCATACTCGAGCCCCTCAACATCTGGCTCGGCAATGCATCCCTGACAAAGTGGACGCGTGATGGTGACTGGCGGCCCGTCATTGCACTCTGGTTGGGCGTGCTTATGACGGCCTTCTTCTGGGAGATGTGGAACTTCTACTCGTTTCCCAAGTGGATCTAT
>DATDCZ010000052.1:0-5849 GCA_036524055.1 Anaerolineales bacterium | reverse complement strand
AAGACCCACCTGGACCTCACGCTGGCTGAAGCAACGGCCCGCCTCAAAGGCGACTGGGCCGGAGATGTGGCGGCCTACGACAAGGTGCATGATGAGATCCTGCAGATGGCCGGAATGCTGACGAGCGGCATCCTGGCCCAGTATCCTGAGAAGTTCAAATAGGGAAAATCGCAAGGAGAAGAGACCGGCGAACCATATGGTTCGCCGGTCTCTTTGTTTTGTGAGCGGTGGAGCGGAAAGGAATCGCCAGAGCGTGCGCGATCGGGTGAACCGAATCGGCGGCTCAGCGCAGCAGCTGAGTGCTCACGAAGCCCGCGAACAATACGAGAAAGCCGCCCACCTCGCTGATGATCAGCAACCAGACGAGCAGGTGAAACACCCACGGCGCCAGGCGGAACCAGCCCAGTCGATAGGGCGGTTTGAACTGGTTATCCGTGTCGCCGCTAATGCCGTGCATGATGTACTTCAGGATCGCCAGTCCGAAAAAGAGAATGGGAAATGCGACCGCCAGCGTGTTCACGGTCTCCGAATACGGACTGAACTCAAGGAACTTGAGCATGACGAGGGCGCCGAAGGAATACAGCAGCGACGCCCGGTGGGCCACGTTCACGTAATACGGCGCCTGATGATCCCTGCTCCGGGCCATTAGCAGGTATTTCCAGATGCCTGTCAGGAGGCCGCTGAGGAAGAAGATCCCGCAGGCGAACAGTGCCAGCTTCTCGGCTGCTGTCATTTAATGCTCCGTGTGAAATCGCAGGTCTCCGGCCGCGCGCCTGTGCAGGATGGGAGGCGGCCGGAGGACAGGGGCTGTATCGCGCGGCGTGCCGGGCTATGCGTGCCCGTGCTCGTGGCCGAGGTGCGCCTCGCCCTGGATGCGCTCATAGATCGAATGCGACCACACCTGCAGGCCGAGCATGGCCTCGACGTATTCGCGCGCATCCTCCACGCTCTTGCCGGCGCTTTCCTTCAGGTGCAGCATGTGGTGGAGGCGGTGAGATACCTCCTCCTTCAGCATGCCTGAGAGCACGTTGATCAGTTCATCCGGCGAACCGGTCGCGATGGCTTTCTCGGCCACCGGGATTACCGGACCTTCGCTCAGCCCGGCGGGCTTGAGGCCGGTATACGGAGCGCCCTCGCCCATGCGGTGAATGCGGACCACGGTCTCGAAGAAGTACATGTCCGCCAGCTCGCGGGCAGCCGGGTCCTTGCGAAGCTTGATCACCTGTTCGAAGGCGCCAGTGACCTCGGCCTCGCCCTCCTTAGGAACGTAGGGAAGGATCAGTTTGACATTGCCCGTTTCCAGGGCCTTGCGGGCCTCGGTGACTACGGGGCCATCCAGGGTGTCACAATGTGGCGGCATCTTGCCATCTCCTTTCTAGCACTTGCAGAAGAGCATCCTGAAGCTGCTCAGCCGGTCACCCCAGGACCATGTCGAGAAAATCGGGAGTCGGATCGCCATCAAAGAGATCCAGCGAGCGGTTCCGGAGTTCTGCCTGGGTCGGGCTTTTGTGCATCGTCATGAACGTCTCGTAGGTCTCATGCTCCACCAGGCCGACGTATTTGCCGCTTTGGCGCGACTTCAGCAGCCGGCGGCTGATGAAGCCCTTGTGCTTGGCGTACTCCGCATTCGAGTCGATGAACCACTGACGAAATTCATCGTCTTTGCCGGTCTTGATGGGCGGGAACTGGATGATGTTCACGAACATCGCATGTTCCTTTGTTGGGGCGGGGACCTCCGTGGGAGGCTGCTCCGCCTAGCGACGCGACTGACGCGCGGCCTTCCGGCCACGGCCGGAGGACGCAGGATCCACGTGGATGACGCAGAAGCCCATGTCCGCGGCCTCGTGGACGCGGTCGTGGACCTGCTGCGAAATGCGGTCGGCTGCTTCGATGGGCGTGCGGCGCTTGACCTCGATGTGCATGCCGGCATGCACTACATCCGGACCGATGTATTCGGCGCGCAGATCATGCACGCCCAGCACGCCGGGGACGGACAGGGCGGATTTCCTCACACCTTGCAGATATGCCTGGCCGGGAGAACGGCCGAGCAGCAGACTCCAATTCTCGCGAAACAGTTTGACACCGTTGTAGGCGATGATGGTGGCGACGGCGATGGAGGCCAGCGGGTCGGCCAACGGCTTGCCCCACATGATGAAGAGCGTACCGATCAACGCTGCCACGAGGCCCAGCTCGTCATTGGTGGATTCCATCAATTGGGCCTGGGCCGCCGCGCCGCGGCTTTTCTGCAGGTAGAGCTGTACCAGCGGGATGGCCGCGATGACCATGGAGATGAGGATGGCGCCGATGGCCAGCCACAGGTTCTGGTACTCGGTTTCGCCGGGTTTGAAGAGCCGGGGGATCGACTCCTCGTACAGTTTGTAGCTGGTGAAGGAAATGAACAGCGTGGCGGCCACGAGCGCAGCGATGTTCTGCGCCCGGCCGTACCCAAACATGTGTTCCCGGTCTGGCGCGCGGCGCGAGTAATAGGCTGCCGCCAGCAGGAAGCCGGAAACGAAGATGTCGCTGAGTGTGTGCAGCGCTTCGGCCAGCAACGCCATCACGCCGCTCATGAAATACACCACCAACTTTAGGGCCAAGACGAGCACATACGCCCCCATCGCGATCTTGAGACTGCGGACGTCACCCGAGTTCTCCATGGCCTGCCCTCCCGCCGCGCGAGCAGAAGCGTGGGAAGCCCGCGCACCGCTGAAACAGCGCGGCGTCAGCCAGCCCGCGATGCGTCTGCCGGATCGGTTGGACGTTCAGGATGCCGGGTTGATGGGAATGCACACGCCCCGCACCCTCCCATAGCGGACGCCCCTCGCGCCCCTCAAGATGATTGTGACACAGCGCGCAGGCAATTGCAATAGGCCGTCCGCCGGTCCTGATCCGGGCCGATTGCCCGACCGAGCGGCCAAGAGCACAAACGCGATCCTTCGAGTGCTTATCCCATTGCACGTGTCGAGGCAGCCTTGAAGAGTGCCGTGCCGGTCCGATATGCCAGGAAACGGCCATAGGCGAACCCCGTCCATTCGGCGCCTAAGCAAAGACGAAGATACCGCCTCATCAGGCGGTATCTTGTTGTGTCAGAGGTCCGGGTTCTGGAAGCGCCCGCACGATCGCAGCCGGAGCGTAAATTCCAGCGGTGATAGAATTCAGACCAAACATGTCTGAATCAAAGGCGTCCATCGGCCGGGGCTTCCTGGTGCTGGCCGATATTTCCGGCTATACCGCGTTTCTATCCAAGGCGGAACTTGAACACGCCCAGGAGATCTTGAGCGACCTGCTTGAAACGATCGTAGGGCGCTTCAAGTCGCTGCTGACCATCCACAAGATCGAGGGCGACGCGGTCTTCGGCTATACCCGCGATGCTCAGTTGACGCGCGGCGAGACCCTGCTGGAGTTGCTCGAATCCACGTACGTCGACTTTCGTCACAGGACCAAGAATGTCCGGCGGCATACCAGCTGTGGATGCCGCGCCTGCGGCAATATCTCCATGCTGGACCTCAAGTTCATCGTGCATCACGGCGACTTCGCCATACAGAGTATCTACGGCCGGCCCGAGTTGGCCGGAAGCGACGTGAACCTGGCCCACCGGCTGCTCAAGAATCATGTGAGTGAACGAACGGGCTGGTCTGCATATGTGCTCTTCAGCAAGCCGAGCCTGCAGCAGGCCGGACTGACCCTTTCCGGATTAGTGGATGGGAGCGAGGAGTACGAACACCTGGGCGTCGTCGAAACCCGCGCGCTCGATCTGCACCAGCGCTTCGAGGCTCTGATGAGATCGCGGCACGTGGTCGTGGAGGAAAGAGATGCACTGGTCACGTTTAGTGAGGTCATCCGTGCCACGCCACCCGTTTTGTGGAGCTGGATGAACGAGCCGGAGCGACGTGCACAATACTCCTCCGAATCTCACGGCATGCGGTTCATCCCCGTGCTGAGGCCGGAGGGGCGAACAGGGGTGGGGGCGACCACGCACTGTATCCACGGCAAGAACATCGCCATGCGCGAGCAGGTTCTGGATTGGAAACCCTTCGACTACTACACGGTGCAGCAGGATAGCGGCGCTTTCGGCATGGTGCGCACAACCTTTCAGCTCGAGCCGGTGGATGCCGAGCACACCCGCCTCACCGCCCGGCTGGACGGGCGCATCCGCCCGCTGCCCGAATTTCTCAGCCGACCATTGGTGCGCCTGATCTACGGGCGTATCTTCAATTACCGGGCCGTCGTCAGAAAGATGAAAGAGCTGCTGGAGGCCGAAGCTCCATCCGCCGCGAGGCGTCCACCCCTGGAGCAGGGCGCCCTCGCCTGAGTGAAAAAGGGCGACCGCCGTCAGAGCCCCTGGAATCAAACGAGCCCGTCGCCATTCGCGACGGGCTCGTTTGATGGTTCTTACTTACCTGGCTCGTATACCCCAAACAACCGAATGCTCGTCCCCTTGGCGCCCGCCTCGCCAAGCGCGGTCTGCAACATCGGATTGATCACGGAGTAAGAGGCGTCCGCGTCTTCTTTTGACGCCCACAGTACCACCATGCCGTAGTCGCCGGTTGCGTCATCGGTAATGAATTCGCAGCGCTCACAGCCATGTTGTGCACGAATAGCGGGCACGATCTTGTCGGCGATCGCCTCGGCGTCCGCACGCTTTCCGCTGCCCAGGCTGAATTGGACCACTCTAATGTACATGTACTGCCTCCATTCGAAAATGCGAAAGTCATCTATTGAAGCGGACTGCCTCATGCCTGGCGGGAGCGGCGTGGCGGAAGGGGCAGCTAAGTGCCCGTCTCACCACCCGCATCAAGCCCTCCGGCAACTGGGTCAGGCAGCACCTGGAAACAGGTAGCCGACGGAAGCGGCCGGAGGAGCTTGCTTGAGTCTGGGTCAGGATCTCAATCCTCGAATTGCCAGGACGATCGTTTGCGTGGTCCGGGCCAGGGACAGGAAACCTAGGCCCGCGTACCCCGATAAGAAAGGACTGTCCCAGCCAGTAGGATGGCGGCGTCCAGATAGATCAAGCCCAGGTGGCCGAGCGTGCCGATCCCGTAGGCAAAGTGCAGCGGAAGGGCAATGCCAACGGCGATCACGGGTGCAAGGAATGCGGTCCACAATGCCCAACGCTCGCCTCGGCGAATGCCGAACAGAGCCAGGGCAATAACCGCCACACCCAGCGCGATGATGAAGCCTGAAAGGGCCACCTGCAGATGGCTGATGTAGTTGTATAGCTCCGGGCTGAAGGCCCGGATCTGCTCCGGCGTCCCGCCCACATGCTGGGGCGTCAGACCCAGTTCAATGAAGCCGGTGAAGTTGCGGACCAGGAACATGAGGCCGTAGCCGATCAGTCCTACTCCGGCGATTGCCACGGTGGTTGGACCCACATTGGTGGAAGCCGCGACTGCCTTGCCTGAAACTTGCACGTTGGTTGACACGATCATCTCTCCTTTGGCTGAAAAACCGATTCTCTACTTCATGCGGATCAGCGATCAACTTCTCCGAGTGATTCCCAGCTTTGCGCGGCGCTTGCCTGGCGCGGTCTACTTGACGTCGAACGTGTCGGTGAGGCCGGGTGTCGGGGTCCTCGGCTGGCCCGAAAAGCCCGCGGTGCCGCAATCGATCTTGTAGCTTGCCGGCTTTAGCGGCGCCAACAGATCGAGGCTCTTGGACGTTCCAGCGGCGATCTGATTCAGTGACCACTGGGATTGACCCGGGAACAGCTTCATCGTGGCGACGTCGAAGAAGACGCAATCACGCTCGGCTGTGCCGGTGTTCTGCACCGTAAAGGTCACTTTCGCTCCGGTTGCGGCGCTGAAAGTGCTGGGCGTGAGGCCAGTGTCTGACAATGTTGCAGTCAACGT
>DATDCZ010000051.1:0-5266 GCA_036524055.1 Anaerolineales bacterium | reverse complement strand
GGCGCATTGCGCGGTGGGCGCCAGGAGGCGTCGGTGAACGCTGCCTTATGTGTTGAACTTGACCGTGCTCAGGATTTCGTCGAAGATGGCAGACTCGGCCGCCTCGTCGAACGCAGGTGGCTGCGTGGCATACACGCCGGGATCGGCGGAGTGCAGGACGAATGCCAGGGTGATGCAGTCAGAGCCGCGGGTGGTGGAGTAGGTGGTCCAGTCGTAGACGTTGCCGGCCGCGGGCCCGACGCCGCTTTCTTTCACGAAGTCGATGCCATTGACCTGCACGTTCTCAGTCGGCCCACCAGCCGGACCATACATCATCTGCCGGCAATCGCCGGCGAGGGGCACGACGTCGATCTCCAGGTATTTCTCCAGCAGCGTGGTGCCGGGCGCAGCCTGGAGGGTGATCTTGACGGGATAGCCGCCGTTATCTGCCTGCTGCCAGGTGATGGGATAGCCAATGGTGAGCTGGGTGCGGGGATCATGATAGGCGCGCCAATCCACGTGCGGTAGCGGGCCCGGGGTCGCCGTCTCGTCCGCCGCAGGCGGCAGGGGCGGCACCAACGTCTGCTCCCCCTGGATGAGGTTGCAGGCAAAGAGCAACAGCAGGCTGCTAACAATGAACTTCAGAAGGTGTCGCATGTTGTTTGCGCAACCGCGCGGGCGGCTGCTGACTCGGGCCGTCGCTCAATTCTGCGCGGGTGAATTGACTAGCCCGTATTCGAGGTGACCGCCGCCAGAGCATCCGAATTCCGGGCTTAGCAGCTCGGCCGTGGCCGCGTCCATCTTCGCAGCATTCGCGCTCGCGGGGGCACTCGCGGGAGCGCTCGCGAGCTCCAGTTCCACCGGGGCGGTGGCTGCAACAGGTTGGATCACGTCGGTGGATGAACCGCCGCCACAGGCGGTCAGTGTGGCCAGGCAGGCCGCAGCCAGGGCAACAACCAGTAAGCGCTTGTTCATACTTTCCTCTGCAGCTCGCTCAGACGCCGGAAGCGGAGCTGCACCGCGATCCAACTGTCAAAGGCGCCAAGCCTCACAAGTATGCCACGTATTCCCAAACCGGGGGCTGGCCCGGATGGGTCCCGACCGGCGTGCGGGCTGGAATCAAAAACTCCCGCCCTTCGACCCGGCGGGAGTTTGAAAAGCCCGACGCAAGCCTTATTGCACCGTCAGGGTGGCAACCATGCCTTTTTCGATGTGCCCTGCGAGTCCGCAGATAACCTCGTACTGGCCGGGCTCGGTTGGAGCCGTGAAGGTGGCCGTCTTGGTGGTGCCAGGGAGGATCTCATCCAGCTCCCAGAAGATATTGCCCTCGTCCTTATCTCCGAACGGCGGGGCGACCGAGGTGCCCTTCTTCATGATGGCGAACTCATGCTCCACGGAACCATTGTTGGTGGCCTGCAGGGTCACCTGCGCACCGGCCGGGACCGTGAAAGCATTCGGCGTGTAAGAGAAATCGTTAAGGGTGACGGTGATCTTGGGGCCGCTGGCTCCGCAGCCGGCCAGGGCAGCCGAGACGCCCAGTGCAAGAACGACGACTAGCAAGATTTTCTTCATAGTCTCCTTTTCTACCTCTGTTCAATACCGGATAATATTCACCAGCTTACGCCGATATGCCGGCGACGGGAATTGCCATGCATCATGTGCGGACACTGCTCTTTGTCACCCATGGGGCGACCAGGCAAGCCGAGGCGCAGACACCAGGATTCCCGGATTTTCGCGTTGGGGCAAGTATGCACCCGCTGCCTAAGACAGCGGTGAGCACGTGTGAACGCCCCATTAGCTCGCTCGAGGAGGTATCTGAGGCGGGAGTAAAATCTACCTAAACCTAACAAGGGATGCCCTCCACGTGACACCCAAACGAATACGCAGGCAGGTACCCAACGGCCAGACGGCCGGGACCCCACAGGGCGAATGGCTCACATTGCAGGCAGCCGCGGCGGTGCTGGGTGTCCATCCGGGCACGGTGCGCACCTGGTCCGACAAGGGGCTGCTGCCGGTGTACCGCACGCGCGGAGGCCACCGGCGGTTCAAGCGAGCCGAGGTCGAACTCTGGGCCACGACGTCGCGCGGCGCCGACGCGATCGACCCCACGAGCGTGATCCAGGCTGCGCTGCGCAGCATCCGCGTGAAGATCTCGGAGGGGCGGCTGGCCGAAGAGGGCTGGTACAAGCGGCTGGACAACGAGGCGCGCGCCCAGTACCGCGAGTCGGCCCGGACTCTCTTCGAGGGATTGATGCACTACATCGCCGCAGGGGGCGAGGAGGGCGAGGCCGAGGCGCGCTCCATTGGCTATGAGTACGCCATGCGGGCACAGCGATTTGGTCTGCACGCCGCGGACGCGGCGCGCGCCTTCCTGTTCTTCCGCGACGCCCTGCTGCAATCCGTGATCGAGGTCTACCAGGTGGCGAACGTGCCCTCAGGGCGTGCCTGGGGTGATGTGCTGCGCGGCGTCAACGCCTATACGGACGTGATCCTGATCCACTTGCTGGAGACCTTCAAAGCGAAAGAGAAAGCCTGAGGCGGCCGCGATGGGCCGCGCTTCAATTCCGGGCGGCGGCCGGTATCATGCCGTCCGGATCTTTGTCGGCCGGACGCGAATCTCCACGTTGTAGGACGCCGTCATTTCATCCGGCGTATCGTTTTGCAGCAGCTGCCTGAACTTGTCCCAGTAGCCATCCGGGATGCGCTGGTTGTCGAACGTGAGCTGCGCCTCCCCGCTAATGATCACAACGTTATTGCCCAGTCCATCCACGCCCTGCAGCGTCAGTGCGACGTGCGGGTTGCCCTGGATATTGCGCACGCGGAAGGATTCAGGCTGGCTGTACACCAGAAAATCCGCCCCATCCCAGTAGAACCACACCGGATTGGGAATTGGAATGCCCTTCGGACTGACCGTGGTGAACCAGATGATCTGCTCCTCGCGCAGGCGCTTTGCAACCCCGGGGCTCACTTGAAGTTTGGCGTCGGACATGGGCGACCTCCTGGCAGTGTGCAGTGAGGGTCAGAGTATGCCTGCAAGTATAATGCGGGCACTATGAGTTCCATTCTCGATCTTCCATTTGTGGGTTCGACGCGGCGCAACCATGCACTCGAGCACGCCACGCTGCACGTGCTGGCCGCAAAATACCCCAATCGCATGCTCGGCGGTCATTCCAACCCGACGGGATTCTTCATCGTCGGCGATGTGCCTGTGACGGACGTGGCGGATGCGGTCACCGAGGCGCTGCGGCGGCTGCGCGCGGGCGAGAGCCAACTGGCGATCCATCCGGGTTGCGGGACGAACATGGCCACCTCCGCCCTACTAGGCGCGAGCTTGGGCTGGTTCGTGATGCGCGGCGCGCGGTCGACCACCGGACGTCTGCTGCGGCTGCCATTCGCCTTCGCCATGGCGATGATCGGCGTGCTGCTGAGCCGCCCGCTCGGGCCGATGCTCCAGCAGAGGATCACCACGGACGCCCAGATGGGTGAGCTGCGGGTGACGAACGTTCACGAGAGCATGCGCGGGCGCATTACTGCCCACCGCGTGATGACCGTCAGCTGAGGCTGAGGGGCGCCGCGGCGCGGCCGAATGATCCCGCCCGGGCACAGGAAGATGACCCCGGGAGATACCACCGACCAGGACGGGGGCACAAGCACCCGGCGATATGGCAGACGCGCAGACGATCCACTTCCTGTACGGCAACGATGAGTACGCCATCGCCCGCCGCGCACGCGAGCTGAGCTCGATCTTCAGCGACCCATCCGAGGCCGAGATGAACACGGCGCACCTCGAGGCGCGCACGATGACCGAGGATCAGTGGATCAACGCCATCAACGCGCTCCCATTCATCTCCACCCACCGCGTCGTGCTGCTCACGGACCCGTCGGCGCGATTTGTGCGCAGGAAAGCCAGGGCTGAACAGCCGGCCGAGCCGGGTTCCAAGGCCGAACCGGCAGCCAAGGATAGATCAGAGGCCGAAACGGCGGCGCAGGCCCGGGCGAAATTCCTGCAATCGCTGGAGCGCATGCCCGAGTCCACGCTGCTGGTAATAACTGAAGTGCTGGAGCTGCGCAGCAAGCAGGACAGGATGGCAGCGGAGAAACACTGGCTGGCGGCCTGGATGCGCAAGAACCATCACGCGGTGGAATTCCTGGCGCAGCCTGGCGGCGACTCCATGGCTGGCTGGATCAGCAGGGAAGCCAAGGCGCAGGGCGGGGCCTTCGCCCCGGACGCAGCCCAGCGCCTGATGAACATGGTCGGCGCCGACACGCGGCAGGCCGCGCAGGAAGTGACGAAGCTGCTGACGTACGTGAACTGGAAGCGCCCGGTCACGGCTGCTGACGTGGATGCGCTCAGCCCGCTGACCGCGGCGCCCGACGTGTTCAAGATGGTGGAGGCGCTCTCCGCCGGAAATTCGCGAGAAGCGCAGAAGCTGCTTCACCGCCTGCTGGAATTCCAGGACGTGTTCAGCACCTGGGGCATGGTCGTGCGGCAATTCCGTTACCTGCTGGTGGCACGCGAGGTGCTGGATGGGCGCGGCGGAATCCCTGAGACCATACGGACGCTGAGCGAGGTCGAGGGCCGGCCCGTAGCAGCGTTCGCAGCGGAGAACGCGCTGAAGCAGGCGCGCCTCTTCAACATGCCCAGGCTGGAGCAGATCTACCGCCGCCTGCTGGAGATCGACGAGGACGCCAAGACCGGCCGCATGCCGCTCGAGGTGTCACTCGATCTGCTGGTGGCCGAACTCGCCGCGAAGTGATCGCCGGCCGACCGGCCGGTGTCTATTTCTTCTTCTTGCTCGAAGCCGCTTCCACGGAAACGATGTCGTCGGTGGCGGGGACGTAGTACACCGTGTACTCATCGCCCTGCATGATCACGTCGGCCACGTCGCGTTGGGCGCTGAATGTATGCCCGCCGATGTGCAGTTCATAGTAGGTGTGCGTCGAGGTGTGACCGTCGCTGTCCGTCGTGCGGGATTCGCGGGCGACGATGTTGGCGCGTCCCTGGACACTGGCGATGGTGAACTCCTTCTTTTCGCTGGCGCCCTTGATCAGCATATAGCCGATGCCGCCCCAGATCAGCGGCCAGACCAGGCCGAAGCCGATCCCGAATCCGATGATGAAGCCGATGTCCGGATTGCCGATGCTGGAGGCGATGGCGATGGTCGGCCCGATGAGCCCGATGATGACGAGGAAGATGCCCAGGCCCATGCTGGCTTTGCGCCGCGATTTGTCGAGCGCGGTCAGCCGGAGCTTTTGTTTGTCGGTAAACCGGCCGCTCTGATTGGCA
>DATDCZ010000050.1:0-6708 GCA_036524055.1 Anaerolineales bacterium | reverse complement strand
CCGGCCTGCTGCTGGAGGGCATCCCGTCCATCAGCCCGCGCAACTGGCTCTTCATCCTGTGGCTGGCCGCGGTCAATACGGCCTTTGCCTACACGTTATGGAATCACACGCTGCGCACGCTCACGGCGACTGAGTCCAGCATCATCACGGGCACCATGCTGGTGTGGATACCCATCCTGGCAGTGATCTTCCTGGGCGAACACGTGGGCCTGAAGGAGCTGCTGGGACTGATCGCGGTGGGCCTTGGCACGCTGTTCGTGCAGCTGCGCGGCCGCAGGAAAGAGGTATGAGAGGGACCGGCTGCATCTGCCGCTCTCACCCGCTGTTCTCCCGTCAGGGAGAGGGGAGTCAAGTACCCCACGGAAGCCGCACGATCGCGCGCAGGAACTTGGCGCCAGCGGCTTCGGCCCCATGCGATCTGATGTACGATTGGCAGACTGCGTCAACTTGAGCCTACGGTCAGAGTAGGTTGCCGGGCAGAATTCGATACGAAAAAGATTTCAGGCGGCGGAATGAGACTGCCAAAACACATCGGCGTGATTCCGGATGGCAATAGGCGGTGGGCACAAGCCAGGGGCCTGGCCAAAGGCAGGGGATATGCCGAAGGTTTGGATCCGGCAGTGGCCTTTTTTCGGCTGGCCCAGGCGGCTGGCATCCAGGAGCTTTCCGTTTACGGGTTCACGATGGAGAACAATAGAAGGCCGCCCGCACAACGAAAAGCGTTCACGGATGCGTGCATCCGGGCCGTGGAGCTGCTTTCCAAAGAAAATGCGGAATTGCTGATCGTGGGAAACACCGAGTCGCGCATGTTTCCAAAAGCGCTGCTTCCGTACACCCATGGGCGGATGACTTTTGGAACCGGGGGAACAAAGGTCAATTTTCTGGTTAACTATGGCTGGGAATGGGACCTGGGCAAATTGAAGAGAGCTGATCCCGCCGCAAAAAATATACTGAAGTACCTGCGATCTTCCGATGTATCCAAAATTGATCTTATCATTCGATGGGGTGGCCGGAGCAGGCTCAGCGGGTTTCTGCCCGTGCAATCTGTTTATGCCGACATCTATGTCGTGGATGAGTTCTGGCCGGATTTCAAAGCGGAGCATTTTTCCAATGCGTTGGAATGGTACGCAAGGCAGGATGTCACACTGGGGGGCTAGCATCGAAAGCCGGATCGCCGCAGCTTCAACTCCAAGCCCATGTACCTGACCGTATTCGGCCTCAGCCTGGGAGCCTGGCTGCTCTTCGAGATCTGGGTGCTACTGCGTGACCGCGGCAAGGAACAACGCGCGGCGCGGGCGGAGGCGCTGCGGAC
This sequence comes from Anaerolineales bacterium, assembly GCA_036524055.1. Classification (GTDB taxonomy): domain Bacteria; phylum Chloroflexota; class Anaerolineae; order Anaerolineales; family Villigracilaceae; genus Fen-1038. The sequence continues at coordinate 5,396 of DATDCZ010000050.1, read as the reverse complement.
CTTCGCGGCGCTGGCGATCGCCATCGCGCTGGCAATGAACATCCCCGGCATCGCCCCAAAGTTCGATGTTCACCGGAATTTCCCGGTCTACTTCTTCATGGGCATCGCGCTCGTGTGGATCGGAATGCTTTACCGCCTATGGTCCGTCAGAACACTGGGTGCGTTCTTCAGCCCGCGTTTGGTGATCCAGAAGGGTCACAACCTGATCACCGAGGGGCCGTACCGATTCATAAGAAACCCATCCTACACCGCGGCACTGATCACGATGTGCGGGCTGGGGATCAGCCTGGGGAACGGTCTTAGTCTGGCGATACTGCTGTTGACAGGCTTGATCGTGTACCTCGGGCGTATCAAGTCCGAGGAAAGGATGCTGGCGCAGGCATTTGGGTCAGCGTATGAGGCATACAAGAAAAGAACCTGGGCGCTGATACCTTTTGTCTGGTAGAGCGTCCCTTAAGTTCCCCAAGGCCCCACTTACCCGTTGTCAACCGATGAAGACCGGACGGCGTCTGCTTCTGCCCTGAGTGTGAAGGCTTCGGCAAGCTGCCCCTGGCGGTCCCTCAAGTCCGCAAGGGATGCCAGCGACCTGGCAAGGAATGGGTGCATTCGGGCTTGGCGATAGAAATCCACCGCCTGGTTCAGAGCGCTTGAAGCACGATCCAGTTCGCCGATCTGGATCAAACAGGCGCCCAGCATGAGATTGGCGCTGGCCGCGCCAACGTGGTTCTGATGCAGACTCATGTTGGCGATGGCCTCTTCGAGCTCCCTGATCGCCTCGGCGTGCCCCGTCATGAACTGGGTCACTGCCAGTCCGGCCTGCGCGCTCAGCTTTGAGAGCAGGGCCCCGGTCAGCTCCGAGCGCTCGATGCCCTGTTGGAACGCCGCCAGCGCCTGGGGCAGCCGGCCAACTTCCAGGTTGGTATAGCCCAGGCAGGCCAGCCCGGTGCAGATGCAATCCATATTGTCTGTAGCGATTGCAGTCTCCACGCTGCGCTGTGCGAGCTCCAGCGCCTGCTCGCCCTGGCCCATTGAAAGAAAGGTCAGCGCCGCGAAAAGGTCCACATCCGAATTGACCAAAGGCGATCCCAGGCCGTCGGAGACCTGGCGGCCATGCTGTAGAGCGGCCTGCGCCCGGTCGAAATTGCCAAGCTGCGCCAGAACGTAGGCTTCCATTCCGAGGGCAGTGGCCTCGATGCGGGCATCGTTGTGCTTGTGCGAAAGGAGCTCCGCCTGCTCGATCCATTCCAGCGATTCAGCGGGGCTGGCGTAGCTGGTGAGCAGGGCCTTGAAGAAGACAGGCCGGACAGACAGTTCCTCATTCCCGAGTTTCTTTGCCAGGGAAAGCGCTTCCGTTAGTGGGGCGCCCGCCCTCGTCCAGCGGCCCTGGGCCAGCAAGGCGTTGGCGGTCGAGTGCAGCGCCTGGATGAGGCGGGGCTCGTCGTGGAGACGGCGGGCGATGTCCTCGGCGCGGGCCAATCGTGCGAGCTGATCTTCGTAAGGGCGGAAGTTAAATGCCGCCTCCTCCCAGCCCAGCAGCACATCGAAAACAAACGCTTCATCCGGTGCGGCCTGGTGATCAAGGGACAGCAGTGCCTGTTCGTAGTAGGCAATGGCTTCGCGCATGGCATAGCGCTGCCTGGCCCGCTTCCCCAGCTCATAAGCGAGGGCGGCTGATTTGGCCCAATCCTCACCCAGCCATGAATGGTGCAGCAGCGCGGGCCCGAACGCGTCCAGGTACTGCGCTTCCACTGCTGCCGTTGGTTCGGAACCTGACGATGTGGCTTCAAGTTCCTGCGCGAACCTGCGATGCAACCTGCGCTTCTCGCCGGCATCGAGTCGACTGTACAGGTATTCCTGGATGAGCATGTGACGGAACTGGAACCGGTTCAGGCTGACCGGACCCGCGCGCAGCACTCCCTGTTCCTGGATCAAGTTGTGCTTCTGCCCGAGATCGTGGGTAAAGGTCTGCAGTGCCCTGGGACCTTGGAGGTCGAGGACAGTGGCGACGATCTCGGCGGTAAACCATTCGCCCTCCACGCTGGCCACATTCAGCAACTCCCGCTGCGGCTGATCCAGGGCCGCCAGCCTTTGCTCGATGACGGCCTCCACGCGGGCCGGCAGCCGCGCCGGAGGGGACGACCTGTTCTCCACCCAATAACCGCCGCCATCCAGCACGAGGTTCTGGTTCTCGCGCATGCTGCGGATCAGCTCTACTGTGAACAGCGGATGCCCGCGCGTGTGCTGATACAGATGCTCCCGGAAAGTCTCTCCGAGGCGGTTGGGTTCCAGATCCAACAGGGAATCGATGAATGTCCTCCCCTCGGACGGGCTGGCCTGATCCAGCCTGATCTGGACGTCGCCATATTGCCGGGCCATTTCAAGGATCAGGTTCTCCGGCGTGCCCGCCCTGGACGCATCCGGGTGCGCGTCGGGCTGCCCGGTTCCCTTTTCGCCTGTGCGGTATGAACCCACGAGCAGTACCCGGCTGCCCGCCAGCCGCCGGCACAGGTGATACAGCAGATTCAAGGAGGCATCGTCGACCCATTGCAGATCGTCCAGGATCAATAGCAGGGGTCTCTTTTGGGCAATGGTGCGCAGCACGCGAGTCAGATCCTCCAACACCTGCCCTTGCTTCAGGCTCATGCGCGCGGCGGACTCTGTTTCAGCAACGTTCTGAAACTGATCGAACCAACCGGGTCGTTCGCCCAGGTAAGGCGCGATGCGATGGATTAGTGGAGCAACCGGAATAAGCGTATCCAGCAGATGCGGGCCGGAGGTCGAGACTGCCTGGATCACGTCTGGAATCGCGGCCCAGATCTGAATCGCCTGCTCCCGGTTGAGCATCCCCACGGTCCAATCGATCTCAAGATCGCCGGTCAGTATTCCCAGGATGTCCCGAAACGGCCGGAAGGGATCTCCCGTGCCGGTCTGTGCATTACATTGACCGCCCGCAACGAGCAGCAGAGGGTGGGCCTCCTGCGCCCGGCGTGCGAATTCACGCATCAGGCTGGTCTTCCCGCTGCCAGCGTCACCCAGGAGGAACAGGGGCGCGGGATTCCCGGTCAGGGACTGCTGGAGGCCCGCCTCAAGACGCGACAGTTCCCTTTGACGTTCCACGAAACCAGCATGAGACGGCTGTGGATTGCGATCCTCCTGCTGCAGGAAAGCAGGCATGCGCAGCGATTCTCCACGCGACTCACCTGGGCCCGCGTACGGTTCGCGCGCCATTCGCAGGAAGCGCTCGCGGTCGGCCCGCGGCACCACCAAATGCTCTGCCAGCAGTGCGGCTATCTGTGGAGACGGCTTGCGTTCATCGCGCTCGATCTTCTTGATCGTGACGGCCGCGCAGCCGACTTTCTCCGCCAGCTCGTCGCGGGTGAGGTTCAGCGCCCTGCGGCGCCTGTAGATCCATGCGCCGAATGATTCGATGTCGCCTGGTTGTGTTTTTTCCATGTCGCTTCAGCGGTTGTATCCCCTGCTGTACCCATAACGGATACCGCAGCCGGGTCGGGGTGGGGAATAATGCCACCATCTTGGTGGTGATTATATGCCCGTGGAGAGCATCGGTGAGCGCGTCAGGCCAGGCACGGCTGCCGGTTGTGCCGAAAGAGACAAAGTCCGCGAACCCTATCCCCGTGCGGGAAGGTGTTCGAGGGGTGAAGCCGTTGGATGCGTCGGGACGAGGAGAAAGGATGACCAATGATTGAGACCCAGGTGAAAGACCGGCAGGTCACGATGTCGTCGGAGCAGCGCTTCGGAGAGGATTGGATCCGCGCCATCGCGGAAGGCGCCCTGGAGCGGCTGGAAACCTTCTGTCAGCCAAGGGTCAACAGCCGGCTGCTCACGCCCGGGCAGTTCACGAACCTGGATAAGGCGGCCGACCTGGTTGCGAAGTACAGCGATTGGTTCGAAGGCTGCACTGATTTTGAGGTGGAAGCGAGCCGGATTGACCGGATCGGCAAGCGGCTCGGGATCTTCTATCGCTTCCTGCTGCGCGACCGCGACGACTGGTACCGGATCGAGCAGCAATTGTTCTGCACACTTAAGGACGGGCGGGTGCAGCAATTGCACCTGCTGTGCAGCGGATTTCAGCGGGTTGAGACGGACAAGGAGATAAACCCCATGGATAGCCAGAAAGAAAGCGGGCAGACGCCCGCCCACGATGAGGTGCTGGAGTTCCTGAGCGATGCGCCCGACACGGCTGCCACCTGCGCGATCCTGACGCCCCTGATCCGTTCGAAATTGGATGAGATGCATAGCGGGCAGGTGTTGGAAGTGCGCGTGAATGACCCTGCCGCGAGAGGCGACGTGGAGTCATGGAGCCGCCTCTCTGGAAACCCGCTGCTTAAGGTAGTGGACGATGACCCGCACCTACTGCGGTTCTTCGTGAAGAAGAAGTAGCCATATCAGAAACAAAAGGAGACTCAAGAATGGCAAAGATCATGATCAATTGCACGCATGGCACAGACGACCCCGAGCGCGCCATCCTGGCCTTCGTGACCGGGAACGTGGCGGCTTCGGCCGGCCAGGAAGCCGTGATCCTGCTGACCATCGAAGGCGTTCGCAACGCCACACCGGGGTATGCCGAAAGCGTGGCCAAGGAAGGCTTCCCGTCCATGAAGGACACGCTGGAGTCGTTCGTCAAGAACGGCGGACAGATCTGGGTGTGCGGGACCTGCGCCAAGCCGCGCGGCATCACCGACAAAGACTTGATCGCAGGCGCCAGGATGGTCACCGCCGCCAACGCCGTCGAATATCTCGTCTCAGGCGCGGCGTCGCTCGACTGGTAATGGACGTATCGTAGCGGTTCCGGAGCAACATTAGAGTCAGAAAGGAGATTAGGAATGTACAAGCATTTGAGTCTCGCCTTGGTCGTGGTGATCGTATCGTCGGTCTTGAGCGCCTGCGGCGGCAGTGCTACGCCCCCCATTGCAGCGCCGACGGTGGCCGCGCCCGCAGCCACCACAGTTCCTACTCAAGCCGCGGCGCCGGTCACGTTAACTGCAACCTTGTCAGACACTGGCCTCACACCCAGCACCTTCAGCGCCGCAACCGGAGCGAAAGTGACCTTCACGGTGCAGAACACCGGCACAGCCGAGCGTGATTGCGTCTTCTTCGACGTCGCCACGATGAAGCTGTTCCCGGGCCAATCCCAATGGTCACTGAACCAGATCGGCGCCGGAACTACCAAGAGCCTCGATCTGCTGACGCCACTGAAGCCGGCAAGCTACAAGATCGATTGCGGCACCGCGGGCTTTTCGGGCCAGCCGAGGACCCCGACACCCGGCCTCACCGGCACGTTCGACGTCAAGTAGACCGCGCCAGGCAAGCGCCGCGCAAAGCTGGGAATCACTCGGAGAAGTTGATCGCTGATCCGCATGAAGTAGAGAATCGGT
>DATDCZ010000049.1:0-13126 GCA_036524055.1 Anaerolineales bacterium | reverse complement strand
TCGCCGATCCCGGGCACTAGTGTGCCCGGTACCAGACCACGCCGTGGATATCGGTGAAGGTGTCGGTGGAGGAATCGTACGTGAGGGAGAACAGCGCGTCGAGGTCATACAGATAGCGGGGCGAGGCCATGCAGTAGACCGGCAACAGGCCTTCGAGCGTGTTGCCCAGGGCGCCGATGGCACCCACGGCCATGGAGCCGGCGAGGAAGTCGCCGTTGGCATCGAATCCGCAGACGGTGGCGCCATCGTCAAAGTACACCGCATGGTATCCGCCGGCCGTGCCGGCGCCGATGCGCAGGGTCTGTGTGCTGCCATCGGTATCGGTGGAAGTCCACGTGCCGATGAAGGGAACCGGCGGGGCCGCGGCTGCCGCCGCGCCGATCACGAGGCTGAACGCGAGCATCAGCGAGGACGCCGTTGCCAGCAGGGGAATCAGTTTCCTATTCTTTTTCATGCAGTCACCTCCTTGGGTACTGCATCAGTGTAGGTCATTTGCGAGGGTGTCGCATGAATCTGACATTAGGCGCGGGCAGATTCAGCATGCGACATAGGTACTGGCGCAGGACCATTCTTCCGCTATAATGCGGGTTCAGAATGAGAGGAGGAGTAATGCCCAAATGGCCCCAGATCGCCGCGGCATTGGCCGTGGTGACATCAATTCTCGCATGCACTCTGCCGACGAGTGACCAGGTGACCGCGGCCGCGACGGCTTTTGCCCAGACGCAGACCGCGCAGGCGGGGCAGCTGCCGCCGCCATCAGCCGCGCCTGGCGCAACGGCAGTGCCTTCTGCGACGCCAGTACCGCCGACCGCCGTGCTTCCGCCCACGGCCTGTTCGCCGATCGTCACGGCCAATGTCAACGCGAACGTTCGCGAGGGCGATTCAACCGACTATGAGATCAAGGGCTTCCTGGCCACCGGGACATCGGCTCCGCTGATGGGCCGCAATGCAGCCGACACGTGGTGGTACATCGCGTATGGAGCCGGTCACGGCTGGATCGCCAAGAGCGTGGTGACGGCCGCGTGTCTGCCGGCAGTGGTCGCAGTGGTGGCGCCGCCGCCGCTTCCGCCCACACCGACGCCGGTTCCGGGGTCGGCCGAGTTCGCGGTCACGAGCGTCACGTATTCATTCTCGCAAGTTGACCAACCCAGTGGCAGCGACTGCCCGTACATGACGGCGCACATAACGGCCAACGGCGCGGGGGACGTCACGTACGTATGGAAGCGATCCGACAACGCCAGCGGCCCGACCGAGAGCGTGCACTTCAACTCCGCCGGGACGAAGGACGTCAGCACGTACTGGGCGCTGGGCGCGGTCTGGGAGGGGACGGAGCACTGGCTGGGAATCTACATCGACAACCCCAATCACCAGGACTTCGGCCACAAGTCGTTCACAGATGCGTGTAACGGATAACAGACTGGGCTCCGAAGCCGCGGGGCTTCGGAGTGTGGGACGGCGACTGGATGTCGCCTCCCACGATGGATGATGGATCAATGGCGCCCGCCGATGAGGTGGGCGCCATTCTTTTTTGGGCAGGTGGTGACAAATGTCACGTGACTCTGGGGGGGAAAAGTCGTAAATTGGTGTAATCCGACTACTCGTGCCGTTATCGTCTTTCAAGCGCGAGGACCCAAGGAGGCGGGGAGTTCCTGGGGGCCCGGGCGCGACCAGGCGCCGCGCGGCCGCGTACTGCCTCCGTTGACCTGGAGAGACAGGTGGAACAGCAGCTAGCACTTTCCGGCCGGGCCGTCATACGGCCGCCTGATCACCGGCTGCGCGTGTTCATCAGCTCGACGCTGAAGGAGCTGGCTCCTGAGCGGGAGGTGGTGCGTAACGCGCTGCTGCGCCTGCACTTGGAGCCAGTGATGTTCGAGGCGGGCGCGCGTCCGCACCCAGCGCGGCAGCTGTATCAGGCCTACCTGGCACAGAGTCACATCTTCATCGGCATCTACTGGGAGAGTTACGGTTGGGCCGGAGATGGAATGGACATCTCGGGCCTCGAGGACGAATACAACCTCTCTGAGGGCCTGCCGCGGCTGATCTATATCAAAGGGCCGGCGCCAAAACGGGAGCCGGGCCTTGAACGCATGCTAGACCGCGTGCGTCAGGCGAGCATGATCTCTTACAAACGGTTTTCCAGCGTGGAAGAGCTGGGAAGCCTGGTCGAAAACGATCTGGCGCTGCTACTGGCCGAGTCTTATGAGGCCGCGGCCGCGAGCGCTGGCCCCGAAGCGGAACTCACACAAGGTACGCTGACCAACCTTCCACACCCGCGCAACCCGCTGCTCGGGCGCGAGCAGGAATTGGCGCGCGTGTCCAAGTGGCTGCTGCGGCCGGACATTGGTGTGGTCACGTTATCGGGCGCGGCGGGGGTGGGGAAGTCGCGCCTGGCGCTGGAGGCCGCGCTGGCCGTCCGCGACAAGTTCCCAGATGGCGCGTTCCTAGTGAGGCTCTCGCCCGTGACCGATGCCGACCGCGTGGTGGCTACCATCGCCGAGACGCTGGGTCTGCGGGACAGCGCGCAGGGTGTCTCCATTGATGAAGCGCTGATCAAGTATCTGCGCGACAAGCACATGCTGCTGGTGCTGGATAACTTTGAACACGTTCTGGAGGCGGCTCCGAAGATCGCCTTCATTGGGGAGGCCTGTCCGGGCGCCAAGATGCTGGTGACCAGCAGGACGTCGCTGCACCTGCGCGGGGAGAAGGAGCAGTTCGTCAAGACGCTGCCCATCCCGAACGCGGAAGAAGCAAGCGAATGCGAGCGGCTTTCGGAGTTCGCTTCGATACAGCTGCTCGTACAGCGCACGCGCAGCGTCCTGCCGGATTTCGCGGTCTGCTCCGGCAACTGTGAGGCGATCGGCGAGATCGCGCGGCGCCTGGATGGGCTGCCGCTGGCGCTGGAGCTAGCAGCGGCGCGGCTGCGTCTGCTGACTCCCGAACAACTGCTGGAACGGCTGGGCCGCCGGTTCGACATCCTGAATGGCGGAACGCGTGACCTGCCGCGACGTCAGCAGACGCTGCGAAGCGCGATCGATTGGAGCTACGATCTGCTCAGCGACCCGGCCAAGGCGCTCTTCCGGCGGCTGGCGGTGTTTTCCGGAGGCTGGTCGATCAAGGCGGCTGAGGCTGTGTGCAATCCGAGCGGAGACCTGGGTCCAACAGTGCTGCCAACATTGGAGACGCTGATCGATTGCAGCCTGGTCACGGTGAGCGATGGGGTTGGGGGGCGGCCGCGGTTCGGGATGCTGCAGTCGATCCGTGACTATGCCCTGGAGCGGCTGGCTGACTGCGACGAGTTCAATGAGATCCGCCGGTTGCACATCCAGCACTTTGTCGGCTTTGTGCAGGACGTGGAACCGCGCATCCGCTCTGCTGAACGGCTGCACTGGCAGTCGATCCTGCGGCAGGAGCTTGACAATCTACGTGCGGCGATGAGCTGGGCGCTTAAGAGTCCCCAGGACCTAGCTCTGGGCCAACAGCTTTCGATCGCCCTGGTCTACTTCTGGGTGTTTTGCGGTTTCACGAAAGAGGGGCAGGAGTGGTGCGAGCGATTCAGGGCAAGGATGGATTCAATGACGACGCCGGCGATCCGAGCCGGACTGCTGGGGGTGGCCGGGGGCATTTCACTGCTGAGCGGCAGAGATGATTCTGTGGTGCCCAACATGCTGGAGAGCGTGGACGCGGCGAGGCTCAGCGGGGACCAGCGGCTGCTGGCGAATTGTCTGCTGTGCACCGGGGCATGGGCACTGACGATGAAAGGGCTTTCGCTGGCATGGCAGTACCTGCAGGAGAGCCTCGGCTTGTTCGAGGAGCTCAACGATCACTGGAGCCAGGTCATCGCCCTGTACTGGTCAGGCAATGTTGCTTTTCAGCGCGGCGACAGAGTCCTCGCAGAGGCGCTGTGGGATCGTTGCCTGACGCTGGCCCGTCAGCAAGGGGATCCGTGGCTGGTCACGGTTCCGCTGCTCGGACTGGCGCAGCGTGCACTGGCTGCGGGCGCGTATTCGAAGGCGCGTGCGGCGCTGCTCGAGATCGTTCCCGTGATGCGCGCGGTGGGTGATAACTGGCACCTGGGCTGGGTCGTGCACGCGCTGGGACACATCCTGCTGGAGGGCGGCGACCTGGACGGAGCGCGTCCGCACTTTGCAGAGGCCTTGCGGCTCGCCCGCGAAAGTGGAAACATGCTCGTGATGAGTCTCTCGCTGCTGGAGGCTGCCGTCCTGCTGACGATGCGGGTGGAGCACACGGCGGTGGATGCGCGCAAGCGGGCGCTGGATCTGGACACGGCGGGACGATTGTGCGGCGTAACCGAGCGATTAACCTCCGATCCGACGACCTTCCGGCGCATGGGGGCATCCGAGGTGCACAACTCCATGATGGTAAGAATCCGCAGCGCGATGACCACCGACGCGTGGGATTGCGCGTACCTGGAAGGGACGCGGATGTCGCTGGATAAGTCCCTGGACTACGCGGCGTCGGTCTTCTCCGAAACCTGACCGCCAGCGTTTTCATCCAATAGCTAATAGCCCATTTGTGCCACGCCCAATTGGGGGAGGCCATGGTCCACGCGGGCGGAGTAAACTCCGCTGCGTGCGAACATCATTCCCCAAGGAGGCATTGTGAAGGCACTGGCACGATTCACAGGCATCATCTTCTTCCTGATCGGCCTGGTGGCCGTCATCGGCGGCGCGTGGATCATCTCGGGTGGGCTGACGCCTCCCGCCGCGGCGCCAGCACCGGAGTCGCAGGGCTTCTTGCAGGGGCTGCTCGGCACGGGTCCGGATTTCTCTTTCCTGCTGGTTCCATTGCGGCTGCTGGTTGGTGGCAGCCTGAGTCTGCAAGGGTTGATGTTGACCGCGGCGGCCGAGGTGCTGTGGCTGGCGGCGAGCGTCGTCGATCACAGCCAGAGGAGCAGCCAGCACCTGGCGACACTGGCGGCGCGAGGGAGTATGACGATTCCGTAGATCGTTCGCCGGACGCCTCGCCCGAGACTTGCGCGTCACCCTCACCCCGCCCGTGTCCTTGCGCCTCGTGGCGCAAGGACACGGGCAATCGTCGCTTGACGCTCCGTTGCCCGAGGGGAGGGAAGAAGAAGCCGAAAACGAACAGACAGGTGTACTCCCTGCCTGTTCGTTTTCGGCGTATCTTCGTAACGCGGTGTGAGGATAGGCGGTCACGCAGCGCTTCCACCGCGCCCGCATGGGCGCCCTGGGCAGAACGCCAGGACAGGCGGCATGGGCGAGCCTTCGCGCGCTCAGGACAAGTGCTGGCTTGATCCTTCGCTGACGCTCTGGACAGGTGCTCGCTCGCCCAATTACCCGGTGTTATACGGTCGCTCGATGTTGGTCACGACCTTGATGCGATCGAGCAGGATCAGGTCCGTATCTTCGGGGCTGACGAGGGGAATGATGCAGTTCTCGAACTGGGGGAATCCGTATACGGCGTAGCTGCCATCGGGCAGCTTGACGTTGCTGCCGGTGGTGGCGAAGAAATGCCGCGTGATGTCGATATCCTCGATCTTGGTTGGGATGGGCGGCGGCGGCTTGCGCCCGTTCAACGTGTAGATGCGCATGTAGTCGCCCTCGGCGATGCCGGTGACCATCTCGTGGGTGGCGCCGCCGCATGTGAGCGTGTGGATGGCGAAGATCGCGGAGCGCGGGCCGGTGCCGTTGGTGAAGGCGCGGTTCGGCGCGACGAGGCTATCCCAGGCGCCCTGGAATTCCTGTGGTCCAACCTCGGGATTGCAAACATGCAGGATCGCCTTCCAGTATTCCATCCACTCGTTGGTGATGAGGTTGATGGCGCCGGAATACAGCGGGCACGTCTCGGGGACAGGCGTGACGGTGTTGCGAGGCTTGTAGTTGTAGCGTGCCAGCTGATGATCCCATAAGACGAAGCACAGCTTGCGCGGATCGGGCGTGCGCGTCGGTGTAGGGCCGGCGGTGATGGTGGCGGTCGGTTCGGGTGTGGGCGTGAGGGTGCTCGGGGCGAATGGGGTTCGCGTTGCTGACGGAACGGGCGAGGGAAGCTCATCAGCAGGGGTCGGTGCGGCGGCGTCCCCGCCACTCGTGTGGCTGGGACCTCCGGCGGCCGCTTGAAGCGGCCCCGGTGTGCATCCGCTCAGCAGGGCTGCGCCGGCGCCGAGGCCGATGGTCTTGAGGAAGTCGCGTCGAGAAGGACGGTTCGGTTGACCATTTTTCGCCATGCGGCGAGTATAAAACACCCCTCTCCGGGAGGAGAGGGGTGCGACTGTCCTGGTGCACCAGGGCGCGGTCTCAGCGGTGCGCGCCAGGCGCTCGTCCTACCCAATCTTGAGGAATTCAAGCAGCCGGTACACGACGAATGCCGGCCAGACGATGGCCTTGAGGATGCCGAGGACGCCCAGCCAGAAAGTCGGTGCTTGCTGGATGAAGTAGATGGCGGCGCCGATCAGGCCGAGGCCGTAGACCGCGTCGCTGGCGTTGCGGTAGATGTTCTTGACGATGGGTCGCTGTTGCGGAGCAGGGGTTGCGGTGGTCATGACATTCTCCTTGTTATGGATGATTACACTGAGAGTATATACGCAGGACGGCCACGCAGGTTTCCTGCAAGAGTGGTGAATATGTGCAAACGCCCGATTGGGCGGGCAGAAAACGAAAGCGCCGGCGGGAGCCGGCGCTTGGTATGAGGCTGTTCTGAGGTGAGCTATTCCTGGCGGAAGGAGAGCCACAGGCCAACGGCTACGGCGACCGCGCCGAGGAAGGACCCGAGCATCTGCAGCCAGCCGAACTCGGCCGGGTTAGCGCCAATTCCCAGCGGATTGGCGGCCAACGAGACCAACAGCAGAATGGCTCCGAGGACAGCACCGATTCTTCCGATCATCTTCATCGACATGGATCACTCCCGTAAGATTCGAGTGGCAGGAGGCCTGCCTTGTGTCAGGTTGAAAGCGGCCGCGGGGCCGGGTGGTCAGCGCCGGATCAGCCTGACGATGATATCAGCGTTTGGGGTTATCACGGCCCTGCCTCTGGCGGACCTGCTTGATGTAATCCTTGACCAGCTGTGAGGGATGCGGCTGCGTACCACCCATGATCAGGTAGCCCGGAGCCCAAAAATCGCCGGAGGGATTGTCTTTCTTGAGGCCGGGGAAAGCGGCGAAGATCTTCTCGGAGGTCTGCGAGCGCATGATGCGCATGACGTAGCCTGGCGAGGTCGCCGGCGGGACGTTCGAGACCCACTGCAGATACTCGGGACGGACCGCGAGGTACTCGAGCCTCCAGCCGAAAGCGACGCAGATGATGGGCATCCACTCGGAGAGCTTGTCGGCGACCTCACCGGTGAGGTAGTGCTCGGGGAAGCGCGGCAACAGGAGGCATGCGTAGGTGAGGTGATACACGCCCGCGTGCACAGGCTCGAGCGTGATACGGCGCGCGTCCGCACCGGGGCCTGCAAACCCGACCAGGCTGTGGGGGAGGGTGTGCTCCATCAGAGACTGCTGACTCTCCGCGGGCCGCGGCGTGGATGGAGGAGCGGGCGTCTCCGGCCGGACAGTCGGCTTGGAGACAACGGTCTCGGCGAGATCCGCAGGCTGGGAGGCAGGTCGGCTGGCGCCAACGGCGCGCGGCAGCATGGACCGGCGCGTGGCGCCATCGTCCGGAGGCGAGGCAATCTCCACGTGCGCCAAGGGCTCGGGGGGCGGCACATCGCGCAGGATGTTCTGGATCTCCGGGATGGGGACGTCTTCGTCATCGACGTCGTGCATCTCTATATCGGATTCAGTCACCGCGGCTGCCTGCACTTCTGGCACGGCCCTGCTTGAAGGTGGAGGCGGCACTTGGACGGCCGGTTCGGCTGGCATGGGCGGGATTGGCGGGGTGGGCGTCCACGTCAGACGCGAGGTGGAGACCACTTCCGTCTCGGGCTCAGATTCCTCGCGCTCCAAGAGGGAGCCGAGTTTGCCGGCCTGCGAGCGAATGGTGCCGAAGGGGGTCTCGGCGTCAAAGACCAGGCCGAGGAGCATATCCGGACCGAGCCGGGTTGCGTACAGAATGTGTTCGGCGCGGGTAGTCTCGAGGCGCGAGAAGCGGAGCAGATCGCCGCCGTTCTCGCTGTCCCAATTGCGAGACATGATCGAGGCGACCTCCTGAGCCGCGGGCTGCGACAACTCGCCAGCGTAGGCCCAGACCTCGTTGTCGCGCGTGATCAGCGCGGCCTGTGACGAGCTTTCCAGAGTGAGCCGGGTGAGGTGCTGGGCGGCGGTGTTGACGTCGGTAAGCCAGGGCAGCTGGCCATGTGGTTCAGTGACGACCTTGGGGGCTTCCGGAGGGGTGCCAGGGCGCGCCAGCGCGACGAGGGCTGTGGGGACATGGAACGGCTTCCGCAGGAGAGTCCACGGACGGATGCTATCGAGGGCGGGAGGGAGCTCGTCGCCGGCGAGGATGAAGAACTTCATATCCGGCATCACGGTGCGGAGGGACTGGCCGATGTCTTCGACCCACTGCTCGCCAAGGTCGAGATCGAGGATGGCGAGGCGGCAGGACTCTTCTTCGGCGCGAACGATGGCCGGGACCTTGTTGCTCACTACCAGAACGCGGTAACTCTCCGTCTGCTCGAGGGCAGCGCGGATAGTTTCCCCGAAACTGGGGCTGGGGGTGACGACCAGCACCGGAGTAGCCATTGCGAAATCAGTGTATCACGCTGAAATACCCGATTCAAGCCAGCCGGGCGACTGTCATGCAACGGCTATTTTCGCCCCATATTCGGACAATGACGGCCGGATAACACATCCGGCGACACGGGTCGTTAAGCACAAACGAACAAAGGAGCGAACTATGACATTGGACGCGATAATTACCTGGATCATTGTGGGCGGTATCGCCGGATTGCTGGCTGAGTGGCTGGTGGGGGGCGTGGCCGCCGGTTGCATCGGCACGGTCGTGATCGGCATCCTTGGCGCTTTCGTCGGGGGTTGGTTGTTCGGCGTGCTGGGGATCTCGATCGGCACCGGGCTTGTGAACAACATCATTACCGCGTTCGTCGGGGCGGCTGTGCTGCTGATCGTGATACGCCTGATACGCAGGATATGACTTGCCCCGGCGCGTGAGTGAAGACAGGTCCGCCGCCAGTGTTGGCGGCGGACATTTCGTGCGGCGCCCAGATGCCTGTCAATCTTGGCCCATCAGAATGGAACGGCCCGAGTTTGGGACTGGGACGCATGTTGCTGCACAGACGAATCGGCTCACAAGGGATGCTTCAAAGGCATGCCCGCCTTGCGTGGATATTTGGGTGGAGTGGCTGCGGACTTGGTCACCAGCACGAGGTAGCGGTCATCTGCAACGCCGGGCAGATCGACCGGGATAACTTGTTGCAGCTGGCCACCCAGGAGGCGGAAGGCTTTCTCGGCGGACTGGGCCTCTGCGGGGCCGCTCTCGCCCTTCAACGCCAGCGCGGTTCCGCCAATCTTGATGAGCGGGAGCAGGTACTCGGCAAGGACGCTTAGCTCCGCCACGGCACGGGCCACGGCCCAGTCGTATTTCTCGCGATGCGCCGGCATGCAGCCCACATCCTCGGCGCGGCCCTTGACGACATCGACGTGGTCCAAGGCGAGCAGCCGGGCAATATGCTCGCAGAACATGGCTTTCTTGCCGACCGATTCGACGAGGGTGAGGCGCATCGAAGGATAGAGGATCTTGAGGGGCAGGCCAGGGAAGCCGGCGCCTGTGCCAACGTCGACAAGGTGGCGCGGAGGCCGCGGACCCCAAGCCAAGACACATGAGAACGAGTCAAGGAAATGCTTGGTGCGGATGGAGGCAGGCTCGCGCAGCGCGGTCAAGTTGAACTTGGCGTTCCAGTCCATGAGTTCGCGTTCGTATGTGCTTAGGGAGGAGATTTGAGCAGATGTGAGGCGGATGTTGAAGAGCTGCAGCGCGTTGCGCGCCAGGGCATCCATGCGCGGCATTATAGTCAAAAAGAGAGACGTCCCTGGGGAACGTCTCTCTTGGTGGCCTACTTCTTTTTGAGCGCCGGCTCAACCGACGTTGTTTGTGCCCTGGGCTTGCGCAGCTTGCGGAAAATCCAGCGCAGCAGCAGGAAGATCAGGATAAGGGGGATGGCGATGGTGATCAGCACGGGCAGGGTGTACAGACCAAAGCCGATCATGAAGTCCACGAAATCCTGCCAGAAGTAGATCAACTTCTGGATGGCGTCGCGGGCGACACCCTCGGGCTTCCAGCCGCCGACCTCGATGGGTTTGACCGTCTCCTCGGCGATGATGTTGACGCTAATGGCGGAGAGGGCTGCAGACTGCTCGGTATATTTGATCTGGCCGCGCAGAACTTCGATGTCGCTCTGGATCTGCTGCAACTGGGCGTAGACGGCCAAGACATCCTCGGTGCGACGGGCGTCCTTCATAATGGCCGTCAGCTGCTCCTCGGCGGCCAGCTTGGCCGTAAGGCGGGACTGCAGGTCAACGTACTGGTCGGTCACGTCCTGGCCGGTCTGGTTTTCATTCTGAACCTCGACCGTGTTGGCCTTGATCTGCGTCAGAGCCTCGCCAAGCCGCTGCTGAGGGACGCGGACAATGACCTGAGCCTGGGGCACCGGCTGACCGTCGCGGGTATACGTCTCATACAGGTTCGAGGAAACGACAAAGCCGCCCATGGCATTGGCCATGTTCTGAATGGCCGCGACGCGGGCGGGCACATCACTGACGACGATCGTCAGGTCGGCGTTACGGACGACCAGGCGATCAGCCGAGGTAGCCTGATTAGTGATAGCTCCCTTGGCGACATCCGCGGGCGCCACAGGAGCGGCATACGACTCCTGCAGGGCGGGTGCGCCGCCGCCAATCCCAAAATCGGCGCTCATGGTTGCCATTGGCATGGGAGCGGATGCAGGTTCCAGCCCGCTGCGCGCAAGACTGGCGCAGGCGGAAAGGCCGAGGGTTGAAATCAAGATTGCGAGCAGGAGCTTATGCTTCATATTGCCCTCCTCCGGGCGTTGGAAGTAAGGTGAGTCATCCCTCTGACGCAAAGGCTCATGAAAAGTTCCCCCGTCAGCACCCGACAGGAATTACCAGCCCTCAGCCAGCCGGAGGGCGTGCCGCGGGGGCAGGCCCGCATCCCGGATGCGCTTCTGCACGAGAGCGATGTCATAACCCGCGCGACGAGCCTCCCAGGTACGGGCGAGGGAATCGAAGATGGCGTAGGCAGCGCGCGGGTCGCGGTCGCGCGGCTGACCAACCGAGCCGGGATTGAGGATGGTGCGACGCGTCAGCGGAACGGGCTGCTCCAGGCGGTTGGGCGAGGCGACGACCCGATCTTCGGCCTCGTCGTATTCGAAGATGCTCTGTATGTGGGAGTGCCCGACGAAACAATAAGGTGTTCGGAAATGTGTGAAGTTGAGCCGGGCGGCAAGCGTGTTGAGGATGTACTCCCAGGTGGGATCACGGGGACTGCCATGAGCGAGCGTCACCAGACCGTCGACCTCGTCAAAGGCTGCCAGAGAACGCAAGAAATCCACATTCTCGCGGCTGAGGACTCCTGCAGTCCAGTCCAGAGAGGTGCGGGCATCGCCGTTGAACGCGTCCAGCTCCATGCGCCGGAGGATGGCCGCATCATGATTGCCAAAGATGGAGCGCAGGCGCGGCAGACTGCGCAGGCGCTCAAGCACCAGGTTAGGGTCGGGGCCATAGCCGACCATGTCGCCGAGACACCAGGTCTCGTCGACGGTTCCGGCATCGGCCAACACGGCTTGAAGCGCCGTGTCATTGGCGTGAATATCAGAAATTACGAGAACTCTCACGTTACTCCAGGAGGGCGGCCACCCGCTCCACGATGATCTCTGCAACCTCGGCCTTGGATGCAAGCGGCAGTGTTTCGGACCTGCCGCCCGCATCTATTAAAGTCACCCGGTTGGTGTCGGTACCAAAGCCGGCATCCGATGCAGTGATGTCATTGGCCACAATGAGGTCCAGCTTCTTGGATCTGAGTTTCTCCGCGGCATTCTGCGCCAGGTCGCGCGATTCCGCAGCGAATCCCACGACCACTTTCGGGCGCGTGCCGTTCGCCACCGCCTTCAACACGTCATCCGTGGCTTCCAGATCAAGATGAGGGACGCCTTCTCGGGATTTCATCTTGTCAGCGGCCGCCTTCTTTGGGCGAAAGTCGGCGACAGCTGCAGCCATGATGAGCGCGTCTGCGCCGGCGCTGGCTTGCCGGACGGCATCCAGCATCTCCTCGGCGGTCCCAGCCGGGACGAGCCGCGCCCCGATAGGTGCTTTCAGCGCGGTGGAGGCGCTGACCAGTACCACATCGGCCCCCAAGTCAATCGCAGCCTGGGCGATGGCGTAGCCCTGCTTGCCGGAAGATCGATTGGTTAGAACACGCACAGGGTCGAGGGGTTCCTGTGTGCCACCGGCGGACACGACAAGTTTGCGGCCAGCGAGCCTACCCTCGCGGCCCAAGATGCGGCGGATGTGGCCAATCAGGTCGGTCGGCTCGAGCATGCGGCCTTTTCCCAAGAGACCGGAAGCCAGGTGACCCTCAGCGGGGCCGGCGATAAACGCTCCGCGTTGGGCGAGCTTGCCGAGGTTTTCCTGGGTTGCCGGATGGTCGAGCATGCCCCCATCCATTGCGGGGGCGATAAGCGTCGGGCACCGGGCCGCAAGGGCCGTGATGGTAAGGAGGTTATCGGCCTGGCCATGGACCAGCTTGGCGATGGTATTCGCGGTGCAAGGAGCGACGACGAGCAGGTGCGCGCTGTGCCCGAGCCCGACGTGCAGGACATGAGCCTCGCCGCCCCAGAGGTCAGCCTCGGTGTAGGCATGGCGTCCGGTCACGGATTGGAAGGTGAGCGGGGTAACGAATTTCTCGGCCGCCGGCGTGAGGATGGCGTCCACGAGGGCGCCCGCTTGCGTGAGCTGCGAGGCGAGTTCGGCGGCCTTATATGCGGCGATGGAGCCAGTGATGCCGAGCAGTATGCGTTTCCCCTGCAGGTTGCTCATCGCGGATGATTATACTGCGGGGCAAAGAATGGCCGTTGCGCGTCATCGCGGCGCAGCCCCCACCCCCCACCCCCCCACGCCCCACCCCTCCCCCTTCAGGGGGAGGGGAGAAGAAAACCGAAAATGAATGGCAGGAAGAACGCC
>DATDCZ010000048.1:0-1812 GCA_036524055.1 Anaerolineales bacterium | reverse complement strand
CCAGCTTCAGAGAGCAATGCGGCATCCGTCCAGAAGGCCACGCCGGCGATCTCTGGCGTCCGCCCCAGGACCTTTGCCGCCGCAGCCTGCGTCGTCATAGCAATCCCGGATTCGGGCGACGTCTCAAGCGGGGATCGATCGAGCCCGCGGCGCAGCACCGCCACAAAAGAGGTGTCTCGCTGCCCAAGTTGATGCAGTACGTCTGTTACTTCCGCTTCAACTGATTCAGGCGTTTCCCCCGGTATCGTTCGGCGCTCAACGGAAAGGGCACAGTGATCCGGGTAGCTGGACAGCTCGCGGCCGCCATGGATCAGGGATGCATGGATCGAGCCGCTGCCCAGCAGAGGGTGAGTGGGCTGTGAGCGCAGCCTCGTATCGAGTTGCTCCATCCCGACCAGCACGCCACCCATCTTGGTGATCGCATCCACCCCCAGGTCCGGCCTGGATCCGTGTGCCGCCTTCCCGAGGGTCTCCACATCCAGCCATACAAAGCCCTTATGAGCGAGGATCATCCGCAGTTCGGTGAACTCGGCCACAATGGCGCCCTCGGCCTTGTAGCGCGAGGCCAGCGCCTGCGTGCCGATGCTGGCATATTCCTCATCCACCACGGCTTGCACAATAACATCGCCGCGCAATCTATGCTTTGCGGCCTCAGCCGCCGCCCACATACAGGCGGCCAGCCCGCCCTTCATGTCATATGCGCCGCGGCCGTACAGCCGCCCGTCCTGGATGCGGGGCTGGTGTGGCTGCTGCATCTCGCCTGCGCCGACCGTATCCATGTGGCCGTTGAGCACCAGCTTCCTCCCGCCGCCCTTGCCCCGTGCGATGCCCACCACGTTTGACCTGCCCGGCGCCGCCTCCACGATTTCCACATCCAGACCGGCCCGCTTGAGCCATTCGCCGATGTATGCCGCGACCTGTCCCTCGCCGGCGCCGCCGGGCACAAGGTCGGGATTGGTCGAGTCGATGGCTACGAGGTCTGAAAGCAATCGGGTGAGGGTGTCCATGCAAGGCATTTAACCATACAAAGAAGGGAGCGGGGGCGATCCTGCCTCCACTCCCTTCTTTGTTCCGGCGGATAGAATGCCAGGCTTGCGCTAGGCCCGTTCCAGAAGCTCGTCCAAGCGGGCGTACGTCTCGCGTGCGCCTGCCTCCATGCCTCCGTCGACCATCATGCCAGCCCGATCCTCCGGAGATTGGAACACAGAGTGCGCGATCAGGGAGGTCTTACCGCCGCGTTCCTCGAGTGTCATGCTTTCCAGCGAAACGTGCCCCGGCGCGCCTTCGTACTCAAAGGTCTGCACGATGCGTTTGTCCGGCTCGACCAGGTGGAACACCCCATGGAAGCCATGCTCTCCGCCATCGGCCGCGCGATTGATGAAGCGCCATTGGCCGCCGGCGCGGGGCTCGAGCTTGTCCACGACAGTTGTGTAGATCCGCGGGCCCCACCACTGCTCGAGCAGCTTCGGGTCGGTCATGGCCTTGAACACCCGGCTGGCGGGCGCATTGAACTCGTATGTGATGGTGATGTCCTGCTTCCCGGGTTCTGCGTTAAGTCTAAAGTTAGGCATGCTCTCATCTCCTCTGGCGGAAGTGGCCTCAGCGCAGCGCCTCGGCCAGCTTGTTCAGTTGCGATTCCCAGCCCTCTTCCATGCCGCTGTTCAGGATGGCCTGGTACTCCGCCTCCGACTCCGGCCTGGGGAACACCAGCGTAATTCGCGTCCTGCCGCTGCCGATGTCCTCGAACAGGATCGTGTAGAACGACTCCTTGGCGAAGTTGGGATCCATTCCGTACACGGTGGGGTCCACCAT
>DATDCZ010000047.1:0-37699 GCA_036524055.1 Anaerolineales bacterium | reverse complement strand
CCATGCATGGTTGATCGGATCACAGCCGCCGACATTCGAGAAGACGACAAAATCCAACCACGCCCTTCCGGGCTTTCAGCGGAAACCCATATCACTCGAGGCGGAGTTCTTTGGGAGGAAGATCCGTTCGCCATACCTGCTGTCGGCCTCTCCGCTCACTGATGGATTGGCCCAGATGGAAACTGCCTACAGCGCAGGGTGGGCGGGCGCCATTATGAAGACCGCCTTTGACAACGTGCCGATCCACATCCCCTCAGAGTACATGTTCACGTTCGGCGCGTCGACCTATGCGAATGCCGACAACGTTTCCGGCCACGCCCTCGACCGCGTCTGCAGCGAGTTGAGGCAACTCACGCGAAAATGGCCGGATCGATTGACCATGGCCTCAACAGGTGGCCCTGTATCGGGCCACGACGACGCGGACAAGCAGGGCTGGCAATCGAATACACAAAAACTGCAGGACGCCGGCGCCATGGGCATCGAGTACTCATTGTCCTGCCCACAGGGAGGCGATGGCACAGAGGGTGACATTGTCTCGCAGAATGCGGCCCTTACCGCAAAGATTGTCGACTGGGTGATGGAGGTCAGTGATCCGGCCATCCCCAAGCTCTTCAAGCTGACAGCGGCTGTAACCTCCGTCGTGCCAATTCTTCGTGCAATTCGAAAGGTTCTTGAGAAGTACCCAGGTATGAAGGCGGGAGTGACGCTTGCCAACTCTTTCCCCACTCTGGCCTGGCGCCAGGGCACTGATTCCCGCCTGTGGGATGAAGGAGTGGTTGTAGGAATGAGCGGTGAAGGCGTGACGCCAATCTCCAACCTCACGCTTGCGCAGGCCGTGCCGGAGGGTATTGAGGTCTCTGGCAACGCGGGGCCTATGACTTACAAGGCGGCAATGGACTTCCTTGCCCTCGGTGCGCGGACGGTGCAGTTCTGCACGATCGCCACGAAGTACGGTTATGGAATCATCCAGGAACTGGAATCAGGAACGTCCTTCCTGATGAAGGAGCGCGGCATCAGATCCATGCGAGAGCTCATTGGGATTGCTCAGCCGCATCCGATCACTGACTTCATGGCACTCAGTCCGATCAAGAAGATCTCTGAGATATCGAGCGATCGGTGCCTCGCCTGCGGCAATTGCACTCGCTGTCCCTACCTGGCGATTGGCCTGGGAGAGGACGGCTACCTGCACACAGATGCTGCCAAATGTATCGGCTGTTCCATCTGTGCGCTGAAGTGCTTTGCTGGGGCCATCTCCATGAGAGCTCGCACACCCGCAGAAACTGCGACGTTGCAGGAAGCCTGATCTCGTCGGCGAAAGGCCCAACCATGACTACCGTTTTTGAGAATGGCATTGTTGTAACCCTGGGGCAAACCAATCGCGTAATCTGGGATGGCGCCGTGGCGGTCGACGGCGAGACTGTCGCGGCCGTGGGTGAGTCCGCCAAAGTGAGGCGGGACAATCCGGGCGCGGAGTTCGTGGACTGCAGCCGGCAAGTGATCCTTCCCGGCTTCATCTGCACCCATCATCATTTCTATTCCACCATGGCGCGCGGCATGTCTGTACCTGGTCAGCCGGCCTCCAATTTTGTTGAGATCCTTGAGAGGCTCTGGTGGAAGTTGGACCGGGCCCTTTCCAGCGAAGACTTAACGCTCTCGGCGCAGATTCCACTAATTGAATGCATCCGCAATGGGACCACGACGGTGATCGACCATCACGCTTCACCTGCGGCACGCGACGGCTCACTGGACCTCCTAGAGGCCGCCGTTCGGCAGTCAGGCATCCGGGCATCGCTATGTTACGAGGTATCAGACCGCAACGTTATTGGCGGCGGTTTGCAAGAAAACGAGCGCTTCATCAAGAAGACCGGAAAAGGGGACGGTCAGATCTCGGCAATGATGGGGCTGCACGCCTCCTTTACCTTGTCTGACAAGACCTTGGAACAATGCGCGGATATTGCGAAAGCATCGGGTGTTGGTTGCCATGTCCACGTGGCTGAAGACTTGGCCGACCGGGAGGATTCTCTTAAGAAGCATGGCCTCCCCACCGTCATGAGACTCGAGAAATTGGGAGTCGCAGGCAGCAAATCGCTCTTCATACATTGCGTACACATTGATGAAGCCGAAATGGAACGCGTCGCGGCGACGCAGACTCCGGTCGTGCATAATCCAGAATCCAACATGAATAACGCGGTCGGCGTGACGCCTTTGCTCGCCCTCCTGAAGAAAGGAGCCCTCGTGGGGCTTGGCACAGATGGCATGGGCTCGGACATGCTGGCTCAAATGCGCTGCGCCTACCTTTTGCATCGCCTCGCTAACCGCGATCCGCGGGTTGCCTTCTTAGAGGCTCCGCAGCTCTTGCTGTCAGGCAATGCCGAAATCGCCCGCAGGCAATTTGGATTGTCACTTGGCGAGATTGCGGTGGGCCATCCGGCCGACCTTGCGATACTGGATTACCAACCCCCAACTCCACTTTCCGTGGACAATTTCCTCGGCCACCTCATTTTCGGATTGGTGGATGCGGTGGTCAATACTACGGTGTGCCGCGGCGCAATTCTCATGAAAGATCGGGCTCTGCTGACCCTGGACGAAGAGCGGATCACCGCCCGCTGCCGCGAACTGGCGCCAAAGATGTGGGCGCGACTGTAGACTCGATCCATCAGGATTGGCGACATCGAAACGAAACGCTCCCGAATGATCGGGAGCGTTTTCCGGTGTTGTCAGCGGTGGCAGTAGATCCCCTGCCTGCGCTATTTTGCCTTGCTCTGGGTTTCGGTAACGTTCGGCACCCGCGGACGAAGACTGTAGGCGCCGGGCTCACGACAGAGAAATCCATAGCCAAAGGGAAGGGCGAACTGACAGTTATTGGGGCCCACATTTGGGCACTCGACAAAACCGTCCAGGCCGAGGTCGAGCGTTGCGCAGGCCGCACGATCTGGGGCTTTAGCTTTCACTCCATTGTCCTTCGTGGACATGGAAATTGCTCCTGAGAAATGGCGCCTGACTTGGCGCGCGGAGGCGTTGGTACCTTCGCAGTATAGGTCCAGTCGAGGTCGAACCGAAAGTGACGACCGTCCCCATCTGGGATGCGCATCCTCCCCCCTGAGCGGCTACCACGTCAAGGCGCCTTCGGCGGGTATGGTGTCCCAAAGGTATAATGGCATGGGGACTAAGACTGGCGGGAAACTCCAGATTCGGAAGTCCACGAGACGGAGCAGAGACTTGGAAAGAGTCGCACTGTACTTGCAGGATTCACATGACCTTAGAGATGGTCTTGAATACGTAAAGTACGCGGAGCAGCGCGGCTTTGAGGCTGTTTGGCAGGCAGAATCTCGCCTTGTTCGGGACGCCATTGTCCCAATGGCCGCCTACGCGGCCGTCACCGACAAAATCAAAGTTGGTTCTGGCGTCATCAACAACTGGACAAGGAACATAGGGCTGCTGGCTGCGACCTTTCTCACACTTGACGATCTTGCGCCGGACCGCATCATCTGTGGCATCGGGGCATGGTGGGATCCTCTGGCAAGCAATGTCGGCATCAAACGCAGCCATCCCGCGGCGGCCATGCGGGAAACCGTCGATATCATGCGTAGGCTTCTGCGCATGGAGCGCGTCACGTTCCACGGTGAATTTCATAATGTGGAGGGAATTGAGCTCGATGTCGTTCACGGCCGGCGCCTGCCCCGGAACATCCCCATCCTGATTGGCGCGACCGGCGATCAGATGTTGGAGCTGACCGGCGAGATAGCCGATGGTGTCGTGCTTAACTACTGTGTTCCCCCGGAGTACAACGATCGTGCTTTGGAGATCCTGGAGAAGGGCCTCCGCAAGTCGGGCCGCACTTTGGAGGACATTGACAGGCCGCAGCTAATTGTTTGCTCGGTCGATCCGGATCACGACCGCGCTATCGAGAGCACCAAGATGCTTCTTTGTCAGTATCTAGCACAGCAACCCCACATCGCTAAAGCGTCCGGTGTGTCGGCCGAGGTTATTTCGCAGATTCAGGCCATCCTGGGCTGGCCCGCCACCAAAGAGCAGATTAACAAGGCAAAGGGCCTGGTTCCAGACTCGCTGGTGAACCGGATTACTGCGTCAGGAACGCCCGCGGAGGCGCGCCAAAAGGTGGCAGAGTACCGTCGAAGGGGGACGACCTGCCCGATCTTGTATCCGGTCGGCGGCAATTTCCGGTTGCTCATCGACACCTTCGCGCAATCCTAGTCTAGCGCCACGGCCCAGCTAAATCAGACTCTTCCCCTGAATTTCGCGGAGTACTCAGGCATCTCAAGCATAGGCGGGCGCTCCAACTCGGCAATTTCATCGACATCCAGCATGAGCCTCTGCTGTCCGTATCGGATTAGCTTCATGGTCTTGTTCACGTCTTCAAGCATCTTGATGTCGTAGCGGCGTTCGATGCGGCGCATGACCGTCTGGATGATTGCAAACGACATCTTGCTCAAAGATTCCAGCGGTTGATTGTGGTGGATGCGCTCCTGCAAGTCCACTTGTGCGATTGCATCCAGCCCGAATTTCTCAAAGATATCGATTGCCAGTCCGATTTCCACTCCATAGCCTGAAGAGAACGGCATCTGCTCGAGTGCAATCCGGCGGCCACCGTACTCACCTGACAGCGGCTGGATGAGTCCGGAGAGCTCGGGGAAGAATAGGTTGAGCAGGGGCCTGGCAGTGAGTTCAGTAACGCGTCCACCGCCTCCGGCCTGCAGCTTATTGTCGACCTTCAATGGCCTGCGGTAGAAACCCTTCACAAACTGGATCTCGGGACGGGTAATCAGCGGTCCCAGGAGACCGTAGACGAATCGGGGATGAATGTTGGCGATGTCTGTATCGATCCAGATAACCACATCACCATGGGTAAGGTACAGACTCTTCCACAGTGCCTCGCCCTTGCCTGCCCGTGATCCCAGCTCCGGCAGGACATCCTGGTGTACAAACACGGGCACATCCTGAAGTGCCGCGATTTCTCGCGTCCTATCGACGGAGTTGGAGTCTACGAGGATGATCTCGTCGACCAATGGGACACGTCGCACAAGTGCCTCTTGCAGTACCTCAATGACATGACCAACCGTTGCTTCTTCGTTGAGCGCCGGTAACGCGAGACTTATCGTCAACTCTTGTTTTGATTTGAGTTCCAATAGTGAAGCAAGATCAGCGAACTCTGAGGCGTGATAAGTGTTCTCAGCAAACCATTTGTCCACAAGTACAGAGATGGCTGTCTGACCAGCAGCTTCGGTGTTCATGTTCGAAGGGAACGGACGGCTCGATTTCACGATAAGCAAGCCCTTGCTGCGCTGTTCCAATAGAGTCTCGGCCACTTGACCCATGGAGATCAAAGCTTCCTGCGGGCGGGCGGTTGCTCCAAGCACAAGCAAGTCGCAGCTTCTGGACGCATCCAGAATCCCTTTGGCAGCATCGTCAGTTTGCACATACTTCCTGGTCACGCGCGGCAGATTGCGGAGAACGCGGTCCACACCCTTGAAGGCCGCATCCCCCAACGGAGATGGGTTGGTGGGAGAAAGATGGAGGGCCGTGATGCGCGAGTTGCTGGTACGGCCGATGGCCAATCCAAGCCGCAACGCTAATTCTGCGTGTGGTCCGCCGCGAAGGGCACACACCACTTTGCCCGGTCTATCAGGTATTTTGCCCGCGGCAACAATCAAATCGCACAGGGGAAAGCGCAGAACCGCGCCTGCGCTCATATTGAGCCGCGTCAAGTGGGCGGTGTCCAGCACCATCAGGTCGGGCTCTTCCTTCCGGACGATCTGAAGGATCTCATCCCAAGGCTGATGCGCGACTCGAATACGGCCGGTAATTCGGAATCCCCCCGCTTCTGCGAGTTTACGAAGCACTTGGCGAAGCTCACGCGCGGGGAGCGCCGCTGCGCTTAGGGATTCGCCTTCAGGGATCCCAACCACCCCCGCCACAAGGATATGCGGCCCGTCGGCTACCAGACGAGCTACTTTGAGTGCTGCGTCCGGAGAAGCGCCATGGATCACTGGAACGAGCACTTTGCGGAATAACTTAGTGGAGTAGCGGCGGTCCATATGTCATCCACCTGCAAGGAGTGGTGCAATGTGCCGTTCGTAGATGCGGGGCCACAGGAAATCCCGCAAGATCCTTGAGCGAAAGGCAAATCGCCGGCTTCTGGAAATTCCGTCGCTGACCGCGGTTGCGACGTCTTGAGGGGCGGAGCCGGCTCGGAAATACGTCACGTCAGCCAGTCCAATCTCGCGCAGTGGCTCAATGTCGGTGCAGATCACGGGAACCCCTGCCAGGCCGGCCTCGAGCAGCGGAATGCCGAAACCCTCCTCCTTGCTCGTGAGGAGCAGGGCGTCAGCCACGCGATAGAGGTCGCTAATGACATCATCAGGCAGCGTTCTGCCCGTCGAGGGCGTGAGAAACAGCGCGTGTGACTCCAGACCTAATTCCGCGCGCAACGCCATGAGTCGTTCCATGTAAGCCGCGTTTTGCTGGCTGTGGGGCCCCGCAGGGCCCGTTATCAGCAGACAGGCTTCAGGATACTGTGCCATTAAGAGTGAGAGTGCCCGCAGGGCAAGTTCGATATCTTTGCGAGGCGTGACCCGAACCGGAAGCAAGAGGATGGGCGAGCGATCCAGCACATGGTAATCTCGAAGCAGTTGCTGCGTCAGATCACCCAGATTCAAGAATTCCAGTGCATCGATGCCGTTTGGCACCACCTTGATCCGCTCGAGCTGTGTCTCCAGCAATTCTGCCAATTGCTGGCGTCTCTTTTCCGAGACGGTCACCTGCACGGCGCCGGGCCAATCGGTGCGTAGGAGATTCCATGGATCACCGTCGTGAAGTTCCGCTGCATACTGGGGCGACAGCCAGGCAATGTCATGGTGCCACAGCACGAGCCGCGGCCCCCTGCCCCCATCATGCATACGGCGCAGCGCGGCCGTCAGCGCGAGATTCTTGTTGAGAGAGCAGACATTATGCGCAATCAACAGGTCCGCCTTCGCGCAAATCCGCGCCAATTGGTTCATGATTTCAGAGACCAGGTGTTCGAACGTCCTCGGCACCACACCGGCGTTCAGTGCGCGCTGCACATCCATTATCTCTGCGCCCCGCGAGTCAGCGAGAGGGAACTCGATGAAATGGACCAGGGAATCGACTTGTCGGCCTCTCCCGGCCACAACGGAAACGCGATGACCAGCCTCCGCCATCAAGCGGCTATGCTGGCGCATCACGTTTTCCACTCCCCCCACAATCGGACGGGCGGCATAATGCAGAAGCAACACATTGGTCATGGGGTCATTCCCCTTCACCGACTATAGATCCGAGCAGGCTCTGCAGCTGGCGGCGAAGCGTGCTGAAAGAATAGTGTCGCTTTGCAAGCCGGTAATTATGCTCCGCCATCGCGGCGGCCTTGGATGGCGCCTGGAGAACCTGCTCCACTTGAGAAACAGCCTCGTCTGTCACGAATCCTTGCAGTTCAATTGCCCTGAAGCCCTTCGGCTTGATATCTATGGAGTAGATTGAATAGTCATTGACCACAATTGGGCGGCGAAAGTAGACCGCCTCCAGGAACGCATTCCCAAAACCTTCAAGCAGCGAAGGATAGGTGATGATGTCGGCGCTGGGATAGACGTCCCAAAGCGCGTAGATCTTGCGTCCGTCGGCGGTAGTACCGCGGCGATCACCGATGATGTCTGATACAAAGTTCGTCCGCACCCCCAGGAGCCCCGCGAACTCGCGCAGATAGTTTTCGTACGAATCCCCCTCGTCGCCACCCGCATGGGAGATCACAAGTCGGGCCGGCACGTGAAGCCTCCGCACAAGTTCGATTGAGTGTTCGATTGCTTTCCGCTTGACAATCCTCGTTGGCTGCAGCAGCAGATACTCTCCGGGCTCTAGCCCCAGGTCGGAGCGGATCGAGGCACAATACTCTCCGGGATCCGGTGGAGGATTGTCGAAATCCATCACATTGGGGATCATGTGGGCGGAGATGCCGCGGCGGTAGCTCAATTGCGCTGCTGCCGGCGAATTGATAACGACGTGTCGAATCGATGGGAGCCTCGGCGGAAAACACATGTCAAGGTAGTCCCATATGCAGTTGACCAGGAAACGTTGACGCTCCCAGTACATATCGTGGTGATGCGCGATGGTCGGCAGGCCGGTCTCCGCAATAACTTGGGTGAGCGCAACGCCTAGGGGTATGTTTAGCGGTATTGCGAGTGCATTCTCGACCACGAGCACTTGTATGCCAAAACGGCGAATGAATGCATACAACTGCTCCTTGAGGTGCCCTGCCGCTTCTTGAATACGAGCGGTCAGATCGGGCGGACGGACGCTGTTTGAAAATGCCTGCTCGTAAATGCGGCGGATCGTGGGATGCGCGAAATGCGCTTCATCAACGACATAGCTTTGATCTGCCGGTCGGTCCGAAAGCCCACTGAAGTACGAACAGGTGTGGCCCAGCGAAGTGAGCATGAGGCTCCACTTGGCGGATTCCAGCGACACGCCATCAGTGGATCCTAGACGGGTCGAAACGACTCCGATTCGCAATTCCGAGCCGGGGGCAGCCATCAGCGCCGGCCCTTCATCGCTCTCTTGCTGAAGTCAGCCACCTGGACTGGTAGGGCCGCAGTGCAATTTCACTGTGGTCATCCCCATCCAACTGCTCTCCGCTGATCAGATCGATCATGCTGTCTCCCGATCGGTACGCAATCGCGGACTGGAGTGTAATCGATTGGGGCGAGGGTGTCAGATTGTGAAGGCACACTACACGGCTATTGTCCTGGAGGTTATGTCGGGCAAACGCCAGAACGCCTCGATTGCCCCGAAGGACCTGCTGTTCAGCACTGGGGGCAAACGCCGCATTGTGCTGCCTTGCCTGAAGCAGCCGCCGCACGCCTGTGTAGGTCTTTGAACGCTCTGAGTGATGATCGGCCAGCTCATCGACGAGGTCTGCCATGCGTAGTTTCTCGCGATTGATCGCTCGGGGCCGACCCGTTAATCCTGGCCCTTCGCGCCAACCTCGCGAGCCAAACATGCTGTGGAAGTACACACCAGGCAGCCCCCTCAGCCCCAGCATAATGGCATGCGCGGTGAGGAAACGCTCCGTGCTGTATTGGAACCCCGACTGCGGAGCAACAGCGTCCAAGGCATCCAAGTAGTTCATATTGAGCTCATAGGGCCACGGCTCTCCTGCGCCTACTGACATCCGCGAAATGTGCCCGCCTGCTCGCTCAATCGACCGGGAGAGCTCCGTGATTTCCTCCTCCGAAAGGATCTCACGGGCTCCATTCAGTCCAATCCCATCATGGCTGGCAAGAATGTTGAAGTACGCACCTTTGTCGGAGCCCTGTCCCCAAACCTCCAGCCAATCCGCGAGCTTGTCCGACTCCTGCACATGAAAGGCATGTAACACGAGTGGAGGGAGCCCAAAATTGTAGACAAGGTTCGCTTCATTGGATCCATCGCCAAGATAGCTGATATTCTCGCGCATTGAGACGTTGGTCTCTGTAAGGAGCAGCGTCGCGGGTGCCACATTATCCAGGATGGCACGAAAGAAACGGACGACCCAGTGCGCCTGCGGCAGATGGATGCAGTTCGTTCCAGGTTCTTTCCAGATGTAGGCAATGGCGTCAAGTCGGATATAAGCCGCCCCCTTGCGAACATAGAACAGCAGTACATCCAGCATGTCGAGCAGGAGTGCCGGGTTGTGGTAATTCAGATCCACCTGGTCTTTGCTGAAAGTCGTCCAGACCTTGCGAACTCCAACGGAGGTTGAGTACTCGGTCAAGAGCGGTGATGTGCGAGGTCTCACCACGGATGATAGATCCGGTTGGCCATCCACGCGGATGAAGTACTCGTTAAACGGCGCTTCGTTGCGAAGAAATGACTGGAACCAGGCGCTGGCTGATGATGCATGATTTACCACGGCATCGAACATGAGATCGAAGCGGCTGGCAAGCATCTCAATATCGTGCCAGTCGCCTAATGCCGGATCGATGGCTTTGAAGTCCATCACGGCAAATCCGTCGTCGGACGATGATGGAAAGAAGGGTAGGATGTGCAGACCGTTGATGATGCCTGCCAGGTAACGGCTGGCAAAAGCTCCAAGGCTGGCAAGCGGTGAGTGTTCCGGGCTCCGGATCTGATCCGGATACGTGATGAGAAGCGCATCGCGCTCATCAAGTGATCGGGCCATCGTGTGAGGAGAGATCGCGAGGTGTTCTTGCACCTTGGCGCGTACGCGCTCCATCAGATTGAGCGCCACATCCAAGTCATAGATTTGCTCAAGGCAAAATCGCACGCTATCCATGCTTGCCATGGGGGCTTGAGCGTCAGGAATTTGACGCCAACGTGTCCTGGTGCTGCGGTGGTGCCATGTAGACTTCAGGGTTTACCAAATGTGGAAGGCGTCTGCCTTGCAGGCCGGCGATCAGGTTCTCCGCTGCGAGCACCGCCATCTGCTCCCGGGTCCATCGGCTTGCGCTGCCCAAATGCGGGACTACGAGGCAGTTGCGGAGCCGCAGCAGTGGGCTGGCAGGATCTAGGGGTTCCGGTTCAGTCACATCCAACGCCGCGGCCGCGATCCAGCCCTCCGTGAGGGCGCGGTACAGTGCCCCATGATCGACGGCAGGACCACGTGAGGTATTAACGAGAATTGCGGTGGACTTCATACGCCGCAGATTCTCTTCCCCAATCATGTGGTGAGTAGCTTTTGTCAGGGGCACGTGCAGCGATACAAAGTCGGAAATCCGTAGAAGCGTGTTGAGTTCGGTGGATTCGCCCAGGGGGCTGTTCACAACCGCAGGGTCAAAATAGGAGACTCGCAGGTCAAATCCCTGTGCCCGTTTGGCCACGGCCCGACCGATCCGGCCGAAACCGATAATGCCCAGAGAACGCCCGGCCAGATCGGCTCCAAGCAGCAATTGTAGGTCCCAGGTCTTCCACTTCCCTGCCCGAACATACTCTACGGCCTCGACAATTCGACGCGCAGTAGCCAACAGAAGTGCGAACGTCATATCCGCGGTCGCGTCGGTCAGAACATCCGGCGTATTACCCACCGGAATACCTCGCCTCGTCGCAGCCGCAAGGTCGATGTTATCGACGCCAACCGCACAGTTGCTGATTACCTTAAGTCGCGGCGCAGCCTCCATTACCTCCGCGTCGATCTTGTCAGTCAGCAAAGTGAGCAGTCCGTCCTTGCCGGCCGCCTTTTTCAGCAACTGCTCGTGCGCAGGGGGCATATCCTCTGGCCAGACTTCGGCTTCGCAGAAGTCAAGGACCAGGCGCATGCCTTTGTCAGGTAGCACCCGTGTTACGAAAACATGGGGCTTGGCCACGAGTCCAGTATACTGCAGCCGTGCAACCTGATCGATTCTTCACTAAGAGTCTGCGCGACGATCGGATTGCCCGCATCCTTGATGCGGCACTTCGCGGGGTGGATCCTGGTGTCCTGGTCAGGCAAGCGCTACAGGTTGCTCCACTTCCTCCCCACAAACGGATCTTCCTGCTCGGCATCGGCAAAGCCGCGGAGGCCATGACTCGCTCTGCGGCAGAAACACTGGGGTCGTTCAGCGCGGGGCTCGTCGTGACGAAACATCGGGTCTCTGCACTTCCTCCGCATATCGGGGTCATGGAAGCAGGGCATCCAGTACCGGATCGCCGAAGTCTGGAGGCGGGACGGGCGGTGCTTCGCTTCGTGTCCCGGCTTCGGCAGGACGACTTGCTCATCAGCCTCATCTCGGGCGGTGGATCTTCACTTGTGGCGGCTCCCATTCCCGGGGTGTCGCTCAGCGAGTTGGAATCCTTCACCACACAAGCCCTGGCTTCGGGTGCCAGCATCGAGGAGATCAACGCCGTTCGAAGGCAGGTGGATCGCATCAAGGGTGGCGGCTTGGTCGCCGCCACCCGCGCGCCCATCCTGAGCTTGATCCTCTCTGA
Source organism: Anaerolineales bacterium (assembly GCA_036524055.1). GTDB lineage: Bacteria > Chloroflexota > Anaerolineae > Anaerolineales > Villigracilaceae > Fen-1038. The sequence continues at coordinate 25,768 of DATDCZ010000047.1, read as the reverse complement.
TGTCATCGGTGATCATCTTGAAGCCATTGCCTCGGGGCCGACTGCGCCCAACCCAACAGACGCGTCCCAGGCAATCATGATCCTGCAGAAGTACAACTTTCGCGGATCGCCATTAATGGCGCGAGCAATCGCGCAAGCCCCAGCTATCCCTCGTGAGCTGCCCGCGGATCGCGTGATGAACGTCATAGTTGGGAACGGCGGCTTGGCCGCTCATTCTGCGGCTGAGCAGGCCGGGTCCGAAGGAATCGCCGCAGAGATTCTCGAAACACCAATCCAGGGAGAGGCCCGAAATGCAGGCAGGGCACTCGCCAGCCGGCTAACGCGGGCCAATCGACAGAGAAAACCGCCTTTCTGCCTTCTGGCTGTGGGGGAGACCACGGTTACCCTGGGCAGGCACGGCAAAGGAGGAAGGAATCAAGAGCTGGCGCTCGCGGCGGTGGACATCCTGTCGGGCGAGAATACGTGCATGCTGATAGCCTTAGCTACGGATGGCGACGATGGTCCAACCGACGCGGCAGGTGCTGTCGTCACCGGGACTACCCGGGCGAGAGCGTTAGAGTTGAGCATGGACGCGACTGAGTATCTCGAGAACCACAATTCATATCCTTACTTTGATGCCCTGGGTGATCTCCTCAGGCCCGGCTACACGGGCACGAACGTCAACGACATCACGTTTCTCTTTTCGCTTTGATAGAATCCACCCTATGACCCGAATCAAGCAGCCCAATTCCCGAATGTGCTTTATCTGCGGATTGCAGAACCCCGCTGGGCTTCACCTGCATTTCTACGAAACCGCGCCTGGCACGGTCGAGGCTTCGTATATGGCTCCGGAGCATTTCCAGGGATATCCGGGAATACTTCATGGTGGCATCGTTGGCGCCATCCTGGATGAGATCGCAGGACGCGCGCTCATGGGTTCCCAGCCCGAGTCGGCGCGGTTCATGTTCACGGCGAAATTGGAGATCAAGTACAGACGAAATGTGCCGATCCAGCAGCCTCTGCGGATCCTCGGTAGGGCTGGAAGGTCGCGAGGCAGATCTGCAGAGGCCTGGGGAGGCATATACCTGGCAGAGAACGACGAACTGCTGGCCGAAGGAAATGCCCTACTCATCGACGTGCCCGCAAATCAAGTCGACAGTCGCCGGCTGGAGGAACTGGGCTGGCAAGTCTATCCTGACCTGCCGCAACAGGAGTGATTTCTTGGAGGATCCACCACGCCCACGCGTCGGTCATCTGTCTCCCTTATAATAGCCATATGCTGCAATCGAGGGCTTCATGATCAGCGCCTACCATCGCCCCCAGAACCTGGACGAGGCACTAGGCCTCATTTCTAGGGACGCTCCAAGGACTGTCCCGCTTGGTGGCGGAACCATGCTATCCCACAGTAGAGATGGCGCCGTGGAGGTCGTAGATCTTCAAGCTCTTGGCCTGAACCGCCTAGTTGAGCGAGGGCAGAGCCTTGAGATTGGTGGCGTTGCCACATTGCGGCAGGTCGAGGAATACACTGCCACGCCAGCGGCGCTGGCTTCGGCTATCAAGCTCGAAAAGCCACTGAATCTTCGCAATATGTCCACGATCGCCGGAGCGCTTGTGGTATGCGATGGTCGCTCTGGCCTTGCTGCAACCCTGCTCGCGCTTGATGCAACTATCACAATGCGACGGCCTGGTGAGGAAACGCTGCCTCTGGGTGAATTCCTTCCGATGCGCGAACAAGGTGGGGTACGATTCCTCATCACTAGACTCGAGATTCCGTTGATCGCCCACGTTGCTTTTGAATTCGTGGCACGCACTCCAGCGGATCGCCCCATAGTAGGCACGGCCCTGGCACGTTGGCCCTCGGGGAGAATGCGTCTCGTACTTTGTGGTTATGGTCCTCTGCCGCTGCTGGCAATGGACGGCAACGCGGCGGACGATGTGCAGGCTGCGGCTCGGAACGCGTTCAGCAATGCGACGGATGCGTGGGGCTCTGCCGAATTCCGCATGCAGACTGCGGCTGTTCTATCGCGCCGGTGCCTGGCTCAGCTCCCGAACTGAGTTCGACCCTCTTGCACAAATCTCGGCCTCGCAGAAACGTAGCCGCCTCACATTACCAGTCTGTGGACGTCTCATACTTCCATTTGAGCAGCACCTCGCCGGTCGCCATCTTAAACACATACTTGTCGCGAGCCGTGAAAAACCTCCTCCAACTTCCTGACTGTCCTTTCGTCAACAGCGGTGCCAGCTCATGGTCCCTGCGCTGTTGCCATTCCCCGTCAGGATTCGAGCTCAATTCGCGGCGTATTCGCGCTCTCAGAGTAGCGGATGCCCCGGTTGCGCCAAGAAACTTCCAGATCTTCTGAAGTTCTGAGTCTGGGTGCTCCATCAAGTCTTCAAATCGAAGCGCGAGGAATTGTTTCCCAAAGAGCCTGCGACCCTCGGATTCGACCTCTGTGATGTTCGTTGCCCATCCCTGCGCGACGCGGCGCAATGAGGCCTCGGTGAAGATCGAACGACCGCCATCCCCAAAATCCCCGGGCTGATCGCGCAACCCTCTTAGAATCCGCTTGTCCTCTGCACCAAGAAACCGTGATTCCTCCACGAAATTGCGGAATCGCTCGGAGACCGCAACATCGCGGCCGTCGCGCACAATATACACGAGCCGTGCATCCGGGAACACGTCGTGCAGATCGCGAACCGCCTGTCCATGTATGGTTGAAGACGGGCTCTTGTCTCCCACGATCTTCTTGCCCAGTCGGGCAGCATCGCGCTCGAGGATGTATTCTGCAGCCGCCCGCAGGACTACGGCGGACAAGTCACTTCCGTGGTTCCAGCGGTTCGACTTGCGCCGCAACCATTCCTCCGCCTCTGGGGTATCAACCAAAGACTTGAGCAGCGGGCGCCTCGTGAAGAAGTGCGCCTGATAGTCGCAGTGCACATCGGGATGCAGCCGCAACAGTCGCATCAAGAGGGTCGTACCGGACCGCGCGTGCCCGAACAGGAAAAACTTGCGCCGCGGGAAGAATTTCTGGAACTCAGCTACCTCATCGGCAGTGATTGCAGGTATCGGCATACGCCGGACTGTCCTGCTATCACCTCGCAGCACGACTCTTGCAGCAGTCCGCAGACGACCTATCATCGACATAATGCTTTATCCCTGGCCTCTAGTAACCTGGATCACTCCGCACCTAGGAGATTCATAATGAAAGCAGCCGTCCGCCGCCCGGCACTAGCGTCGGTGAAGGTGATCTCATTCGCCACGAAATCCCTGCGTGCTGCACCGTCCAGCGTCCGATCAGACAAATAGAGATTGAGCAACGCGGCCAACTCTGCTGCATTCGCCGCGATCCGGCCAGCTTTCGCTATGCGAAAGCGTTGGTGGGTTGGCCAGTCACCAATGCTCTTCAATGCCAGCGAATACTTCCCGCGCACGTTCCATCCGCCAGGCGTGTCCAAAACAGCTGCTATCAGCGGCGTATCGTGAATGGCCGTCTCCACCAGCATTGTGGAGTACACCGTTACGACAACGTCGGAGTACGCCATCATCGAAGCCTTTTCGTCCATATCTTCCCCGCCGTAATAGCCCAGTGAGCCCCCCAGGGGAACTGGTCGGACGACGTGGACGTGCGGATATTCTGCCTCCAGGGCCTCAATTCTTTCCCTCTCCTCCGCAAATATCCTGGGTCTATCTTGAAAGTGACTGGGATGCAGGCGCACCAGAAGCTGGGACTCATACATCAGATCTCTCGAGGACACGAGTCTTGCCAGGGCTTCTATATTGGGGTAGTTCGGTGCAAAGTGTACAAAACTGCTGGCGTATGAGATCAATCGACGATTCGGATCCAGCTGATGAAGGCGAAAGTAGTCATCTCTGGGTATCCACCAGGTTTGCCGCAAGTATCCGTCATACGAAGGTATGCCCCCGATATGGACCTGGCGCGGATTCCAATCCGACCCGAGGACTAATTCGTTCCTCTGGGCCGCAGACCAGCAGGTAGCCGACTCAACCGGCGCACCCGGCACCGCGTAGCTGGACGGGTTGTCCCACCCCACAATGGCTGTAGCAGTCCGAATTCCACGCTGATGAGCTTCGCGGAGAATGTATCGATCCAGTCGCCACCCGGGTGTGGCCGCCACGACCAGGGCCGGTTCGTATTTGTCGAAGAGATCGCCGTAAATGCCTCCCACCGGAAAGTAGTGGGCTTGAACGCGGATCAGACGCTTTCGCAACTGCGGGAACGTCCGCAAGAGTAGCACCAGCAGCGCGGCCGGGACCCAGACTCCCAAACGGAAGCGCCACGAGTTCTCCTTCCAGACTTCCCAAATGTGACTGTCCATGGCAGCCGTATTGATACGCCACGAACCACCCACGCGCCTGAGGAAGCCCAGAAGCCACTGGAGCCGTGGGCGGTACGTATGCGCGTACTCGTTTGCTCGCTCCAGCCGGAGGCCTTCAAACATCAGCCCAGGTTGGCCAAATCTCTCCACCATTTGGCTTCGGATGGTGTCGTCTGTCAGCACAACCACTTCGATGCCCGCGCGCAATAGCGTCGGTACGACTTCGCTTTGCAGGAAATAGACGATGGCGGTTCCGTGGTCCGCTACAATGAATACACGTTGAGGCATCAATTGACTCGTCAAATTATGAGTAATACAAGCGGAATATCCGGTTGTAGATCCAGAGCAGTACCTTGCGGATCAGCGTGAGATTCAAGATAGCCTTGCCCCAGGCGCGAGGCTGACGCTTGCGCACCTCGGCCAGCGGTCGACGCTGCATGCCAAGTGTATTGCTCATATTCATTGCCAATGGCTCGGGGACCATCAGCCGCAGCAGGCCGGCTTCGTTTACTCTTCGGTCTAGCTGACGCACTTCGCCCATCGGCCTATCCATCGCGAACGGCAAGAACCTCTGCAATATATCCTTCCGGCCGGTGAACTGCCAGTGCGAACCTCCGGCAAATGCCGTCACGCCCTTGTAGGTGATCTTCCAGTCCTGCGTTTGCGCATATACTGCTCGATTCTCTTCCTCTGTTTGGCCCAGAGAGAGATTGAACTCCAGGAAGTCCTTCCAGGGAATGTATTGCCCCGCTGTTACCTCGGCCGACTCGCGTGCCCAAGCGAGCGTCGACTCGTAAAATTCGGGCGGAGTACGAAATGGCCGTGCTGTCACCATTCCCACGTTGGGGTAAGTCTCCAGGATTTCCACAGACCTTCGCAACCAGTTCGCCGAGAACAGCACGTCCGAGTCACAATATGCAATGATGTCGCCGGGAGCCCCGCCGAGGATAGCGTTCCATGCTCCCCCTTTTCCAACATTACGCTCCGAGAGCAGAAGGTACTGAATTCTGCCCTCGCGAAGTTCCCGAGTGAGATAGTCGCGGACTTCCACGCATGAGCCATTGTCGAACACCATGGTGTCAAATGGACGGCCCGCGTCCGCTCTCATCGAATCCAGGCATGCCCGCAGCACATCAAGGCCCTCGGCGTAGTAGCCGCTGAGGAACGGCACGTAGCTCAACACGGCCGCCGTGATCCGCTCGGGGCGGGACACTGAGCTTACAAACTTGGCAGGATTTTGGCCCTTTCGCATTATGGCGTCTGACCACCGAGGACGTGCCCGCCTCAGTTGTCTTCCTTTCCCTGTCTGCGACCGATAGCGCGCAGGAATCGCTTCTTCCAGCGCCGCGGACGCACTAATTCCTCCGTCACCGTCGCGGGCAAGAAGAAGAGGGCCGTGCGCAGCGTCACCTCCACGCCCCGAGCGATCCTTGGCCCCGAGATTTTTGGGCGCCGGAGGCGACCGTCGCTGAGCACATGAGTTGAGTCCAGTATCGTGTAACGGATGGATGCGGTGCCGCCTGCGAGCCGTATGTTCTCGTCGCTCTCCGGCATGGCATAATGCGGCGCGCCGCCCGGCAGATGGCTGTAATCGTGGTTCTGGTGAACTGCCATAACCGACGGCGTGCAATCAATGACCGGCCAGCGCGACCGCCGCGCGCTGTAGATCATCCAATTGTCCCAGCCTGCTCTCCCGACGGCGAATTCCGGCACGGAATGATAGATATCCCTGGGGAACACAAAGAAGTCACTGCCTGCGGGCCGATGCAGCCTCCCTTCCGCCCTTACTCTTGCCTGCAGTTCAGCCTCCCAGCCTGCCTGCAGGTGAAGGGGGCCATTCATCTCGAGATCCCATCGGCGGCTAAGCATAACGAACCTGCTTGCAAGCTCCCTAACCTGCCTTGAAGCCTCGACCATGTCACGCATGATGATCATGTCTGCATTGATGACGCACAGCAACGGGCTCGTGCTGTATTCTCGCGCGAATTGGATCATCGAAGAGATCAGTGGGGTCCCCCTCGAATTGCGGCGCACGTCCGTGATGTGGCGGGCTCCAACTTGCGAGGCCGCTTCTGAGACGCCCACCTCGTCCCCCATCAGAATCACATCTACCTCTGGTAGTGCTGCCCATGAGCGAAAGGCATTCATCTGAATAGTTGAAATACGCTCATCCACAAGCGGTTTGGGAGCCGCAAAGAATGTGATCAGGCTCATTTTCCGTCGTGCCCGATCGCCCTTGGATCCACTTCGCCGAGCGCCTTGTGCCGGATGTCAGCATTAATTGTGAGTAGATCCGGTCGCCTCCGCAACAATTCAAGCACCTCCAGCCACGAGAAATCTGACCTGCCACTAAAGTGGCTGTAAACCTGATTCACGAAATCGAGGTCTTCCCCAGTATCGACCGTCCATCTCTGGGTCCCAAGATCGACTAGGTAGTCCAGGACAGCTACGCGAAACCCACGCGGAGACATTCCTGATCGAAGCAACTCCACCACAGGCGCGAGTGTTACTCCCCGGTATAAGTAAGGCATCACATGCTCGCGGTCCGATGCATCGCGAGCCTCCCGCCAAGCCCTCTCCAGCGCATCAAACGTGCAGACCTCGACGTCCAAGCCAATGGGATAAGTACGTGGATAGGGCGGAGGCAGACGATTCGCGACAAAGTCAAACGCCGGGCTGACCTCGCCTTGTGTAGAGAATTCGCCCTTGTCTCCCGCCAGGATGTCTACCGCTGCATCGATGAGATCGGGATCAATCAATGGACAGTCCGCCGTGATTCTCACAACTCGAGCTGCCGTATTTGCCAGCGCAGCTTGGTAGTATCGGTCCAGGACGTCAAAATGGCTGCCCCGCGTCCAGGCAATTCCCTCAGCTCCACAGTATTCCGCGATGGCATCATCCGCCGCGTCCGTGGATGTCGCTAGTATGACGGCATCAATGCGCTTTGCCAGTCGCACGCGGTCGACGACGCGACCCAACATGGCGCGGCCCTCGATTTCCATAAGGACTTTGCCGGGAAGACGCGAAGAGCCCATGCGGGCCTGGATGATCGCGACGGTGCGAGGGCTCATACCTGCTTCGTGTTGCCCGTTTGAGCCGATCTGAGGCCAGCCTCAAGATCCTCAACCTTGCGCCTGCTCCGGATCAATGACCATCCCTGGGAAAGATAAGCTGGAAGCATGACCAGGATCCCGACCACGGCGCCCAGTCCGAACGCGATGACGACAATGATGCCCAGCTTGCCCGGTATGTTAAGCCCGAGCATTTGTAGCTGAACTACAGCCTGATTCTCGTTCGCGAAGAATACTGCCAGCACGCTCAGAGCCACCGCCATCACCAAAGAGAGTAACATTTTCACCTCACTCGCCTACCCAGCGGAAATCGTTGCATCGTAGGAGCGCAGAAGCACTTGGAAATTCTTCTTCCAATCAGCCCGCGCCTCGGCCACTTTTCGGGCCTCATGACTGACAGAAGGCAGAAGGCGCCGGTGGTGGGCAATCCACAGTATCTTGCGCTTCAAGTCATCCGCGTCACCGTCGCGAAACAGCCAACCGTTTGCGCCATCACGGACCCATTCCCTGTTCGCGGGGATATCTGAGACCAGGACCGGCGTACCGCAGGCCAGCGCTTCCATGAGCGACACTGAGGAGCCGTCGACATGCGATGGCGAAATGAATAAGCTGGCATTCCGGTAGTAACCTGGAAGCGCTGACTGCGACACATGGCCGCCATAGTGGACGCGCCCACGTGCCTCTGCTTCCGCCAATATGCCCCGGAGAGCATTAGCCTGAGATCCCCCACCAAGGAGCAGCAGCGAGACCGCCGGAGCTTCGCGTGCCACCTGCGCGAATGCGCGGCCAAGGACATCCACTCCGTATCGCGGCTCCCAGCTACGATTGCAGAGCAACACAAATGGTTGGCGCTTTGTGGACCGCGGAGCCAGCCTGGGCTTCGCCTTGTCCGCTGCCTGGCTTCTCGAGGCCCGTCGGTCCTTCCGCCGTCCTGGCGAGAAGTGCTGCAAGTCTACGCCCCAGGGAAAAACAGCCGTTCTGTCTCGGCGCATCCCCAGGTCGATGGCCTTCGAACGCGTCACTCGGGCATCGCTAACAAAGTATGCGCTGCGGTTTAGCGCGTATCTGGTTACCCAGCGCCACCACGCGTTTCGATCGGCGTCCTGCATTAGGTCAAAACCCCAGGACATCGTGAGAACTGGTCGGAAACCAGACAACACTGCAATTAATGCACAACTCTGTATTGGCCCTGCGTGGATCAGATCTGGTTTGACTTCGCGGACCACACGTCTCACGTTCAAGACATATCGAACAATATCGCGCCACCGGAACACCGCACTGCTGCCTGCGGACCCAAGCTGATGCACCTTCGGGGGAACAGAACGATCCTCATCTTGGTGAGTGCCGTTCAGCAAGCGCAGATAGTAGATCTCGTTCGACGTGCCGGCGAGCGCAGTCAGGAACCTGTGGTCGTGCGGCCCGTAGTCTGACGAGAAGTAGAGAATTCTCATTGGCGGCTTGTCCATTCGCCATGGATCTTATGACCCTAGGTCGATCCATCGCAGTTCCTGGCCCGCCGCGAGACCTCTCAGCGCCCGCGTGCCAAGGACAGCCCCCAGCTCATGCGGCCGGATAGCGCCTGGCGTGGCCGGTCGGAGTACATCGATCATGTCTCGACTGAGGACCTCCCCCGCCCTGATGTCCCGCGCCGCGCGGAGACATCGCCGTTGCACGACCTTGGTCTCCTGTTCGTTTTGGGCAATGAATTTGTCTGGGGATCCAAGCGCCCTTTCCAGCTGCCGCGTTTCATCGACCATGTGAGCCCAATCTGCTGGGTTTAGCGCGAATTTATGATCAGGACCCTCTCGGGAATTGTCGTCCGTGAAATGCCTCTCGATGACTCGAGCCCCCAGAGCAACTGCGCCAAGAACCGTTGCATTTCCGTGCGTGTGGTCAGAGAGCCCAAGCACAACATCCGGAAACATGGTGGCATAGGTTCTCAGGACGTTGAGGTGTACGTGATCGTAATTCTCTGCGCTAGCCGTGTAATTGGTGTTGCATTGCATCAACACCAGGTGTGGATTATGAAGCAGAACGGCGTGCACCGCCCTCTGGACATCTGCGATATCCGATGCACCAGTGGCCAGGATAATGGGCTTTCCCTTGGTGGCCATGTGTTCAAGAGCCTCGATCCAATCGATCTCGCCGGATCCGATCTTGAACGCGGGGACGTATGGCGCCACGTGCTCAATGGCCTCATAGTCGTAGGGCGAAGTAAAGTACGCAATGCCGGCTTTCTCGCACTCGGCCTTGAGAATGGGTGTCCACCCGAGCGAGATGGAGGCCCCCTGGTAGACCTCTAGGACGGATCTTTTCCAAGTTGCCTGGTGGGAGACCTGGGAATTCATGTGCCGGAAGCCGTAATCGGAGACAATCTTGGACGCCGTGAAGTTCTGGAACTTCGCGGCATCTGCCCCCGCCTCTCTGGCCAGCCGGATAAGCATGAGCGCCCGATCCAGGTCCCCATCATGATTAGCGGCAATGTCCGCGATGAAATATGTGGGGTGCCCGTTTCCAACGATGCGGTCACCGATTTGGAATTGCATGCGATCCTCTATTCCTGCGATCCCTTTGCGCCCGGATCTACAGACGCCGGTTCCACTACAGGGCTAGGCTGCTGTTGATAACTATGGATTCTCTGTGGATAACCTTGCTGAAATTGTGTGTAGAACTCATCCATGCCTGTGGAGAAGCGCGGGTATTCAGCCTTCAAAGCTGTGGAGAGCTTGTGGATGGAAAGGCGAAGATTCGGGGCTCGGCGGGCTGCCAAGCCGGCGTCAGCTACTGAAGCCGGCTGGATCAGAATTTCATCGAAGCCAAACCTGCGTGCGATCGCCACACCAAACTCATATTTGCTCATCGGTTCTGCCCCCACCGCGTGGAAGAGTCCGGTCAATCCATGCTGCACCATCCGAAGGAGCACTGCGACCAGGTCACTCACGAACATCGGGCAGAAAACGACATCGGTGAAACCTCGGGATTGCTTTCCGACGCTCAGATTATTGAAGAAGTATTCGGCAAGGCTTCGAGCGCCCGTCACAGACCAACCGTAGAAATTCACGCGAACCACGATTGCCCCATGATGCTCACCCAGCACGGCGCGCTCGCCAGCCAGCTTGGTTGCCGCGTAGACGCTTCTCGGATGCGGTTCATCATCCTCTGTGTACTCTCCTGGGCGTGCACCATCGAACACGGCATCTGTAGAAATGTGGACCAGTTGAGTTCCGCGGCGCGCACATTCTGACGCGAGCTGTCCAGGCAAGTCTGCATTTAGTCGCCGTGCCAATTCGGGGTCCCGCTCGCAGGCGTCAACATCCGCGATCGCAGCACAGTGGATCACAGTCTCAGCCCGGGAGACCTCGAGCGCCCGGGCAATAGCGCCGGAGTTTGTAAGATCCAACTGCATTACCTCAAATGGTACGCCGACAAGCCTGCCCCGGTCTACGCCAACCACCGCGTGTGAACGCATCGCCTCAAGTGAGAGATTCAGACCTAGGAGTCCGTTCGCACCAGTCACCAGCAGTCTCATGCCAAATCACCGTCAAGGAACATGCCTGCGGATCAGTCCTTCAGCTTGCCCTCGGCGTACATTCGCTCAAACGGCTCAATCAATTGTTTGATGCCCTCGAGTTCCAGCCAATGCATATTCGAATCACTGGCATAACGGAAACCTTCCGGCAGGGGAGTACCTGGGTAGCTCAGCGAGCGTTCCCACAACGTCTCTGGCGGCCTCACAATGTACATGCCGTCGTTTTCCACGGTGTTCCGGGCTTCATCGTCCGAGATCAGCACTTCGTGCAGCTTCTCCCCAGGGCGGATTCCCACGTACTCGAGTTCGGCGTCTGGCGCGATGGCCCGGGCCAGGTCGACCACCTTCATGCTGGGAATCTTGGGAACGAATACTTCACCGCCGTGCATGCCTTCGAGACAGCTGATCACAAAACGTACACCCTCCTCCAGAGAGAGCCAGAACCGCGTCATCCGCTCGTCGGTAATGCTGAGCCTACCCGATCTTCGCTGCCCCAGGAAAACCGGTACCACCGATCCACGGCTTCCAACCACGTTGCCATACCTGACGCATGAGTACCGGGTCGCCGTTCCCGCGGCGTAAGCATTGCTCTGGACTGTGAGTTTCTCAGCCGCGAGCTTCGTCGCGCCGTACAAATTCACCGGATTGACGGCTTTGTCGGTGCTCAGCGCAATAACCTTCTGCACACCCGCATCGAGTGCGGCTTCCACGACATTGCTCGTGCCGTAGATGTTTGTCTTGACCGCCTCCATCGGATTGTATTCGCAGGCGGGAACCTGCTTGAGGGCCGCGGCGTGCACTACAACATCCACTCCATGCATGGCGCGGAGGAGCCGTTCGCGATCGCGAATGTCCCCGATGAAGTAGCGCACATTCGGCCCATCAAAGCCCGCCGAACGCATTTCGTGCTGTTTCAGTTCATCACGGCTGAACACAATGATCTTCTTCGGTTGAAAATCGCGTTGCATAATCTCCACGAACTTCCGTCCGAAGGAACCTGTGCCACCGGTAACTAGTACTGCCTGATTGCTCCAGTTCATCCTACCCTCTCATTGTTTTGCGTCCCTCGTCCAGGATCCTGAGGCTTTTCGGTCCTGCCGTCGCCGTGCCTCAGTTCCGGCTTGCGAAAGACGATCAAGGGATATTGGCCGTTCTCGCCGAAGAAACGCGGGAACCTCTCCTCAAACCAGAAGACCAGCTGCAATAGCAGGGCGCCACCCAGCCGCGGACGTATAAACCACTGCATAAGGCGGGGGCTGAGGCTGCGCCAGGGGAAAATGTCATAATCGATCGCTCCGGCCAGTTCAGAACGCAGCATGGAGGGTGTCATCTTATTGACGAAAGTGCCCTCCTGTAGTTCCGCCTCGATCCAGACCTTCTTCGTCTTGGGATCCCGTCCTGCGAGGAGCCGCCCAAGCCGAATGAATGGTTCCGCCAATCGCATGAGGAGCGGTCGATACCAGCCGTTCACGGCCACGCCGGCCTTTCCTGGGGCGAGAACGCGGTGCAACTCGATGTATGCGGCGCGATGTTCGTTTGCCGGCAGGTGGTGGATGGCATGCATCGAGACGACGCCATCGAAGATATCCCTCGGGAAAGGCAGCTTCACGATATCTGCAACCACATACAATCCGCGGTCTCCTAGCTTGTCGCGAGCCGCCTTCAGTGCGGTTATGGAGATGTCAGCACAGACGCGAAAGCGATATCCGCTGGAGTAAGTCAAATATTCCGGCCATTGCACTGGACCCGAACCAGCATCCAACAAACATCGACCCGCTGGCGATATGTAGCGATTTACGCGGAGGTGGCATTTGTGGACGTACTCACGGGAGACCGGCCGCAAGTCCTCATAGCGCGCGTTTTGAAATAGGCCATTGGAATCCTGCATCCAGCCTACTTCATCGTAGAATTCCCTCACTCGCTGCTTGGTGCCTTCCATCAGTCCTGATCTCTGGCGGTCAACGCCCCGGACCCATACCCACCCGCGCGTCGGTGGCGGCCCACCGACGCCTCTCGAACCACGGCCGCCATGTTATTGATCCTTAGCATCAGAGGTGCCGGCTCCAGTTGATCTTCTCCCCTGCAAGGTACCTGAAGGTCGTTCCATAAAGCCGCTGCCCTTCATCCCCGAGGACTCGAGCCAACGGCCACTCCTCGAAATCTTTCCAAAAGTGCATCAGGCGCCAAGGGAAGTCAAAGGGGTATTCAAAAAAGAATCGGTAACCATAGCGCCATGCCAGCTCGATCTCGTATTCCGAGAGCCGGCGCGGCGCACGGGCGCTGAGTTCCTGATCCAGCATGGAGAAATACTCGTCCCAACTCCGGGGAGCCAACGCGAATCCTCGATCACGGTAGTGTGTATTGCCCGCCACGACCACGGGAATCCCTTGCATCGCCATTTCCATGCCCACGGTGGTCGTGTACACGAGCCCCAGGTTCGCCAGGCCCATCAGGTCATAGGTGTTGATCGGTTCGGCAGGCCCGACCACATGGATGTCATCGGGCTTCTCGGGCAGCGCTTGTTGAATCACGCGCATCATGGACGGACCTTTGATAAGCCGCTCTCCGGGATGGATTCGAACCACCAATTGGGCGTCAGAGCGCTCCGCAAAGTACCGCACTGTTCGCCTTATCCACTCCGCCATGCTCCCTGCAAAGATGTTCCGGCCGAGAGTCAGGCTGTCTCCCAGGACGTTCGTCGCCAGCAAGACAACGGGGCGCTCATCCAATCCCAGCATTTGACGAAGCGCGCCGCTGCCCTGACTTGGTGCATCCTGCCAGAGGCGCGTGCCTTTGCCATACACTCGTGCGCTTTGTCGAGCCGCTTCAAACCCTTTTATCTGATCGAGCTCTTCGTTCGAAAGTGGGATATCCCCTCTGGCACTCCACAGCGCGTCCGTGTTCTGATGCATTACAGTGTCGTCATCGGCCAGCCAGATCTGCTCTCTCTGGTCGTTGAACTCGTACGTCACAGTGGGCAACTGGAGATAACGGGCCGTCTCGTGGAAGACGCCTAGCTCCGTCACCAGGCCATTCGGTATTATCGCGGCATCCGGCTGCTCTTGCTTTAGGAACGCAAGCGCACTTCGGCACGCCTGCTGGTTCCGCGCATGTCGGAGCTTATAGAGCGGGGATTCGCAATCGATCTCCTCGGTCTGCAGGGAGTACATAACGTCATACTCCGAAGCACGCGCGGTGACCTCCTCAAGCGAAGCCGGTAGTGGTCCTGACCCCGGCACGTCAAGAAGCGAGGCTGCGCGCAGGTAACCGTTCAACGGTCGAAGGACCCGATGAGTGTAGAGATCCTGTCGTCGGAGGTCGAACTTGTTGATCTCTTTCTCCCAGTTACTGTACGGAAGATAGGCAATCGTGACGTCATGGCCCAGACCCCTGAGCGTGAGCCCGAGCATGACTGCCTGCTCGATCCAGTAGTGGAGCGTTGCAAATAGGACAACTTTCTTTCCGGGGTGCACGCGCGGGGCAACGGATCTGGCGTCGTGCACAGCACCAGGAATTCGTACAGCAAGCTGGTCAAGGCTGTAGCGAGTCCGGGGTCGGCGTGGTCGAAGGGCCTCGTACACCGCCGCGGCCGCCGGAAATTGGCCGACCAACTCCTTGATGCGCACGTTCATCACAATCTACCCGATCTTCTCAATTGACCAGTCAAGGCGCGGTCGAATGGGACCCTGTCGCAGTTCCGGCCACTGCGTACCGGGCGCGCCCGTGATGTCCACATTGAACGAGAGTGAACTTTCATCCATGAAATACCGGCGCACACCAAAAGAGCTGGCGTTCACGCCCAGGGAATAGCGGCCCTCGTTAAGCAGGTCTGCCGGCAGCGTACATCGACTTATGTAGCGGCCCGGTTGCCGCGCACCGAAACGCTCGAACCTGGAGGCGTCATCCACGTCGAAAGAAGTAAGGATATATTCTCCCCGCATGGTGCTTAGATACAGGCCCACGCGCAGCCCGGTCAGAGGTGCATCCAGTTGGTACTCCCACTCGATCATTGATGGCTCCGCCGAGCGGACCGTATCAACTACGCGCTGCTGTCGATCCTTAACTCGCAGCGATATTGGCCTGAACGGTGCCGAATTGGACGGGACTTCGTCGGCCTCCCAGATCCTCTCGCCCATCTCTGCCTGGCCCGAAGCAAGGTAGAAATCAACGGCTTCCTGCGTCGGTGCTCTCTTCACGAGGCGCCCTCTTCGCAGCACAAGTGTTTCCTGAGTCAGGCGAAGGATCGCCGACATATTGTGGCTCACGAAGAGCACTGTCCTGCCCTGTTGAGCCACGTCCCCCATTTTGCCCAAACATTTCCGTTGAAACTCTGCGTCGCCGACGGCTAGAACCTCGTCAACCACAAGGATCTCAGGTTCCAGGTGTGCCGCCACGGCAAACGCAAGGCGCAGATACATGCCGGAGGAATATCTCTTTACAGGCGTATCAATGAATTGCTCAACTTCGGAAAAGGCCACAATTTCATCGAATTTGCTGGCGATTTCGGCACGTTTCATTCCGAGCACCGCCCCATTCATGTAGATGTTTTCGCGCCCGGTGAGTTCTGGATGAAAGCCGGTCCCAACCTCGAGCAGCGAGCCCACTCTGCCACGGACGGCAACCTCTCCCTTCGTGGGCTCCGTGACTCGCGAGAGTACCTTCAGCAGCGTGCTCTTTCCGGCACCGTTTCGCCCGACAATGCCGAGCACCGTGCCTTCCTCCACGTCGAAAGAAACATCATCGAGTGCCCAGATGTAGCTCGGCGCGTGGACTGCACGTTTCCTGCCGAGCAGCGCGCCCGCAAGACGGATCGGCGTGGTTACGACGTCGGAAAGCACGTCGCGGAGAAGCCCATAACGGAAGCGCGTATCAGCTGCTCCGATCCGGTATCGCTTGCTCAGGCCCTGTACGCGGACGGCGTAAGTCATGTTAGATCGTATCCGCAAACGTCCGCTCCATCGAGCGGAAGTAGAACAGGCCACTGATAAGCACGGCGATGGCAATGGCCGTCGAGACGCCCATGGTGAGCCCGGGCCCCGTATCTGTCCCAAGCAGTGCCCAGCGAAAGCCGTTGACAACCCCCGCCATGGGATTAAGTGAATACACGATCTGCCATTTTTGAGAGATGATCTTGGCCGAGTAGGCCACGGGCGTCAAGAACAGCCAGAACTGAGTCAAGAATGGCAGGACGTAGTTCACATCGCGATACTTCACGTTTATTGCCGAAAGCCATAGGGCAGTACCTAGTGCCGTGATCAACGTGAGGAGTAGGAACAGGGGCAGCGTCCATACTGCTGAGGTTGGAGCGATGCGGTAGTAGATCAATAACCCGATTAGGATCACAAACGCGATGGCGAAGTCGACCACACCTCCGAGCACAGAGGCCACAGGCAGGACCAGTCGAGGAAAATAGATCTTTGTGACCATGTTCTGGTTCGCGGTCAGCGATCGGCTCGCAGTATTCAAAGCGGCAGTGAACATGCCCCAGGGAAGCAGCGCTGCATAAGAGAAGATTGGGTACGGGACGCCATCTGTCGGAACCTTGGCAACCGTGCCAAAAACGAAGTTGAATACGAGCATGGTGAGCAGTGGTTGCAGAATGGCCCAGGCAGCACCAAGTAGGGTCTGTTTGTACCGGACCTTGATATCGCGCCAGATCATGAAGACGACAAGCTCACGGTATGTCCACAGGTCAACCAGGTTCAATGCCGCCAGTCCCGTGGTTGGGCGGATGTAGATAGTCTCCGGCTGGTGCGGCAAGGCTGCGGACTTGGTCGCCATGGGTTACCTTATAGAGGCGCGATTCTCCTGGAACCACGCGATAGTGCGGCGTATCCCCTGATCGAATGGGGTTTTCGCCTCCCAACCGAAGTACTTCTTTGCGCGCGTTACATCCAGCGCGCGGCGAGGCTGTCCGTTCGGCTTGTCTGTCTCCCAGGCAAGTTCGCCACCAAATCCTGTCTCTCGCGCGATCAGGGTGGCTAGTTCTCGTATTGAGATCTCATGTCCGGAGCCAAGGTTTACGGGTTCCGGGCCGCTATACTTTTCCGCGGCGGTGACAATGCCGTCAGCCGCATCTTCAACAAACAGGAACTCGCGTGTTGGTGAGCCATCGCCCCAAAGCGATATCTTCGTCGCGCCCGAGGATTTGGCTTCCATGGCCTTTCGGATCAAAGCAGGAATTACGTGCGACGTCCGCAGGTTGAAGTTGTCGCCTGGACCGTACAGGTTCACTGGCAGGAGGAATATCGCATTGAATCCGTACTGCTGCCGATAGGCCTGGGCCTGAACAAGCATCATCTTCTTCGCCAGCCCGTAGGGCGCATTCGTCTCCTCCGGGTAGCCATTCCAGAGGTCGTCTTCCCGGAACGGCACGGGCGTGAACTTGGGATATGCACACACTGTACCGATGGCCACGAACTTGCTCAGGCCAAGTTTGTGGGCCTGGTGGATTAGCTCCACGCCCATCATCAGGTTGTCGTAGAAGAACTCGGCTGGATGCTCCAGGTTGGCCCCAATTCCGCCGACGTTGGCCGCCAGATGGATCACCACAGCCTGCCTGGGATCAGAGCCCGCAAGCGCGTCGCCGTACATCCGGCGTATTTCTGCCGCGTCGACGAGGTTGTAATCCTCGATCCGCGGCACAAAGGTATCCTTTGCCCCACGTTCGTTGAGCATGGACATCACATGTCGGCCGAGGAACCCCGCCCCGCCCGTTACGATCACCCGTCTATCGCTCCAGAATCCTGAGGTCATTTGACGCTCCTACTGAACGATGAATTGCGCGTTTCGATAGCGTTCGTCCATGGGATTGCGGATCAGGCCCGTCTTCAGAGCAAACAGCAGCTCTCGGATGCCTTCATCAACATCGTAGTTCGTGGCAAAACCGAGCTCTTGACGGATCTTATTGAAGGATACAGTTATGTCACGCATGTCACCACCGAAGGTGAGATCTCGGTATTCCACAGCCGTCTCGGGCATTCGCTTGAGGACCAATGCCACGATCTCGTCCTTCGAGTAATTGCCGTTCTCAGCACCTACGTTGAATACCTGGCCTCGCACCTTTTCAGGTGGCGCCTCCAAGGCCAGCATGATCCCCCGGACCACGTCCCGTACATGCACAAAGGAACGCGAATAGCCGCGCTGATAGATGATCAGTCGCCGCTTCGTGTATGCGTCCAATACGAACTGATTGACAATAAGGTCGAATCGCGTCCGGGGGGACACACCGTAGAGCGTCGCGAGCCTGAGAATGATCGGGGCCGTTGTACCATCTCGTTGAGACAGAAGATATTCTTCTGCCGCGATCTTGGTTTCGGCGTATAGCGATTGCGGGTTCAGCGGGGACTGCTCGTTGACAGGCTTTCCGTCTTGGGCCAATCCATAATTGCTGTACGTTGAGGAGAAGACCAGGCGTTCCACGCCCAGGTCGGACGCCTGCTGCAGGACGAACTTGGTGGCGTCCACATTGAACCGCCAGGCGACGGGGCGCCCCACAGCCTGGCATGCCGGGAACCCTACCAGTCCAGCTAAATGCACAAATGCCTTAGGTACGGGCCAGGGCTTTCCCGTGAATTGCTCGCCCTTTAGGCCATCGCGCACGGCACGGGGGTCCGTGACGTCGCTCTTCACAAATCGGAAGTTGGGGTGAGGCAGGAACGGCACAAGGGACTCCCCGCCGAAGAGCAGATCGTCCATTACGGTCACCAGGAAGCCACCGCGAAGCAGTTCGGACGTGAGAAGGGAGCCGATGTATCCGGCGCCCCCGGTTACGAGAACGTGGCGGTCTGGGGTCACGGCTGGTCTCCCATGTAAAGCAATACCTTCCATCCCTTGAGGACCAAGGATGGACAGTCGCCTTCCTGCACCACATTGAAGCCCTGTTCAAGGCAGGTAAGCCTGCATATGTCGGCAACGTCGCCATCACCAACAATCCGGATCCGTGAATGCCCCGCCGCCCGGACCGCGTCCAGATGCTCCTTGATACGCTCCCGAGTGTGCCGGTAGAGTTCGAATGAACGCTCGAGGTAGTCAATTGTGAGTCTGGCCCGCAGCGCTATGCCTTCTGGCGTAATGATATAGCGAAGCTTCTTGCGCTCCGCCCGCTGGACCTTCACGTAGCCTTTTGCCACGAGCCGCTTCAAGTGCCAGTTGACGGTCCCGACTGCGACGCCGAGCTGCCCCGCCAGGGTAGCCTGATTGACATTCGGATCCCGCTCCACTTGCTCGAGCAGCGTTAATTCGCGAGTGGCGTCCTTTTGAGTCTCCATTTTCAAAATTCAGAGCCTGAATTATAACACGGCCTTTGCAAAGCAGGCGCTCGAGCTTAGAATGGGCGTCTGTGATGAGCATGCAGACTTCAGACCCAGCGGCCACTGCGTACACAGAAGCCCGAATTTCGCACTGGGATGGTGTGGCCGAGAAAAGGGACACTTGGTCGGGCTGGGGTGGCGCATACCACAAGCGCCTGGCCGAGGTGTACCGATTCCTCGTTCCACCAGGGCTGCGGATACTTGAGGTCGGCTGCGGCCGCGGTGATCTGTTGGCGAGACTAAAGGCGAGTCGAGCCGTCGGGGTCGACTTTTCGCCCGGAATGATCGCCCGAGGGCGCGTCCTGAACCCGGGGCTGCAATTCATCCAGGCGGATGCTCACGATCTGACCCAGATCGATGAGAAGTTCGACATAATCATCCTTTCCGACCTTGTGAATGACCTCTGGGATGTCCAGACGGCGTTCCAGCAGGTCGGAAGGCTGTGCCGTCCTTGGACGCGGATCATACTCAACTTCCATAGCGGCCTATGGCAGTTGCCGCTGGCGACGGCGCAGAAGCTCGATCTGGCTGCCCCCATGCTGCCGCAGAACTGGTTGACGCCCGAGGATGCGCAAGCCATGCTGCGCCTCGCCGGATTCGAGTCCATTCGCTCATGGCATGAAGTTCTCTTGCCGATCCCTTTCATGGGAATCTTGAACAAGCTCCTGGTTCGGTTCTGGCCCTTCTCGCATCTCGCGCTGGCCAATTTCGTCATTGCTCGGCCCCAGCCGGAGCCGGTTGACGAAGAGCCATCGGTCTCCATAGTCATTCCTGCCCGCAACGAGTCCGGCAACATCCCGCCCGTGTTTGCTCGCCTCCCCACCTTCGGCAGCCGAATGCAGTTGATATTCGTTGAGGGTCATTCGCACGACGATACCTTTGCAGTCATCGAGAGGGAAATTGCTGCACATCCTGAGCGCCCGTCTCTCTTGTTGCGCCAGGAGGGGGTTGGCAAGGCCGACGCGGTCCGGCTGGGCTTCGCCCACGCTGATGGCGATATCCTGATGATCTTGGACGCGGACCTAACCGTTCGTCCCGAGGACCTGCCGCGGTTCTATGATGCAATCAAGTCTCGGCAAGGCGAGTTCGTCAACGGCGTGCGGCTGGTTTACCCGATGGAAAAGCAAGCCATGCAAGGACTGAATTTTCTTGGAAACAAGCTCTTCAGTTTGGCCTTTTCGTGGATTCTCGGTCAGTCTGTGAAGGATACGCTGTGTGGCACGAAAGTCCTGTGGCGCAAGGACTACGAGTGGATCGCGGCCAATCGGTCATACTTCGGCGAATTCGATCCATTTGGCGACTACGACTTGATCTTCGGAGCTGCCAAACTGAATCGCAAGTTACTGGACCTGCCGATCAGGTATCGAGAACGTACGTACGGCTCCACGAACATCTCCCGGTGGAGGCACGGGGCGTTGCTCTTCCGCATGGTGGGAATTGCCGCGGCAAAGCTGAAGTTCGTCTGATCGGACCGGAGCCGTCGGCAGGCGATGCACCGGCATCAATGCCGGAGCTACTTGCACGATCGCATATCGAGCAGCCTGCGGAAATCTTTGGTGTAGTCTGTGTCGCTATGTACCCCGTCCACCTGCCAGAGTTCCTTGACGCACGTGCCGCTTAGGGCGCCCTGCAAAGCGGGATCTAGTGTCTCCCAATAGTCACGGTCAAGGTACGCGTAGGCGAAACCCGCCTTCCGGAGGCTGTACGGCTCGGGGTCGACCACGAGTTGCTCCCACGCGGGGAGCCTGCTATACCATGTGGGAGAGGATTTTGTGGGACGCCCGAAGACCGTGGGCGCACGAAAAACCACTGGATCGAATACGATCGCGCCGGCCTCCAATTCATTCCAGTGATGTTCCGTGACGGCCGCATCGATCGGTGATATGAACGTGGTGGTCACTGGCCGTTGGATGGCCGTGAGCTGCACTCCAAGAAGGACGAAACCGCCAACGCAACTGAGGAATCCCGCGATGGCGCCAACCGCACGCAGGCTCTCGGGTCGATGCGCCGCCCACAGGCGTGTAAGCGGAACAAAATAGAGCGCGCAGACCAGGAACCAACCGCTCATCAGGCGGGGCGCAGCCGTAAGCAAAGGACCCTTGAATGTCAGGAAAAGCCCCAGCAAGGCTCCTGCCGAGCCTGCGATGAGTGCCGCCTCAAACCACCTTCCCATTCTCAACGACTTCAAACCCCAAGCCGCAACTAGCGGAAACACCAGGACGACCGGGCCGATTTCCAACAGGGCAGCAAACAGCTGAGACAGATTCGCCACCGACAGCGAACCGAGGTGAGCAGAGACGATGGCGGGCGGCCACGCGAGGCCCGGCGAAGGGTCAAAGTAACTTGCCGCCGCAGTGTCGTGGGTAATTCGTGAACGCACAATCTCTGTCAGCATTCCCCCTTGAATGGCCGCTATCGCGGATGCCACGGCGAGCACGACGAGCCAGGTGACGAGCGTCCGGCCACCACCACGCTTCCTGCGATAGCTGATCCACCACACGGTGACAAGCAGGAATCCGAGCCCCATGAGCAGGAAGGCGATCTCGTTGGCCAGTGCAAGTGCGGATAGGAGCACTGCACTCAGAACAGCCGCTCCCTTGTTCTTCCACCTTTCCGCGGTCAACAGGAGCATCAGCAGGATCAGGATGCCGGAACCCGCGATGCCCGTGTACGCCATGACATACGGTTGATTCACCCCGCTGTAGAATGCAAACGGAAACGCTATTGGGCCAGCCCCATCGATCTTCCAGGAGGAAACCATGGCATCGGCGAGCGTGGGTGCCGAGCTCGCGGCTGAACCAATCAGCGTAATCTGTTCAGAAAATCTCGTCAATAAGGCGGGCGGCAACAGCAAAAGCAGCCAACGCGCTCCGCCTGCGAATGCGAAGAGTGATGAACCCAGTAGCGCCCATACCCACCGCCGACTGATACGGTAGCTCCACAAGCCCACCAGTACCAGCGGCAATGCCAGCATCAGCGCCCGTGCCAGATCAAGTGCGCTCCACGGCAGAAGGTTCCCCAGCCGCATGAGCTCGGAGGCGAACAGCAATAGCAGGTAGTGATATCCGAACTGAAGATCCGGGTTCAGCGCAAAATGGGGTGGAATGTCGCCAGCCGCCATGAGCGAGACCGTGGGCAGATTCTGGTAATCATCGAAGATGGCCAATCCCGTACCAATGCCGTAGAAGAGCAGTGTGAGTGCGCCCAGGATCAGCCAGGATTTCGCGTCAATGATCAACTTGGTTGAACCTCGTGCTCGGAGAGCGGCGATAATGCCCAGCACGAGGACCAGGACCGCCGATGCCCAGAAGGACACGGGCACAGGAACTAGGCGTGACAGCAGGTTGGCCAACCAAACTTGAATGATCAATCCCACACCAATGCCAACCATGGCCAATTCAGTGCGCCTTAACCGAAACGTGCCGCCGGCCAAGAGGCAGCCGCCCGCGGCCCAGAGGGTTGCCCACGTCAGGAGGGCCGTAACGTCGAGAACTCGGTTCATTTCCATGCTACGTCCGCGGGCCTCGAGCGACAATGAGTATGAGAGTGGCAGAATCCGCTTCAATATCTCCGCTGATGAACTCGGGACGGATGCTGGAGCGGATGCTTTCAAATGCCGAAAGATCTCGTTCTAGGACTTCTATCTCGACTCGGTCAAAGTTGGAATCAAAAACCCGCTGGTAATCCCACAGGCGTAGCCGATTGTGATTGCTGGTGGGGTTTAGCCATTGGCTCCATGTCGCTTGCGAATAGCGCAGCATCTCAAAAGGGTACTTGAAGTAGTGGTCGCGTAGGTCCACAAAGTGCACGTGTATGCCATTCGGCGAGGTCCATCCGGCAAGTGTCCGGGTGATCCCTGCTGGATCATCCACATGCTCAAAGACTGAGGAGCTGATGACCATGTCGTAGCGTGAGCCTTCTGGCGGGCGTTCGAGCAGGCCAAGGTCAGACTCCAATAGATCCAGGCTTTCGGTTCGTGGCCGTGGCACGCCGCCAGCCATGGTGACGTATTCCGGATGACGGGCCACCAGATTGAGATTATGGGAGTCATCTGGCCGCGCATACTTGTCATACAGGGTTACGTGCGCCGCGCCGGATTGCAGCAGGCCAATGCCAACATCAAATCGTCCTCCGTATCCAAACACCAAAATCCTCTGGTTGGAGAAGCCAACACCGCGCCGCCCGAGGAACTCGCGGTACCGATCCACCGCCCGCTGGGGATCATCCGTTTCCAGGCCCGGCTTGATGATCACCGACCTGAGCAGCAGCCACCGCGTCACAGACTCGGGTAGGAAATGCCTAACCAGCCGGGGCACCAAATATGCAAGATTCATCTGGCATCGAAGGGCAGGGCGCTTGAGCAATCTGGGGCTGCGGCCCGGGGAACGAGGAGTTGAGTCTTCACTTCGATCAGCGTATCCTTTTCCTCATAGTAGCAAAGCACCGGCCTGGCTACCCATGTGACCCAGGCATTATTCTCTTCGCCAAAACCGTAGTCGCTGTCCTTGATGGGCGTTCGCAGAAGGCTGGAAACGATAAGTGCGAATCGCCGGGATCGGAGATCCCTGTAGAACGGCGCAAAATACGTCTCGTTGCCGCTCAGGGCCTCGTCCATCATGCGCTTCTTTTCATATTCAGGAATCAACTTCACCTTCGTGACGTATCCGAATGTCAGCAATTGGCGCTGATCCATAAAAAGTACCGGTCCCTTTGGAACTGCCTCGGAAATCTCCTGCTGCAGTTTTCGGAGGCTTTCCCCCACCACCGCATCGTCCGGAAGTGACCCCAGATCGCGGGGTCGCTCTACGTCCGCCAGAACACTGGTCCAGCTGAGATCTCTGGCGAAGCTCAGCGGCCGCAGAGACCGAAGTGCATTGTATGCCGGAATAGCCGCCATTAGGAGGAGCACCAGCTGAAGCCAGACTGGAGCCTGCCTTACTGCGATCCCCCAATCTACTCCCTCCGTTCTCCAAACTATCGCCGCTGCAAACAGTAGGCCGATGAGAAACATGTCAAGGTTGTGCAGGTCGCCGCCTCCCCCGATCTTCGTACTTACGATCAGACCTACAACCATGAACGCCAGCAACGCCCCGGCACCCGTGAGAAGTTGGATTATGGATGGATGCCGGTACCGCGCCGTAGCATAGATCAAAACCACCAGCAAGGGGACGCAAGCCTTGGCCAGTCCGATCAATATGCCTTCTCCGTACGTAGCATTAGGCAGGAGTCGATACCAGAGCAACCCCTGGCTCATGGAAATCGCTGCACTCGAGCCGAGGTTCGTTGCAGTTGGCGCTAACAGGCCGGCATAGGCAGCTACCGCGCCAACCAGCCCAGAGGTGCCAAGAGCGATGGCCCGAGTCCATGAAATGCGGGACGGTGGGCGCTCCCCCCGTCGGGTGCGGCCCACCTCCAGCATGAGAATCCAAATTGACGGCGCGAACATCCAGGTGAAGCGGCTGATCTCTGCAAAGTAACCCGCCATGATAAGCAGCGGCACTCCCCACGAGAGCCGCAACCTCCAGGCAAGTGCCACCATTGCCGCGCAAATTAGCAGGGGGGCGTGGATTGGGCCTTGAGTCAGATAAATGAATCCGAAAAGTCCTGCCAGCATCCAATCCTGTGAGGCGTGGCTTCGGTCCGGCCGAAAAGCTAGCACTGAGACCAGGAGGTACGGTACAAGTGACAGAATGGCCAGCCAGAGCCTTTCCCCGAGGATTGAGACCCTGGGCAACAAGAATGGGAGACCGCCAAGCAACTGCCGGCCAAAGTCCAGATACGCGATTGGCTCGTGGCCTGGATCGAAGGAATACAGGTGTCGGCCAAATAGCAGGGAGTAGTCCCACAGTCGGTTCCCCTCGGACCATCCGAGTGAGAATGGGAAATCCGTGATCTCCGTGAGGGCAGATCCGATTACCAGGACAGAACCGGAAAGCAAGACGGCCGCTAATGCGTCATTCGGAAGCCAAAGTGTCCCACTTGTCCATCCCCTCCCAACGAACACCAAGGCCGCACAGATCGCCCAAAGTAGAATGCGCAGGTACGGCCCCTCCATCACAATCCCCCAGGGCGTGTATTGCAGAATGCCGACGGGAAATGCCAATCCCGCGATGATCAGGAACCACCCCAGCCATTTCGGCACCTTGCCTGCCCCGCTGGCGCGGCCCTGCGGCTCTGCTCGGCGGACGAACCTGATCCAGCCGACGAAAGCGAGAATACAGGCCGCCACAAAGATAATCAGTGCGACCGCCCATTTCAGAGAAATCTCCCCGTACCATGCCCCGGTGCCCCATGCGATGTTGTAGAACTCATGCACGGCCCTGTACAGGAAGACGCCGGCAGCCAATATCGCAGCGGCGCGGGCAACGGCCTGCATCCTTGTTCTCATAGTTTGGGCCGGTTTCGCTTCGCCGTGAAATGGCGTCCAGATCTTTCCAGCAAATTGTGCATGAGGGCAGCGTACTTCTCGCACATTATGTCGATGGTGTAGGCTTCTCTTACGCGAGCACGCGCCTCAGCACCGATCGTGTGACGCACGGTCG
>DATDCZ010000046.1:0-3686 GCA_036524055.1 Anaerolineales bacterium | reverse complement strand
CTGGGGCGCCGACCCCCGCCAGCTGATCTTGCGCGCTGAACAAGTGCTGTACATGTTTGCCCAGCGGCTCGTCGGCGGTCTTGCTGACATGGACGGAGCAGCGCCAGTTGTTTGGCGCACTGCGGCGCCGGAGATTCAGTACTCCAAATCCCACGCGTTCGATATGTTGCTGCTTGTACCAGGTTAGCCAGGCACGTGTTGCGCTTGCGTACTCCTCCGGCTGCCGGGCCTCGTCGATCATCAGCCATTGTTTGGTGTATTGTTCCGGGGTCTGCGAATGCGAATAGAGCAGCCAGCCATCCACATTCCGCTGCCGCGTCCAGTTCTCGATCGGCCGCCACCAGGCCTCGCTCGCCGCGTGGATCCAATTGAGCATGATCTGGGCGAACCCGCCTTCCCTGAGGTGCAGCGCCGCCTGTTCAACATTGCGACGGATGGACTGGTCGTCTGCCTGGCCCGTATCGCGGTAAATGTACCGGGTCTCGGGCGTGATCACGTAGGGCAGGTTCGCCACAAGCAAATCGAAGGTCCGTCCGGCCACGGGCTCGAAGTAGCTGCCCAGCAGTGTTTCCACATTCATGATGCCGTTAAGCGCCGCGTTCAAACGCGTCAGCTCTACTGCGCGCGGATTGATGTCTGTTGCCGCCACCTGCCGGGCGTGACGCGACATCAACAGGGCCTGGATGCCGCAGCCGCAGCCGAGGTCGAGCGCCGAGTCAACCGGCTTGCGGATCGTGATCTCGGCCAGGTACTTGCTGGATGGCCCGATCGGCAGAACCACATCTGTGGGGTGGTCTTCCGGCATGAAATCCACGATGAAGTACAGTCCATCGTAAACCTGGATTTGGAACAGGGCTCTTACGCCGCCATGCTCCTCTTTTAACACACCCGCCTCCACAAGCGCCGCAATATTAAGCGGCGTCAGCGCCCCTGCTGCCTCGTTGGTTGAGAGCAGCTCTCCGCGCCAGAATAGACGCCGGAGGGGAAGCAGGTATCCGGGCGAGTCTTCGAGCGAAGCGGGCCCGCGCGAAAACCGCAGTTCCTGCGTGGCACCATACCCACTGCGGTTCAGGACCCCAACAAGCTCGCGGGGGTCAAGTTCCCGGAAAGATGGAATTGCAGCGGCGGATGGCAGCACGGTCTCTGCCATCCGCCTTGCACTCCCGTCGATCCGGTCCGTTACCAGTGCCACGGGAGAATCGGCTCTCTACTTGGCATAGTTGGTATCGATGTCCGGATCATTTGGGGGCCCAGGACTCACTGACGTCTCGGAGCCTGGCCCCTCGATCTTGGAGAAAGTCTCCGAGCCTTCAGGCGGGCCAGGATTCGTCTTCAGGGAGGGAGTCACCTTCTGCGCGGCCTGACCCTCGATCTTGGCGAAATGTGTTGAGCCATCGGGCGGCCCTGGATTGACCGAGGTCTCGGACTCTGGCCCCTCGATCTTGGAGAAATGCTCCGAGCCTTCAGGTGGGCCAGGATTCATCTGCAAGGACGGAGCTACCTTTTGCGCAGCCTCGTCCTGCAGCTTCGTGAATCCGTCGCCGAATCCTCCGGTCGCACCGGTTTGGACCTTGTGACCGGCTCCGAAACCGGGATCGGGAGGGTAGGCGCGGCCTGCTCGGCCGCCGCTGCCAGCCATACCCCTCTGGATCGCGGGCAGCCCGAGTCCAATGACGACGCCCAGCCCGAGACCCAGCGCGCCGATGAGCAGCGGGGAAATTGGGGGCGGCGAGGGGACTTGGGGAGACGAATCGACAGCACCGGGAATGGTGCTGCTGCCGCCCGCCGCAGGCAGACTTGCGCACAGCATCGCCAGCTGATCCGCATCCGGCGTCACGCAGGCCGCCGCCACGGCAGTTGGCGTTGGGGGCTCGGTGGGTGTGGGGAGCGCCGTCGCAGTCGGGGGTTCAGTCGCGGTTGCCCTCGTTGTTCGGCTCTCCTTGTCGCAAGGCACGACGTTTCCGTCGGGATCCCTGCACTCCGCCAGTGCTGCCGTGGTCAAAACTGCCGCGGATGCGGTCGCTAACGCGACTCCCAGCAAGATGATCAGAGCATATGGACGCGTTCTCATCGTTCCTCCTCCTGACCTTTGGCACTTCTTCCTGCATGCTTGGTCGAAGCGCTGCAGTCAGTCACGGAGTGCTTGGTGCTCCTATGGCGATGAGCGCCCGCCGAAACGCATTGTAGGACAGCATGGTTCGCGTCCACGTTTCCGTCGCGGGCGTAATTGTTTCGAATCAATTGATTCAATACGCGCGCGAACACTGATAACCGACCGCGAAATGCTTTTCCACGTGCGACAGCTGGCAACCTTGAGCCGCTGTCCAGGAGATCTGCCTGCAACTCCCACCTGGTTTATACCTGGACAATGCTGGTGGGCATTATAGGCTTAATCCCCGCGCTGTCAATGCAAATAGGCCGCCGGTGTCCAATTCCTCGCATGCCGCCTGCGCTGTGGCTTACGGATCTTCACGCGCTCCGGAGAGGAGGCCCCTGCACGCAACCACTGGCATGTCCGCGATTTCACTAAGTTGACTCTGCTCTACTTAAATGCTACTATATTGATTACCAACGTCTGCATTGCAGCTTCGCCGAAGCCCACTGTCGCCACCTTCAAATGGGAGTGCCATGCGCAGCAGATTCGGCGGCAAAACTGTGGCTTCATTCATCCTGGCGGGCGTTGTGCTCGCCGGCTGCAATTTGCAGGCTGCCCCCTCTTCCTCCGGTACTCCACAAGCATGGTTTGACGCACCCAAGCCGGGCACGCATTATCCGCTGGGCCCCGTCCAGATCACCGCGCATGGTGGCAGCCCGAGTGGCATTGTCGCCTTCGAATTCTCGATCAATGGCGCTGCCAGCAGCCTGCCCAGTCCCAACACCAGCGATCCGCTCGTAACCCTTTCGCACACGTGGGTGCCTGATCAGCCCGGCACGTACAACCTTACGCTGCGGTCGCAGTCAACGGGCGGGGCGTGGAGCGCGCCGGCCAACACCACTGTGATCATCGAGGGCGGCCTCACGCCTTCGCCGGCTGTCCCGCCGACGGCAACCTTCACGCCCGTCCCCTTTATCACTCCGACCTTCACTCCAACTTTCACGCCGACCGCGCTTCCCGTGACCGGGCCGGCTTCGATTGAATTCACCGGTATCTCCACGAACTCGCTGGTCTACGGCGGGCGCTGCGGGGATACGCAGGTCACTATCGACGTGCGCGCGGTTGAGCCGGCCGGCATCACCGTGGTCGTGCTCTTCTACCGGCTGGAGTCATACGATGGGGATCATACGGACTTCAACTCAAAGGCCATGACGCCCATCGGCGGCGACAATTACCGCGTCACCGTCAACCCCACCTCGGATTTCGGCCTTGCCACCCTGAATTCCCTGGATGACGGTTGGTTCGAGTACCAGGCTGTGATCCAGGACAAGTCAGGCGGGACAAAGACCAGGACCCGGGTCCTTTCTGATGTCACATTTGCCCCGTGCGGTGGAGGCGCCCCACCGCCGCCTGTGATTATCCACACGCCGACCAAAACTCCCATCATTCCTCACTGATTCGCGGCCAAAGGGACTTAGTCGATCATGTCTCCAAGACGCTTTGCCTGCTTCACGATCGTGCTCCTCTTGGTGCTCGCGGCTGCAGCCGGTGTCTACCTCTTTGGCCGGCCGATTCTGTTGAACGGCCTGCA
>DATDCZ010000045.1:0-60758 GCA_036524055.1 Anaerolineales bacterium | reverse complement strand
CAGAAAGGAATTTAGTCATTGCCTGCTGTTGAAACCGTTCAGTCGGGTCGAGTGGGGTTTGCCGCCCGTTCGTCTCCGCGTTGATTTGTGCTCCGTGGGCCAACAGCAAAGAGGCCATTTCCAACTGCCCGTGCTTCGCGGCCAGATGCATAGGAGTCCACCGGTGTTCCAGGCGGCACTCAACATCCACCCCGTCCTGGAAGAGAGTCTCCAACGCCCGCGCGTCCCCCGACTTGATCGCTTGCCGAACTGCCGATACCGGTGTTGGCATCATATTGGCCATCATACGAATTGATGGGCATTCGGCAATGGTGACTGTCGAACTCCGAGTGTTTATCCAGGGTCTCTGAGTTCTTGGGAGATGTCAGTCAGAAAGGGACAACGCAATCACAACGTGAGCGACAGACGCCAAGAGTTCAGTCGTTACATTGCGCGTCATGGCAATAAAGCTAGATGACAGAGTGATCAAGCGCTTGGGCGCAGCGACTTTTGGGAATGTACTCAGGGGCCAAGAAACGGAGCTAAGCGGATGCTTTTGGTTGAGGACCAGTTTCCAAGAACCCGTCAGTATGCCCGGCGCAAGTTAAACGCTATTAGAAAATTTCGCGAGACTCACTCATGAAAGAATTTCCCGGCAAGGCTGGACACGGATAGGCATGTCATGGCCCGGCAAGGCTCGGAAAGGCAAGGTAAGGCATCACACCACAACACGACACCACACTGCACCGAACATCACACCACAACCCTACACGACACAACACTAACAAAACTCATGGAGATGCCCCGCTTAATGCGGGGCGCTTCATTTCAGCCCCTGGGGCAAGCAGGCTGCTTGAGATCCAACACGAACTTCTAAGCACTCCACCAGTCCTTACGGTCTGACTTCACTGTCCTTAGAACGCTCCCCTACCACTGATACCATTCGGTATCAATCCGCAGCTTCGGTGGTGTATTTAGCCCCGGTACATTTTCGGCGCAGAGTCACTCGACTAGTGAGCTATTACGCACTCTTTAAATGGTGGCTGCTTCTAAGCCAACATCCTAGTTGTCTAAGCAACTCCACATCCTTTTCCACTTAATACACACTTTGGGACCTTAGCTGGCGGTCTGGGCTGTTTCCCTTTTGACTACGGATCTTATCACTCGCAGTCTGACTCCTAAGGATAAGTCATTGGCATTCGGAGTTTGACTGAATTCGGTAATCCGATGAGGACCCCTAGTCCAATCAGTGCTCTACCTCCAAGACTCTTACACTTAAGGCTAGCCCTAAAGCTATTTCGGGGAGAACCAGCTATCTCCAGGTTCGATTGGAATTTCTCCGCTACCCACACCTCATCCCCGCACTTTTCAACGTGCGTGGGTTCGGGCCTCCATTCAGTGTTACCTGAACTTCACCCTGGACATGGGTAGATCACCTGGTTTCGGGTCTACGACCACGTACTAAACGCCCTATTCAGACTCGCTTTCGCTGCGGCTCCGCCTCTTCAGCTTAACCTCGCACGGGATCGTAACTCGCCGGTTCATTCTACAAAAGGCACGCCATCACCCGTTAACGGGCTCTGACTATTTGTAGGCACACGGTTTCAGGATCTCTTTCACTCCCCTTCCGGGGTGCTTTTCACCTTTCCCTCACGGTACTGGTTCACTATCGATCACTAGGGAGTATTTAGCCTTGGGAGATGGTCCTCCCAGATTCCGACGGAATTTCACGTGTTCCGCCGTACTCAGGATACATTCAAGAGAGAACGAAGTTTCGACTACGGGGTTGTTACCCTCTACGACGGACCTTTCCAGGTCGCTTCGTCTACCTCGTTCCTTTGTAACTCCGTATAGAATGTCCTACAACCCCAAGAGGCAAGCCTCTTGGTTTGGGCTATGTTCCGTTTCGCTCGCCGCTACTCAGGAAATCGCATTTGCTTTCTCTTCCTCCAGGTACTTAGATGTTTCAGTTCCCTGGGTCTGTCTTCCTTACCCTATGTATTCAGATAAGGATACCATACCATTACGTATGGTGGGTTTCCCCATTCGGAAATCTTCGGATCAAAGCTTACTTACAGCTCCCCGAAGCATATCGGCGTTAGTCCCGTCCTTCATCGACTCCTAGTGTCAAGGCATCCACCGTGCGCCCTTTCTAACTTAACCAAACTAAAAATTAAAAAATATGAGCTACACTGTTATCTAGTTTTCAAAGAACATACATTTATATATGAGAGATAGTTCTCTCAAAACTGAACAAAACGAAACACGGAAACTTTATTGATGAACAGCGTTCATCAATTCTCCATAGAAAGGAGGTGATCCAGCCGCACCTTCCGATACGGCTACCTTGTTACGACTTCACCCCAATCATCTGTCCCACCTTAGGCGGCTGGCTCCAAAAAGGTTACCCCACCGACTTCGGGTGTTACAAACTCTCGTGGTGTGACGGGCGGTGTGTACAAGGCCCGGGAACGTATTCACCGCGGCATGCTGATCCGCGATTACTAGCGATTCCGGCTTCATGTAGGCGAGTTGCAGCCTACAATCCGAACTGAGAACGGTTTTATGAGATTAGCTCCACCTCGCGGTCTTGCAGCTCTTTGTACCGTCCATTGTAGCACGTGTGTAGCCCAGGTCATAAGGGGCATGATGATTTGACGTCATCCCCACCTTCCTCCGGTTTGTCACCGGCAGTCACCTTAGAGTGCCCAACTTAATGATGGCAACTAAGATCAAGGGTTGCGCTCGTTGCGGGACTTAACCCAACATCTCACGACACGAGCTGACGACAACCATGCACCACCTGTCACTCTGCTCCCGAAGGAGAAGCCCTATCTCTAGGGTTTTCAGAGGATGTCAAGACCTGGTAAGGTTCTTCGCGTTGCTTCGAATTAAACCACATGCTCCACCGCTTGTGCGGGCCCCCGTCAATTCCTTTGAGTTTCAGCCTTGCGGCCGTACTCCCCAGGCGGAGTGCTTAATGCGTTAACTTCAGCACTAAAGGGCGGAAACCCTCTAACACTTAGCACTCATCGTTTACGGCGTGGACTACCAGGGTATCTAATCCTGTTTGCTCCCCACGCTTTCGCGCCTCAGTGTCAGTTACAGACCAGAAAGTCGCCTTCGCCACTGGTGTTCCTCCATATCTCTACGCATTTCACCGCTACACATGGAATTCCACTTTCCTCTTCTGCACTCAAGTCTCCCAGTTTCCAATGACCCTCCACGGTTGAGCCGTGGGCTTTCACATCAGACTTAAGAAACCACCTGCGCGCGCTTTACGCCCAATAATTCCGGATAACGCTTGCCACCTACGTATTACCGCGGCTGCTGGCACGTAGTTAGCCGTGGCTTTCTGGTTAGGTACCGTCAAGGTGCCAGCTTATTCAACTAGCACTTGTTCTTCCCTAACAACAGAGTTTTACGACCCGAAAGCCTTCATCACTCACGCGGCGTTGCTCCGTCAGACTTTCGTCCATTGCGGAAGATTCCCTACTGCTGCCTCCCGTAGGAGTCTGGGCCGTGTCTCAGTCCCAGTGTGGCCGATCACCCTCTCAGGTCGGCTACGCATCGTTGCCTTGGTGAGCCGTTACCTCACCAACTAGCTAATGCGACGCGGGTCCATCCATAAGTGACAGCCGAAGCCGCCTTTCAATTTCGAACCATGCGGTTCAAAATGTTATCCGGTATTAGCCCCGGTTTCCCGGAGTTATCCCAGTCTTATGGGCAGGTTACCCACGTGTTACTCACCCGTCCGCCGCTAACTTCATAAGAGCAAGCTCTTAATCCATTCGCTCGACTTGCATGTATTAGGCACGCCGCCAGCGTTCATCCTGAGCCAGGATCAAACTCTCCGCCAGAATTTCCACTCTTTCGAGTGTAAAGTCACACGGATTCTGCTGGATTGACAGGTTTGTGTTGCTTCCTATCACTCTTCAGTTGT
The DNA here is from genome assembly GCA_036524055.1 of Anaerolineales bacterium. Lineage (GTDB taxonomy): Bacteria > Chloroflexota > Anaerolineae > Anaerolineales > Villigracilaceae > Fen-1038. The sequence continues at coordinate 56,836 of DATDCZ010000045.1, read as the reverse complement.
TAAGGTGCTGTGTTGAGGCGGGTACGCCAGTGTCCGCCTGCTCGCCTGTCAAGTCCCTCTAACAGACGAAAACACCGATGCTCCTTGCGCATCGGCTCGTCAGACTGCAAAGCCTTGCGGCTTGTGTCTCTGACCGGGAACCTACTGATCGGTTTTCATCGATCTGTCAGGGGACAAGATCGGTTGATAGGTACTGGCGAGGGGTCATTATACGCCCCCTGCCATGTTTGTCAAGGGGAATCGGCTTCTGCTTCCCTTAATAAATCGTGCGTCCCCAAGGGGGCCCGCTGCCTTTGCCGGCACTGAAACATATGGCGGTTTTTCGGTCGCCAGACCCCGCAGTTGCATGGCAGCGCCCTGGCTTCGGCAGCGCTTGCACCAGCCGTTCGGTCTGGGCAGCCGGGCCAACTTTCCAGCCGCGAGCCCGCACGCGCCTGCCAGCATCGAGAAACTGGGCATAAACACCTGCAATGTATAATCCGGCCGACGAGCAGACTTGGCCCCCCAACTCACGAAAGCCCCTTAATACGAAGACAGCTGCCTCCAGACAGCTGCCTCCCGCTGTCTGGCCCGACTGGCTGGCGGCGGCCGCGCCGTCCACTAATCCATTTCCCGCCGGCCCGAGAGCGCCCTGAGCAGCGTGCTCTGATCGGCATATTCGAGGTCTCCGCCGACAGGCAAGCCGCGCGCAAGACGCGTTATCTGCACTCCGAGGGGACGAAGTTGCTGCTGAAGGTACAGGGCGGTCGCGTCACCTTCCATGCTGGGATTGGTTGCCAGGATGACCTCCCGCACGCCGCCTCTGGATACGCGGTCCAGCAGAGGGCGGATGCGGACGTCATCCGGGCCGATGCCCTCTATCGGCGAGAGCACGCCATGGAGGACATGAAACCGCCCGGAGTACATCCCCACGCGCTCGAGCGCGAGGACGTCCAATGGCTCCTCGACCACGCAGATGATGCCGGGATCGCGCTTGGCGTCGTCACAGATCTCGCACCGGGTCCTGCCCGCCATCGTGATATTGAAGCATTCCTGGCATAGGGCCGTTCGAGACTTGAGCCCCCCGAGGGCATCCGCCAGATCGAGGGAAACCTCCTCGGGCGCCCGGAGGAAATAGAACGCCAAGCGCGAGGCCGACTTCGGCCCAATTCCGGGGAGGCGTTCCAGGGCGCTGATCAACTTCTGAATGGGATCGGGTAAAGGCATGCGTCATGCCGCTTTCTTTGGTCGAGTGCTGCCAGGCTACCGCGACGGGGCTAGAGCGGGAGTCCGCCTGCAAGCGGGCCAAGTCGTTCCGCCGCGAGAGCCCGAGCTTTCTCCAGTGCCGCGTTTACGGCGGTTAGCACAAGATCCTGAAGCATTTCCGGATCTGATTGCGCAACTGCCTCCGGCGAAATCTCAACCGAACGGCACTTCTGGTCTCCCGTCATAGTCACCTTGACGGCGCCACCACCGGCTGTGGCGCTGACCGTTTCCTCGGCAAGCCTGGCTTGTGCCTCAGCCAGCTGCTGCTGCAATCTCTGGATCTGCTCCATCATTCCGCCGCCCGCACCGCCTGCGGGGCGGCTGAAGCCTTTTGCCATTTTGGGTCCTCTCCCCTATTCCTGAACGTCGACGATCTTGCCGCCTTGATTTAGGGCGGTTGCCACCATGCCATCCTGCGGAATATTCGGGGGAACCTTACCGCGTGCGTTGATGACCACACAGCGAATACGCACGGGTTTGCCCACAACGGTCTCGATGGCTTTGCTGGCAGCCTGAAGGTTCTCGGGCCGATCCATGAGTGCTCGGACGGCCTCAGATTGAAATCCAAGTATGAGGATGTCCTTCTGCACTTCGACCGGCTTGCATGAGTTAAGCAGGCCATCGACCGCGGGGTGCGTACGCTTCAGCGCCCCGCGGATCTCCTTCCAGGCCGTCGTAACCTGGCTCAGGTCGATGCTCGGGACCTCAGAGCCAATCGGGGTGGGACTCGGGTTCTCCACATGCTCGATCTCACCAGCAAGTGCGCGGGCCGGTTCAACGGCAGCAGTCTGATACAGCACGTTCGGTGGCAATGCTGTCTCGGTGACTCTCGCAGAATTGTTGTTTGGCGTCACCGGACGCTTCTCCGGTCTCGGAGGTCCACTTCCACCAAGATTGCCTCCGCTGGACCCGTGCTCCGCCTTGCTGTCGCCGGCACTGCCAGCACTCAGACACTCCGCCAGGGCAAGTTCAAGCCCCAACGAGGGTTGCCAGCCGCCACGCGTATCGGCCGCCGCGGCGTTGAAGGCACGCAGCATGCCCATAACCTTCCCGCTGCTGAATGCGGCCGCGTGGCCGCGCATTTTCTCGCGTACCTCTTTCGTAACCTCCAGCTGCGCGGCATTCCCCATTTGCGTCAACATCAGGCCGCGCAAGTACTCTATGATCTGTCGCGCCAGCGTGCGAGGATCCACGCCCGAGTCGAGCAGGCGCCGGAGTTCGTCCATGGCTGCGGCCGGAGAAGGCTTCTGGATGGCATCGAATATCGTCAGCACGGCCTGGCTGGTTGCCGTGCCGAGGACCGGCTGAGCTGCTTCGAGTGTGATCTTCGATTGCGCCGAGGCCAGCTGATCCAGGAGCGATTGCGCATCTCGGATCGAGCCGGTCGCCTGCCGCGCAATCAGGACGAGCGCCTCCTCGTCCGCCTGCCAGCCTTCACTTGTAACGATGCCCCTGAGGTTCGCGACGATTTCGTCCAACGGCACCCTTCGAAACTCGTGACGCTGGCAGCGCGACAACACGGTAGCGGGAATCTTGTCGATCTCTGTCGTTGCGAGGATGAAGATCGCATGTGCCGGCGGTTCCTCCAGGGTCTTCAGCAGAGCGTTGAATGCTCCGCTCGACAACATGTGGACTTCATCGATGATGTAGACCCGGAAGCGCCCCTGGGACGGGGTGAATCCGATCTTGTCACGGAGTTCCCGGATGTTCTCCACGCCATTGTTGGATGCCCCATCCATTTCGATTAGGTCCAGGAACCGGTATTCGTTGATTGCCCTGCAGTGATCGCACTGATTGCACGGACGCGCCGTGACCTCCGCGGCCAGGCAGTTCACTGCCTTCGCCAGGATGCGAGCCAGCGTCGTCTTGCCAGTACCGCGGGGCCCGGCGAACAGATATGCATGCCCGATTCGATCGGCTGCAATCGCGTTCTTGAGCGTCCGGACGACATGCTCCTGACCGACAACCTCGTCCCAAGCCTTCGGCCGATATTTGCGATAGAGCGCCTGACTCATAAGGGACTTCCTATGCGCGGCATTGCGGGCCGGCCCAACTCATGGAACCGGGTAACTATCCTGGACATCGCCATTGGGAGTGGTCAAAAGCACGGCCTGACCGGACTGCCACACCGCCTGGCGCTGCCCCCAGAAGAGATCGATAGCCGTGTTGTTGCCCACAGCCGTGTGCACCTGCACCGCTCCGTCCTGGAAGAGCTTGAACGGCGGAAATGTATACGTGTGCCCCACGGAGTCCTTGAGGTGCCAGCCGGTGAGATCCAGCTCCCCAGCCCCCGCGTACTTCACAACCACGGCCTCGGCCTGCAAGTTGCCCGCCCCGATCACGCTTACGATCTGGACGGCCCCTTCAGGAACGCTCGCCGCCGAGGTGGTGCCCACAGGGACTGCGGCGGGTGCGGTTGCAGGCGGCTGCGGAAGGGTAACGGCCCGATAGTTGCGGTCGTACCAATACAGGATCGCAGATGTGACGCAGGCCGAGACAAATACATTCAGTAGCAGATAGTAGGTCAGTTTTCTGCGATTCATCGAGATTGAATCATAGCACAAAAGGTCAATGTACCATCAGTTGCGGAGAAGATAACGGCGCCTCGGAGCGAGGCGCCGTTGGTCGCTAATGTACGTCCGCGCTATTTTGCTTTCGTCATGATGAAGTCGTCATAGCTGATGGTGCCAGAGGCGTCCTGGGCGCTCCACAGGAAGAGTCCCACGCCGCCCTGTGTATAGGTGGGATCCGTTACAGAATCGACTTCTTTGCCATTCACATACAACGTAAGAACACCTTCACGGCAATCCGCTCCCACACGATAGGAAGGTGCGCCGACCGCGATCACGTCCGACGTGGCCCAATCATCATTGTTCGTGAGGAAGACATCGTCCTTGCCGAGCTCTGCGCGCGCGATGGCATACTCACCCTCAGTTGTGACCGCGAGGTAGTGGAAGGATGAATCCAGAACCTGTTGATCGCAGATTACGCCGAACCCCAGGCGGGTGTCTCCACTCTCATTGTTTGCGGTGACCTCCACATGAACACCCTCATAGTCCTGGTCATCCGGTGTGCTCCAAGTGAAAAAGTAATCGCGGAACGCTTTCATGCGCAGTACGCCGCCTTCATACTCTACGCCGCTGTCGCTGTCGGTACCGGTGCCCCAGCCACTGTCGCTATCAGAGAAATCATCGGCGAGCAGGGGCGCGGCCGCGGCCGGCACCTCAGCTGAAATTCCCGGAATGGATGGGACCACCGAACTAAGGCCACACGCCAGACCGGCCGCCGCAGCCATGGCCAGAATCATTGGGATTCGGTAATTGCTTCGCATGCTCTCTCTCCTCAGATGTTGTTTGCGGCTAGCAGGCGTACCGAACCGTTTGTCAGTGAGCGCCGTTGCGCGGTGCCGCAGCCAAAAGGGTTCGACCGCCAGGGCCGCTTGGCGTATCGTCCGACGCCCGAGTCTATCACTCAATTGGATGAGAACAGTCCGATTACACGCTCTTACGCTTATTCGGCCAAGCCACCGAGAGTGCGATCCATTCGCCTTTGCTCCGTTTCTCCTGGAGCATAAGCCCTGCTCGTCGTGCAGCGGCTTCAACGCCGTCCGCTTGCGTCTCAAGGATCCCGGCAAGGATCATGATGCCGCCCGGCAGCAAGAGATCTGCCAGTCCATCATCGAAGAGCCGGATGATCACGGGCGCCAGGATATTTGCCACGACCACGGGCGCACTGCGGACCCGGAAATTGCCCTCGAGGATCTCGCGGACAGAGCCGACCCCGAGCTCAAGCCCTGCCTCGATGTGGTTCAGCTCTGCGTTCTCGCGCGTGTTCTGGAGCGCTACAGCGTCAACATCCACGGCGAGGACGGATCTCACTCCCAGTTTCAACGCCGCGATCGATAGTATGCCTGAGCCGCAACCCACATCGATCAGAGCATCACGGGATGAATCCTTCTTGGGAGGAATAGCGTCTGCGAAAATATCGTCAAGGAACTCCAGGCAGAGTTGGGTGCTCGGGTGCGTCCCCGTTCCGAAGGCCATCCCAGGATCAATCTTGACGGCGGTTCTCGACGGATTTTCCAGTTCCATCCAGGCTGGCAGCACGGTAAGCCTCCGTCCAATGGAAATGGGGCGATACTGCTTTCGCCAGGCGGCCATCCAGTTCTGATCTGCAATGGTGCGGAAACCTGGAGGCGGGAGCGGCTGAATCATGCCGAGGTAATGCAGCGCTTCCTCGATTCTTGCTCTGGTCTCATCCTGGCTGCCATCCGCGGGGAGGAACGCGCGAACCGTGATGGGGCCGTCGGGCGTCCCAGCGTCTTCGTCATCGAGGTAGCGGATTCCCTGCTCCATGGTCACGCCGTTGGGGCAATAGCGGGAAAGGACTTCCGCTACCGCTTCCGCCAGTTCCCCATTGACTGCCATGCTGATCTCAAGCCACTCCGTAGACAATTCCTCACTCCAGCCGCGGTCATGCATTGAAATGGAGGAACGAGCGGCGAGTTGCGCTCAGATCTCAAGCGGGCTTCTGCTCGTCCCCCATCCAGCAGTATAGCCCAAGGCCTTCAAGCCGCGCCTGGCGCGCCGCAGACCGCCAAAATACCTCGAGAAGTGAAAAGGCTGGCGAGCGTCGGATCAAATCCGACAGTACTTCCGGGGCGATTCGTCGATACTTGGGCCGGATTCACAGCCGGCTAAAGGCTGCATGGCGGCTCCGCCTGCATGGCGGAACGGGGTCCGACTGTCATGAAAGCACCACGCTGCGCCCGTTGGTTAGTCAGTATAATTTTGGCGACATTGACACGGGGCGAGGTCTGATTTGATCGAGGCCACCAAAAGCACTCAAAAGATCGGCGAAACGTCGGTTCGGTTTCCTGCGCCCGTCGCGCGGCTGGACCGGGTAATTCTTGGCGTGGTTGCTGCCTACGTCCTGGTGGCAACGGCGGTCCTGGTTCTATCCCTAATCCTGGCCAGAAACCGGCTTGCGGATCAGTTTTTCTACGTGGTGCTCCCAGCCGTGGCCAGCCTCATATGCCTCTCGGTCGCAATGTGGGTGATTGCATCGCGGCGCGACCGGGCAGGCCGCGCAGTCGCAGTGCTTTCGATCTCCCTGGCCATAGTCTTGGCGGGTCTGTTCGATGCCCTGAGCACACTCAGGCTAACACCTCTTTGGATCTTCGGATTGGGGCTTTCCGGGGCCGCCTTCCTTGATCTCGCAATAGTGTTTCCCAAGGAATCGCCCAGGTTGAGCCGATCTGCGTTCCTCGGCTGGGCGATCTACCTTGCCGCAATTGGGGTAGCCGCGTTCAGCGTACCGGCATGGATCGATGGTGTTCAGCAAGTCGCATCCAGCGCGGGCGGCAGTCTGCCGTTCATCTGGCTCGCCGGGGCTGCCTTAGTGTATTTCATCGTTGTGTCCTATCATGGGCTGATGGCGAAATCGGCCATCGTCAGAGCCCAATCTCGTCTCATCGCAGCCGCAACACTGGTCGCCGCGGCACCGCTCCTTGTGTGGCTGCTATTGCGGGGACCGGCGGGGTCTTCATTCGCACCGTATCTCGCCCTCACTCTGGTTGTCGTGCCTGGAACACTGGCATACACTCTCTTGCGATTTACGGTAGCCGGAACGGATCGCTGGATGCGTCGGGGCGTTGTCTATTTGCTTCTTTCCCTTGTAATACTCGGCGCGTATGCCTTGCTTGTGACGGGCCTCAGCCTCGTCTTGCGAACGGCGATGCCTGAGGCCAATCCTATCTGGATCGCCATCCTTGCATTCCTGCTGGCTGTGGTGCTCCAGCCTCTGCGGACACGTCTTCAAGGATTGACTGACCGGACTCTGTTCCGGGGGCCGCGTGCCGTGGACGAAACACTGCAAGTGTTCACGGACCACCTTTCTGGAGCTCCAAACCTAGACGCAATTTCCCGTATCGTCCGGCAGGCCGCCATGACGGCAGTCGATCCCACGGCACTGCACATATTTGTTCGCGATCCGGTCAATGATCTGTTTTCTGCCTTGCGTGACGAGACCAACCGGCCAAGTACCGACCTCCATTTTGCTGCTCGCGGCCCGTTGGCCCAGTATGTCGCACGTCAGCATTCGAGTCTCGACCTTGCCGACAGAATGCTGCCGCCCGATCTCCAGCCCGAATACAACCGCCTGACGATTCTGGATGCGCGACTGATCATTCCCCTGGAGGGCCGTGAAGGTCTTGCAGGGTTGATGGTTCTTGGTCCACGTCGTTCCGGCGGGCTCTACTCTCCCGCTGATATCAACGTTCTTGAGCAGCTGGCAGAACACGCCGCCATGGCCATCGGTCGTATACAGACCGTGGAAAATCTGGAGCGTCGAGTCCAGGAGATGGACGCCCTGACGCGGGTGGCCCAGGGTGTGAACATCACCCTCACATTCGACGATGTGCTGGAGTTGATCTACACCCAAACAGCGCAGATCGTGCCACTTTCCCATTTCCAGATCACACTTCTCAGCCGCGAGCAGGACTACTACTACCTGGCATTTGCCCTTGAAAACAACGAACGTCTGAGCGCGCGGGAGAACATTCCGCTGCCTGCAGCTTCCGGCCTGGCGCGGGAGGTTGTTCGGCGCGGTCGAGCGATCATCACGGGTGATTACTTGAGGGAATGTCAGGCTGCCGGCGTGGCACCAGCCGCCCAGGGCATCACTGCCTGGATGGCTGTGCCTCTCAATGCAGGCGCAGAGTCGATTGGCGCCATTAGCGTTGGCAGCCGCGATCCGGGGGCTACCTACACTCCAGCCCAGCTCAGCATTCTCCAGGCAATCGCGGATCAGACTGCGGGCGCAATCGTGAAAGCACGGTTGCTCGGGGAAACGCAGAAGAGAGCCGCGCAACTGGCTAAGCTAAATGACGTCACCCGCCAGCTGGCCGCCACGCGCGATCCGCAAATGCTGCGGCAGAGCGTGGTCGAAGGGGCGATGAGTATCCTGGACTGTGCAGCGGGTGCATTCTATGCCGTCGCTCCGTCCACAACTGATCTCACGGTAGCCGCCGTGGCTGGCCCCTTGGCCGCCGAGTTGGTTGGGCAGATCATGCCGCCGGGTGTCGGTAACGCCGCCCGCGCCGCGGCCAGCCGCGGGCCCGCCGTTGACAATGCGCTCCAGCCGGGATCGGAAGCCTACTTCCTGGAGCATGGCCCGGCAGGTTTCGCCCCCCATACCAGTCTTGCGGTTCCCCTTATGCTGCAAGACTCGATCAGCGGCGTCCTCGAGGTCATGGACCGCCGGGATGGCTCCCCCTTTGTGCCGGAGGACCAGACGCTAGCGATGGCCTTTGCAGGCCAGGCAGCGGTTGCCCTTGAAAATGTCCGTCTCTACACCCTGACGGACCAGGAGCTGGCAGATCGCGTCGAGGAACTCTCGGTCATGCAGCGTATCGACCGCGAGTTGAATGCCAGCCTTGAGATGGAACGGGCGATGCGCATTACGCTGGAATGGGCACTCCGGCAATCGAACGCCGAAGCCGGATTCATCGGGCTTTTGGACGAAGGGCGACTACACATCATCACCGAAATGGGCTACGGTAGTGCGCTCGGCGAGGCCGCTGACCGAACACTTGAGCTCACGCTGCCCGGATTCCAGAGCGCGATCGAGAGCGGCGTGCCCCAGCGAGAACGCTTCGAAGCCGCCACGGCAGCGGGTTTTCTGCCCTCGGCCGACCATCAAGTCGTGATTCCCATTCGCCGCGAGGCCACTGTCATTGGCCTCTTGGTGCTGGAGAGTACGGGGCCCGCTTCTGAAGACCTTGGATTCCTCGGCCGCTTGAGCGATCATGCTGCAATTGCGATCTCGAACGCACAACTCTACGATGAGGTCCAGCGCGCCAATATCGCCAAGAGCGAATTTGTATCCCTCGTGGCGCATGAACTCAAGAATCCCATGACCTCTATCAAAGGCTATACCGAGCTTCTGGCCACAGGTGCCGTGGGGGCGGTAAATGACATGCAGGCCGGCTTCCTCAGCACCATACGATCTAACACGGAGCGCATGTCCACGCTGGTATCGGACCTGAACGACAATTCGAAGATCGAGGCAGGCCGGCTGCGTCTGGACTTCAAAGCCGTCGACCTCGCTGAGTTGATCGATGAAATCATCCGCTCCACCCGGCGTCAGATCGATGACAAGAAGCAGCTTGTTCAGCTCGAGCTCCCGACCGGATTGCCGCAGGTATGGTCGGATAGGATCCGCCTGGGTCAGGTACTGACGAATCTGATCAGTAACGCCAACAAGTACACGCCTGAAGGCGGAACGCTCACCATTGGAGCTGAGATCACTCCGAATCTCTGGGATCCGGAGGGCGCACGGCGAGTGATCCGAATTTGGGTCAGGGACACCGGTATTGGAATTAGCCCGGAAGACCAGCAGCGCATCTTCCAGAAATTCTTCCGCTCGGAGGATCCGAAGGCTCGCGAGGTTCCGGGTGCGGGATTGGGATTGAACATTACGAGGAGTCTGGTCGAGATGCAGGGCGGTCGGATCTGGTTCGAGAGCGAGTATCGCCAGGGGACGACCTTCAACTTCACAGTTCCGATCGCAGAGGTTGAGGCATGACCGTCACAGCCGCCGTTGGGGTTGGACAAGCTGTAGACGGGCGGGAGGCGGGCCTTCAGGCAGCTCACCAGGCGCTCAATGCCCTTGGCACGGCGACCCCCGCAATGGCTTTCCTATTCGCATCGAATCACTACGTGCCACGGGATGTGCTGAACGGCGCAATCAGCCTGCTGGGTGATACCCCGATGATCGGCTTCAGCACCCCGGCGTGCCTCACCACGACAGGCCATCACCCCCATTCGGTTACTTTGGCAGTGCTCGCCGGCGATCTGGAAGCGGATGCTCAACTTTTCACCGGGTATTCCCAATCCGGTCGGGAGACAGCACAGCGCGTATCTCAGTTGGCTGCGGCCCCGGCAGAAAATCGTGCTGTGGTCTTCTTTGCCGACGGACTGAGCGGTGATGCCGAGCAGTTTTGCGGTGCACTGGAAATGGCGACCACGCCCGTGTTCGGAGCCCTGTCCAGCACCGACCTCCAAACGGGCTCAACATACCAACTGGCTGGAAACCAGGCCGGCTCGGGAAGCCTGGCCGCCGCGTTCCTACGCGGCAAGATCCGTGTCGGATTCGGGCACGGGCACGGATGGAATCCGGTGGGAAGTCAGTTCCGGATCACGCGTTCGCGCGGTTTTTGGCTGCGGACCCTCAACGGGCGCCCTGCATCCGAGACATATGCAGACCTCTTCGGACACCCGGCGCGGGATTGGGCCTTCCCCCCACTGAACTATCTTGCCCGCCTCTACCCGCTGGGAATCGAACAGGGCGACCACCTACTCGTTCGTGCTCCCATCCGGGTGGAGGCTGATGGCAGCTTCCGCATGAATGCGCCTGTTCGTGATGGCGTCGATGCATACCTCCTGGTCGGAAGCCGGGCGGCGTGCGAACAGGCGGCAGCCAATGCCGCACAACAGGCGCTGCTATCAATCGGCAATGTGAAGCCCTTCTTCGCGCTGGTGCTCGTCGACATCGCATGGCAGATGCTGCTCGAGGCAAGCCCGGGTGCCGAGATTGCCTCAATCAGGGATATCCTCGGGCCAGACGTTCCAATCGCCGGCGGGTATACGCTGGGTCAGGTAGTGCCGTCGGGCGGCACAGACGGGGCCTCAGGCTCCAACCCGCAATTCCTGAATCAGCATATCGCTGTCATCGCATTTGCCGACTCATCAGAGTAGCCGCGGCGAGTGCGACTGCCGAGCTGCTCCAGTCCCCGTTAAGGGATCGGGGCCCACGCGAAGTGAGCCGATGCTCCATGCCATTCCACGGCTCGGATAGAATCCTCACATGCCTCGGCATCGGCCGCTTTCCCGCCTGAGCGCGCTTGTGTTTTGCGTGGCCATCGCCTATTCGCTGGGTGTTCAGCTCTGGATCCGGCCGCAGGCCATCAACGGGCTCTATTTTCACCGTTGGTCCTCCGAAGACATGATGCAGACCGTGTCCCTGAGGTACCTCCGGGAAGACCCCATTCAGACGCTGCTCAATATTCACATCCAGCCCCCGGGCTTTGACGGAATTCGCGCTCTGCTGGCCGTGCCCTGGCGCGGGCTGAGCGATGAGGATGCTCTCCGTCACGTGGACTCGTCGCTCTATCTGCTGGGATCAATTCTCCTGGGGCTTCTCGTTGCGGTCACGTACGCCTGGCTCGCAGAGTATAGCGTTCCGGTCGCCCTCGCCGGTTCCATGCTTTTGCTGCTCCACCCAGCGTCGATATTCTTCGCAACTTTCCTGGATAGCACATTGCTCTCCACGTTGCTGGTGACATGCGCCGTCTACTATCTTTGGAGGATGAAGAACGGAAGTTTCTCGTCAGTTGCGGCCTTCGCGGCGTTGGCGCTTGCCCTGTTCTTCACGCGCTCGGTGTTTCAGTGGCCTGCCTTCTTCCTGCTTGCGATCAGCCTTTATCTCATGGGCACACAACCCCGGCGGATCTGGGGCTTTCTAGCCGCGACCCTCCTGATTGGTGGAACCTATCTCGTCAAACAACAGCTCATGTTCGGCCTGTTCTCCACGACGTCCTTCACGGGCATCAGCCTATCCAATTCCATCGGCGCAGGCGTCTCGACAGAGGTCCACACGGCTTTTATAGACGATGCGGCTCATCAAACATTGGTCAGGGCTTCCCTTCCCGGCGTGCTGACAAGCAAGACAAAGATCAACGGTCAGCGCAACTTCAACAACATCGATTACCTCATAATGAACACCCAGTTGCTGGATCGATTCAAGCAGGCATTCCGGCATACTTCCCCGGCGCAGCTAGCTGGTTCTTATCTTCAGAACGCGCTCATCTACTTCATGCCGACAAGCACCTACGACCACGGGCACGTAATCGTCGACAACCTGCCTTGGACGAGCGCCTACAACGTTGTCTTCTCGGCGCCGGTCCTCCCCACCCTGCTGCTCATGGCCCTCGCAATTTGGGTGGCACGCCTCGTGAAGCATAAAACACTGGGAAGCGGCATCGGCTTGCTTTTGCCGGCCCTCTACATCTTGGCGGCCTCAATATTCCTGGATAAGGGCGAAAACATGCGTTTCAAGTTCTGGCTTGAACCATTGATGCTTATCTTTATCATTTCGCAGCTTGTGGCCTTGCGTGATCTGCTGGCCCTCCAGGCACGCCCCACAGCTGCCGCGCACTGATCCTCCGACACAGCAAGAATGTCCCCAGCACAGCCTACCGTTCGCGGCCGAAGTCATTCAGCGGTCATCGCGCTTCTATCCACGCTCGTTCTTTTCCTTGGTTTCTATGCCAATGCCTGGGCTGTGGTTCCTCAGAGCGATTTTGTGAACTTTCAACACGACAGCGAGAGTCTGGTGATGGCTCGCATGGTTGAGTCGCGTGATCACGGCATCTTCTCACACAATGGACTACTGGGGCGGGGCGATGCTACTCTCGAAGACTTGAGCGAGCCTGTCTATGCTCACCAATACGACGTGTTTCTTTCGGGGGGTGTGTTCCAGTACTACTCACTGTACAAGTCGGCAAGTGGCGGCCAAGCCTTTTTCTTCAGCCTCTTGCATGGGTTGAGCCCGCTCGCTGCCAAATCTGAACTGGGCGTGTTCCGGGCCTTGCTTGCGCTGATGATGGCACTGACCCTCGCCTTGTTCATTGCCTGGCTTGCGGAAGAATTCGATGTTGTGACCGCCGTTTTTGTCGGTTTCCTCGCTGCGCTTTCGCCGTGGTTGACCTTGTTTGCGCATAACATGTTCTACTTCATATGGGCATCGTTTCTTCCCCTGGGGCTGATGGCATGGTTGCTGGCGCGCCAATCACGTATGGACCGGCCGTGGGTTTTTGGTCCGGCCGTCCTGGCGTCCGCCGCCATTCTGTTCAAGTGTGTAATGAATGGCTACGACTTCATCATCGCCGCCCTATCGATGCCGGTGATCCCCTTCTTTTACTACGCCATCCGCGACCACTGGGATGGATCACGCTTTGTTCGGCAGGCGGGCCTGCTCTTTGCCGGGATAGCGGCTGCCGTGGTCCTCTCGATTCTTTTGCTGGCCTGGCAGCTGGCGGCGTCAGAAGGCGGTTTCATCAGCGCTCTCGCAAACATCCTTGCCACTCTGGGCCGGCGCACCTACTTCGCGGATCCACGATTGCTCCCGGACTACGCCGCAGCCGTGCGGGCCACCCCCTGGTGGGATGTGCTGTGGACCTATGCCGTCCAGGATTCAGCCGTAGGATGGATCAGGCTTAGCTTTCTGGGCTTGATCGGGCTATTTGCGGCGGCCACCATCGCGTATCTGCCTCTCCGGAGAACAAGACCGGACCTCATCGCCAACAAAGATAAGTCACGGGCGCTGATTGCCGTTACCTGGCTGGCGCTTTTGGTGCCCGTGTCCTGGTTCGTCCTCTTCAAAGGCCAGGCAGTCGTCCATACGCACACCAATTTCCTCGCCTGGTATATGCCTTTCACGCTGTTTGGAACCGCCATGATGGCCTGGCTTGTCCGCAACATTGCAGCGGCATTCGCTCGTGGGACCGGAAAGCTACCGACACCAAATGACATGGTGCGATGACGCAGCAATTCTGTCAATGGCATCCTCCGCAGCTCAGAATCGGCTGCGGAGGATCCACATTATGACTTAGACGGGAAGGCTCACTTTCGGCAGCGTCTCCATGGCAGTTCTTACAGCCTCTGCCGGATAGTCGTAGTCTTCCAGCTTTCGACCGAGATAAGCCTCGTACGCGCCCATGTCGAAGTTCCCGTGGCCGGATAGATTGAACAGGATCACGCGTTTCTCACCCTTGGCCTTTGCGTCCAGGGCCTCGTCGATGGCAGCGCGGATGGCGTGCGCTGATTCCGGTGCAGGCACAATGCCCTCAGAGCGCGCAAATTGAATGGCGGCCTCGAACGTAGCCAGTTGCCTTACCGCCACAGCTTCCACCAGACCGGCGTCGTAGAGCGCACAAAGGCTCGGTGCCATGCCATGGTATCGCAGGCCGCCGGCGTGGATCGAGGGCGGAACAAAGCTGTGCCCCAGTGTGTGCATCTTCACGACCGGTGCCATCCGTGCGGTGTCGCCATAGTCGAAGGTATACACGCCCCGTGTCAGCGAGGGCGCGGCCGTCGGCTCTACGGCCAGGAGCCGCGTCCGTCTGCCGTTAACCAGATTCTCGCGGAGAAACGGATAGGCTATGCCGGCGAAGTTGGATCCGCCTCCGACGCACCCGATCACAACATCAGGATATTCATTTGCCATATCCATTTGTTTGAGAGCCTCTTCGCCGATCACAGTTTGGTGCATGAGCACGTGGTTGAGAACGGATCCGAGGCTGTATTTCTTCTTTCCATTTGAAGTAGCCGCGGCTTCTACCGCCTCCGAAATGGCTATCCCCAATGAACCGGGGCTTTCTGGGGTGTCCGCCAGGATCGAGCGCCCGAAATTCGTGCGGTCGGTTGGGCTGGCAAAAACCGTGGCTCCGTAGGTCTCCATCATTATTCGGCGATAGGGCTTCTGCTGGTACGAGACCTTCACCATGTAGACCTCAAGGTCCAGCCCAAAGAAGTTGCAGGCCAGGGAGAGGGCCGAGCCCCACTGCCCGGCGCCGGTCTCCGTGGTCAGCGCCTTCGTCCCGGCCATCTTGTTGAAGAAGGCCTGCGGAATGGCCGTGTTCGGCTTGTGGCTACCGGCCGGCGAGACCGACTCATTCTTGTAGTAGATATGCGCAGGGGTGCCCAACGCCTGCTCAAGGCGCCTCGCCCTTACCAGCGGTGTTGGCCGGTAGAGCTTGTAGATCTCGCGGACCTCTTCCGGGATGGGGATATAGCGTTCGGTCGAGATCTCCTGCAGTATCAATTCCATTGGAAACAGAAGAGACAGGAAATCAGGTGTGACCGGTTCCAATGTGTCGGGTCGCAAGACCGGCGTGGGCGGCAATTTGCTATCCGCGTTGATGTTGTACCAGTTGCGCGGCAGATCGGTTTCATTCAAGAGGAACTTGGTTTGTTTGGACATCGCAACCTCCTGGGTATGCTTAAGAACAAAGGCTTGACTATCCGGGGCTTCGCCCCAAATGCATCGGCAGGGCATTAGTCCTTCAGGGTGGGTGGAAAGTGCGGCGGAGGTACATCGAGATGCCTAGGGCACGAAGAGGCGGGACGGCGCTGCCGCGTCGACCGCCGCCTGCTGTTGGGACAGAACCTGGAGAGCCGGGAGTGAACGATCGTCAACCTGTCGAACGAAAACCTCTCGCTCCAGTGGCCGCGAATCCTCACGAGTCGATTCGCCGTTGCCTGCAGTTTCTTGATCCATAGTTATCTCCTTATCAACGCCTAAGCACTCGCTCTTGGATTTCGGTGCCCCGGGCATAGACCCGGTTCCGGAATAGAAAACGCGTTCATCCCAGACATGGGACGAACGCGTCGGTCCGTGGTGCCACCCAGCTTAGGCCGGCAAAAGACAGAAAATCCCCGATGAAGCATCGGGGACAGCTGCCAGCCTCACTCCTCAGGTACGGGCCGGCATTGCCGGTCGATACCCCAGCTCTATAACGGGAGCACCCGTCGTGGTTACTTGGACTTTAGTCCGTTCGCCGTGAGGCTCGGAGGTCCATTCGGCGCCGTCGTCTCGGGCAGGCTTCTCACCTTTCGCCTGCTCTCTGAACCGTCGTTCAGCGCTTACTCGTCCTCGTCACTGCCTTTTCAATATTGGGCGCTATTATAGTCTGACCATCCTCACTGTCAAGGTCCAGAGCGACATCTCGGGTATGGAATTACAATAGGCCCAACCGGGGGAAAGATGACCAGAAAGGATGGTCCATGAAGTACAACTCTGTGGTCAAACCGGCACTGGCGCTGGCTCCTTTGCTCCTTGTCGCCTGCACGCTTTCGCTGTTCCGACCGGCTGTATCAACGCCCGCCACTTCAACTCCGTGGGTCAAGCCTCTCGAGTCTTCGACCGCGCCGCCGTCGTCGAATCCAACGGGCGAAGCGGCAGTAACTGTTGTCCCCACGGGGGGAATGGTTCCCTCACCCGCGGCGAATGGCTCCGGCTTCTGCTCGGCGGAGGCTCCTCGTACACTGATCTCGACGTTCCGATCCGCCATCATGAATTCCGATGGGGAGCTGCTCGCGTCTCTAATCAGCCCAACGCATGGGATGGACGCCCGGCTGTTCCGGGACGGGCGCGTCGTGAACTACGACGCTGACCATGCCGCCGCGCTTTTCGCATCGACATTCAGCCTCAACTGGGGAAATGCCCCCGGAAGCGGGCTGCCCACCCTGGGCTCATTCAAGCAGTTGTTCGTACCGGATCTCCTGGACGTACTAAACCGCGAATACGTGTTGGGCTGCGATCAGGTTCTTGTCGGGGGAACCACGTACACGGCATTGTGGCCCTACGCCGGCATCGATTTCTATTCCCTGTATTTCCCCGGAACGGAGGCGTTCGGACATATGGACTGGCACACCTGGCTTCTCGGCATGCATGATGCAGGCGGCACACCCCGCCTTTACGCCATTATGCAATTCAAGTGGGAGCCGTAACAACCCCGTTTGAAGCGTTTCCATCTCCGTACCCAGAAGGCGCCGGCCCCTCCCGCGCCGCGATGGTATACTGACCGAGGTTATTGCAACTTCTTGCAATAAATTGCCACATGCCCCGCCCCTCCGAATATGCCCCCGAACTCCGATCGCGTGGCTTCCGGGTGACGTCGCAGCGGCTAGCCATCCTGCAGGTCCTCCACGATTCTGCAGGACACCTGCAGCCGACGGCAGTGTATGCCCGGGCGCGACGGCTTTCACCGGGAATCACCCCCACGACGGTGTACCGGAACTTGCAGGTTCTGAAGAACACCGGCCTCGTGTGGGAGACCAGTCGACTTGGAGGACACCTGGCCTATGAGCTCGCGGCCGCCGAGCACCATCATCTGGTATGCCGCCGGTGCGGGGCGCAGGTAACATTCCGGCAGTCGACCATGGCAGGGATCTATCGAAAGCTTGAGCGGGCAAGTGGTTATGCTATCGACCACGATCACGTCAGCCTTTCTGGCCTGTGCCCGGAATGTCGCAAGCAGTCCGGCACTGCGTGAGCGTGGAAACATGAGAGAACGACTCGCCCATCTCCACAATTTTTCAATCTACGCCGGCGCTGCCCTTCTGTGGCTGACCACTACGGCTATGCACATCCCGGATGGGTACCTTGGCCCGGTCTTCTCGGCCGCGATGTTCGTTTTGGTTTTGCCGTTCTGGGCGGCGGGCATGCGCAGCATCCGCGTCAATATGGATGCCCGCAACATACCTCTCATTGCGCTCCTTGCAGCCTTTTCATTTGTGATCATGATGTTCAATGTTCCGCTCCCCGGCGGCACGAGCGGGCACGCCGTTGGTGCCGCGCTGGCGGGGATCATCCTGGGGCCAGCGGCTGCCACTATTGCGCTCTCCATCGCCCTCATCATCCAGGCCCTGTTCTTTGGAGACGGCGGCATCCTCGCCCTGGGGGCGAATTGCTTCAACATGGCAGTTGTTGTGCCCTATGTCGCTGCCGGTCTGTATGGTTTGCTGACCAGAAACGCCTCCGCGACCTCCTGCAGACGTGTGATCGGTGCTGCGCTAGGAGGCTGGCTGGGCCTGACATTGGCCGCCCTGCTGGCCGGCGTGGAGTTTGGCCTCCAGCCAGTGCTCTCTCATTCGCCGGATGGTGCACCACTTTACGCTCCCTATTCACTGGGTATCGCCATTCCCGCTATGGTGCTGCCCCACGCCGCGGTCGCATCGATCATCGAGGGTCTGCTAACAGCGCTGGTCATCGCGTACTTGCAGCGGACCAACTTGCCCATCTTGAATACTGCAGAAATCAGGGCGGAGGGACGCGGGGAAAGCTCGCGCCGTACGCTCCGCTGGTTGGTGATCGTTCTCGCGGTGCTGGTGGTCGCCTCACCTCTGGGATTGCTCGCGCCCGGCACTGCGTGGGGCGAATGGGGACGCGCGGAACTGGTCCAGCACGGGTTGGGATCCATCCCGGCTGGTATGGAGCAACTACCCGGTTTGTGGGGAGCCCCGCTTGCCAACTACCAGGTCCACGCCCTCGGGAACGCAAGTCTCGGGTACATGCTCTCCGGCGCGCTTGGAGTTGTCGTCGTCGGAGTGCTCACCTGGCTGTTCACGTCTTTGCTTGCGCCCACCCATCCCGCCCGCTCCAACGGGCACTAGGCATGGTAGTTGCCACGGACATTCGCCCTCCATGCTCGAACTGACAGGCGCATGATTCAAGGCACGCTCAGAGCCTCCCGCTCTCACAGGCAGTTCCTCGCGCCGACGCTCCGCAGCATCGCGTCGACCCTCCAGCAAGGACTCTTTGCGGAGGAGCTGAGTGGGCGAGCCGGGCTTCTGCAGAGTGTGGATCCGCGTGTGAAAATCATTGCGCTTGTGGAGTTGCTTCTCAGCATCAGCTTCGCCCACAGCGCTTGGATAATCGTGGCCGTATATGCCACCGGACTGGTGCTGGCGGCGCGCTCTGCCGTCAGCCCCTGGATGCTGCTGCGTCGCGTGTGGTTGGCGATGCCGTTCTTCACGATCCCCTTGGCCCTGCCGGCCCTGGTCTTGACCCCGGGGCCTGCGATGGCGATTCTTCCATTGGGTCTGATAGTTACGAGGACTGGCGCGGCAGCAGCCCTGTTTCTGCTGCTTCGGGTCAGCACGTCGTTGACCCTTGCATTGGTCCTGGTTTACACAACTGCCTGGAATGATATTCTGAGGGCTCTGAACAGCCTGGGCCTGCCCCGTACGTTCGCGTTGATGCTCGCCATGACCCATAGGTACATTGATCTTCTCCTGCGCGCGACCGGCGACATGCTCCTATCTCGAGAGAGCAGGCTGGTGGGACGGCTTTCAACGACAGACGGGCAGCGCCTCGTCGGAGCGGCGGCGGGTGCCCTGCTGGATAAGTCCATTCGCCTCAGCGGCGAGGTCTACCTGGCCATGCTGTCTCGCGGCTATACGGGTGCCGCCTTGGGGCTGGAGCACCTCGACCTAACCGGCAGAGACCGGCTGGTCCTGGTAGTTGCAACAGCCTTTAGCACAGCCGCGCTGTTGTTCGGCCGCTACCTCTCGCGAGGACTCTAGCCGCATGAACCCGGATCCGGTGTTTTCTGTTCACGACCTTCGCTTCACATATCCCGACGGGCAGCAGGCCCTGGAGGGCGTAGCCCTGGAGCTGCTACCGCGCGAGTGTGCGGTCATCGTGGGCGCCAACGGGTGCGGCAAAAGCACTCTCCTCAAGATTCTGGACGGACTGTACTTTCCCTCGGCAGGCACCGTCAGGGCCTTCGGCGAGCCGCTAACGCAGTCAGCGTTGATGGATTCCAAAACGAACCTGGCTTTTCGTCGGCGCGTGGGGCTGGTATTCCAGGATCCTGACGTGCAGCTCTTCCTATCCTCAGTGACCGATGAATTGGCGTTCGCCCCGCTGCAATTGGGTTTCGATCAGCCGGAGGTGAGACGCCGAGTAGACGCGGCTCTGGTTGAACTGCGAATCGAAAAGATTCGTGAGCGGGCGCCACACCGCCTTTCTGGCGGCGAGAAACGGCGCGTTGCCCTCGCCTCTGTTCTAACCCTTGATCCGGAGGTTTGGCTCCTGGATGAACCCAGCGCGGGCCTCGATCCTCGCAGCCACTCCTGGTTGATCGAATTCATTCGCGACCAGCATAAGCTGGGCAAGACCATTATCACCGCGACCCATGACCTCTCGCTTGCAGAAGAGATAGCCACGACCATTCATGTCTTCTCGGAGGACCACCGCATTGTGGCAGCGGGACCGCCAGACGTTATTTTGGGTGACCACGATCTGTTGCACCGGTGCAACCTGTATCATTACCATTCCCGGGCATCGCAGCATCAGCCCGAAAAATGAAAGACGCCTCCACAGTTGTGGAGGCGTCTCGCTTTCTGCCAATGCCGGGGTACTAAGTGCCGGCTGCCGCCTTCAATGCGGCTGCCTTGTCAGTGTTTTCCCAGGGAAATTGAACGTCGTCCCTGCCAAAGTGTCCGTAGGCGGCTGTTTTCCGGTAGATCGGCTTCCGCAGTCCAAGATCGCGAATGATAGCTCCCGGCCGGAGGTCGAAGTGCTCCAGGATCAGGTCGGCGATCTTCGAATCGGAGACCTTTCCCGTTCCGAACGTCTCAACGTTCACCGATAGAGGGTGCGCAACTCCGATGGCGTAAGCCACCTGTATCTCCGCGCGGTCTGCCAGACCGGCCGCCACGACGTTCTTTGCAGCATATCGGGCGGCGTAAGCAGCCGAGCGATCCACCTTCGTGGGATCCTTGCCGCTAAAGGCACCACCGCCATGTCGACCCATCCCACCATACGTGTCGACAATGATCTTGCGGCCAGTCAGACCCGCATCTCCTTGCGGGCCGCCTATTACGAACCGTCCAGTGGGATTCACAAACACCTTCAGGTCCTTGTCCACCATGCCATCCGGCATCGAAGGCAGGATGATATGCTCCATCACCTGCTCGCGTATATCAGCCTGTGACATTTCGGGCGCGTGCTGCGTGCTCACGAGTACCGTGTCTACGCGCTTCGGCCTGCCGTTCGAATATTCCACGGTCACCTGGCTCTTGCCATCCGGTCTCAGCCACGGCAGAGTCCCGTCCTTCCTCAACTCGGCCAGCCGTCGTGTGACCTTGTGGGCCAGGTAAATGGGCATCGGCATCAGCTGTGCAGTCTCGTTGCAAGCGAACCCGAACATCATCCCCTGGTCGCCGGCTCCAATGGCCTCGAGCTCGGCCTCCGACATTTCGCCCGTCTTGGCCTCCAGTGCCTTGTCCACGCCCATGGCAATGTCACCGGATTGCTTTGCGATAGCCACAAGCACGCCGCACGTCTTCCCGTCCAGGCCCTTGGCGGAGTCATCATAGCCAATGTCCAGCACCGCCTGGCGAACCAGATCGTCAAAGTTGATCTGCGCCTTGGTGGTGATCTCGCCAAGAAGCATCACATAACCGGTTTTTGTGGCCGTTTCGCAGGCGACGCGCGAGGTCGGATCCTGCTCCAGGCAGGCATCCAGCACGGCATCCGAGATCTGATCACACAGCTTGTCTGGGTGTCCCTCCGTCACGGATTCCGACGTGAACATCAGCTTCGGGGAGGTCATGAAAGTAGTGCTCATCTTATCGATTGATCCTTTCAATAAATGAAATTGCCCTTCAGGCTTCGAAAGGGCAATTTGCGCGTGAGGCACGGCTGCCCTCTCATCTTCCAGAACATCCTTCTGTCGGAATTGGCACCTTGGATTATTCCTGCAACAAGAGTCAAGACTTGCTGCCGCTGATGACTAATCCAGGTTGTCGAGGCATCGCAGGGCCGTTCCCTCCGCCTCTCTGGATAAGAGTGCCGATTAGGGCTATTCAATTTTGCGGGATATTACCACAGCTGATTGCATTCGTCAATTTAACGCGGCCTCTTGCGGCCGCGCAGCTCACGGACTGCACGCATTGAGGTCGTACGTCTGCGCAACAAACTCGTTGATCGCCCTTTCGGCGTCGCAGTAGCGCGGGTGAACGCTGAGAGCCTTGTTCCAGTTTGCGGCGGCGCCGGCGATATCGCCTTTGCGGAGCAATCCGTAGCCGTGCCACAGTAGGGCTTCTTCAGAGTATTGGCCATTGATCACCTTGTAAGTGTTCTCGGTTAGCTCGAGCAGGTAATCAATGTGATCCGCGTTGTAGTAGGCCACAAAGGGCCAGAATTGATATCGCGTCATTCGCTGCGGCAGCGGCAGGGTGAACGCCTTGTCAAATGCCTGGGCAGCCTCCGGGTAACGTTCGAAATATACCAGCACACTCCCAAGATTGAACCACGCAAAACCATCCGAGTCATTTGCCTTGGTGGCGGCTTCTGCGATCGACAATGCGTTCTGGCGATTTGCGTCCGGATCCCAATCGGCGCCCAGTATCGCGGCAACCTCAGGTTCGTCCTCCGGAAAGAAAATCACCATATACAGGTAATTGAAGGGTTTCCAGTCTTCCATCAACTGGTCATAGCCGATTTTGCGATCCGGACCGCGGAGGGGATCGTGGACTGTGAAGGCAGTGGCAGCATCGTCATAGCCCGTGACCAACAGATAGTGCGCTGCCCAAAGATCATCCGCGGGTCCGGCCGCGTCTTGGGGATCTATCTTGGTGGCGGCCTCGACGACAACCGGATAGTTGGCTGCCAGAAGCCGCTTTAGCAGGGTGATGTCGCCGGCTACGCGGTACTCCGCGCGCAACCACCCGGCCTCGTTCAGTATGAAGTAGCGCAGCTCCTCGGGGTTGACGTTTCGATCACGGTCCTCCGGCTTGATGATCTTGGCAATGTCGTACTGATCACCCTTCCAGCCGTACATGCGCAGCGTCATGGCCAGCGTCGCAGGTCCGCAATTGTTTATCCCCTGGCGCTCGTACTCCGGGCTCGGTAGAGTCACCTGCGATGGCAGCGCCAGTGCTGTCGGAGTGCTGATCGTCGTCGCCGTGGGCGCAATCGCCGTGGCCGTGGCTGCTTCGGGCGTGAAGGTGGGCAGCGGTGTGGACGGCATGGGCGTCGGCATTGGCCCAACGGGATCGATCATGTTCCGTAGATATGTGCTCCACACCTCATAGCGCCACTCGACGCGACTCTTGATCGATGGGACTTGCAGAATCGCAATCCCAACGAGGAGAACCAGCGTTGTGCCGCCGAGCAGGACTCGCCTCTTGGAGGATGACATCGGCCAAAGTCTATCAGGAACGCATTAATCCATTCTTATCCGACGAGCAGCTGGCCGGCATGCCGCCGCGTTCATAATGGCAGCTGAAGCATGTCGCGCCTCCCAATCATTCACTGGCGCGCCGCCTCTCGGGCTGCCTCCAGCAGCGTGCGCACCGGGTAAAGCTGCGCCACATCGACTGCCAGGTTCTCCGCGCGGGTGCGATCGAATTGGTACACGCGACTGCCGGCGTGGATAAGTCTGGCCTTCGATCGAAAGAGCTCACGCCTCATCCAGCCCAGCAGGCTGATCTCCCTGCCCTGGACGGAGATGTCATGCCAATCTCCTGGACTGATCGCGTGAACCAGACGACGAGCAGACGCGCGTATTTGGATTATGTCTGTCTGAGGCCCCGAAATGCAGACGTGGGACAACGAGTACATGTCTGCACTCACGCTCATTCGATGCCCCGGCGGGATATCCACAGATAGCTGTGCATACTCCCCAGATCGGTCCTCGCCGGCCAGCTCGATCCGAATGGGTCGCGCTGACTTGGAACTGATGAACAGCTCTCCAAGGGGTGCCCAGGTCTTGGGCCGCCGCCACAGCAGCGGCATAGCGTGCATGCAGAACAGGCCCTTCCTCTCAGCCAGCGCTCTCGGAACCCCGCCTTGCGACACGGTCCCACTCACGAACGCGAACATGTAGAACTGGCCCCCCTGCGGCGTTTCCGCTGCGTGTCTCTCGACCGGCACGAGGGCAGGTGCACTCAGCACCACGGCGGGATTCGATTCAAGCGCGGCGATCTGCGATGGATGCGAAATCAGGAAGGCCTTGAGCTCGCAGCGCCCGATGCCGAGTTCCAGGTCGTAGCGATCTGGATCGGTGAATGGCGGAGGTGATACGCTGAATGGAATCCCTTCGGCTACCAGAAACCTACGGAAGGCAAGCTGCGCCGCGGTGGCGGCAACACACCGCCGTAGAGTGCCGTACAATCCCGCGCTCGTGCTGGCAGGCAGATGCCGTAGTACCCGCCGGGCATAGAGTATGCCCGCGTCGGTCAGGTCTGCCGTGTAGGCGAGGTGAACCAGGTCGTCGGAAGAAATCATGGCCCGGCGGACGCATCCCGTCGGCTGCCTTGCTGTAGCAATTTCCGCATCAGATACCCGGCCGCGATGAGCGCGGCGCACTCCGCGATCCTCATCAGGCTCGCGGAATTGAACCGGCTTCCGTAGCCGCTGTAGAAATCCAGGTAGGCATCCTGGTCATAGGTCGGAATTTGAAGCCATATTCTGTTGAACGCGAACACGGCAGCCACAATGAGGCCGAGGTGAAGCCAGGTGCGCCGTGCGGCCAGGCCGGCCAAAATGACCGATTGCGGAACGAGCAGGTAGGTCGCGAATCTGAAGAAATCCGTTCCACCCAGAAAGCTGAAGATAAGGACGATCACCGTGTAAGCCCCAAGATACATGCGATCCTGCGCTTGCAGGCCAAGCCACTGACCGATCCATTCTCTGGGACTGGCCAGCATTAGCAACGGCAATCCGTATGCCAGAGTCGTGTAGATGAAGTTGGCGTCGCGCGCCAGCACAAAAGGCGCAAGCACCGCGCGCATGATCCCGTCCCGCGTCAGGCTCACAAACTGGAAGTCCTCCACGACGGGTATCAGCATTCTCGGCACCAGCAGGGCGACCGCCAGGCCGGCAATGCCGATGACCATGTCTGAGGTCTGGCGCCTGCGTGATTCTGTTGAAACAGCCTCGGCCACCCTCAGATCGGCATAGAGGTATGCCAACAACGGGATCGCATTGAATTCGCGGATCTGGCAGCCGATCATCGTCGAGATCAGCAGCGGCGTGAAACGTCCCGTCAGCGCAAAATACGTCTGGAGCAGAATAAGCGGGTATGCCAGGTGGTCCGGTCGGTAGGGGTCAAAGAGCAGGAACTTGACCTGCAACAACGAGAAGGCAGCGACCAGCATGGCGAACCACGCCCCTCGCGTGGATCGACCGTACCAGAGCGCGAAAGCATAGATCGCTACCAGCTGCAAGATGGCGGCGCCGTATGCAAGAACTCCAAAGCCGCCCGCCGTTTGCAGACCCAGAGCCACGTCAATTGCGCGCGCCAGGAAAGGAGTCAAGTACCGATATGCAAACGGGCTGGCCGAGGGGGCCGAGAAGCCCTGTTCGGCGAGGTTGATGTAGTAGCGGAAGTCCCAGGAAAAGGTCGTCGTGTCGATGCGGTTCGTTAGCGCACCGATGACCACAACCAATAATGCGGCGACGGCCGTCACCACGCCGAGGCGAATTGCGCTCCTGCCGGATTCACTCACGGTTCATACCGGAACTGCAGGCAGTAGTGGTGAAAAGTGTTGCTAACCCAGGCAGAGCCCAAACCGAAAGGAGAAAGGCGTTGGTTGTCCTGGCACCACACTTTCTCGTCCTTCAGGCTGTAATGCTCAGCCAGCCGATGGCCCAGGTCCCAAGCCAGAGGGTAGAGATGGCCGCCTTTCTTGATGTTCTTGACAATGATCGTAAGATACGCGCCGCGGTTCAAAATTGATCCGAGGCTGCTGTAGATCGAGACAAGTCGATCGAGGAAGACCTGGTAATCATGCACGTTGCCGAGATCACGGGGGTCTTCGGAGTAGACGACGTCCAATGCACTGGATTCGCGCCGCGCTTTCTGAGTTTTGGCACCCTTCGCGTGTAGCATGTCCCAGTACGGGGGCGATGTCAACACATATTGCATCTTGGGCAGCCCAAGTTCCATGATAGTTGAGGCATCTCCACAGAAGACCTCTGCGCCAATACCGGTGGCCGCCTCGCCGAGGGCGGAGCGTTCCTCCTCAACAACTTGCCTGGCCACATCCGCATATCGAGAGTTCAGTTCTACGCCGAAGGAGTGCCGTCCGGAACGGAGGGCCGCCACGAGCGTAGAGCCGGTCCCCGCCATGGGATCCAGGACGGACTGACCTTTCTTGGT
Source organism: Anaerolineales bacterium (assembly GCA_036524055.1). Taxonomy (GTDB): domain Bacteria; phylum Chloroflexota; class Anaerolineae; order Anaerolineales; family Villigracilaceae; genus Fen-1038. The sequence goes on along the minus strand of DATDCZ010000045.1, from coordinate 30,852 downwards.
GAAGAACTCGATGAATTCCTGTGCGAGCGTCTCCGGGAATTTCCCGGGATGCACCAGCACGCCGCGCTTCCGCGCGGGTGGGTTGTGCACAAACCAGGATTTTTGGAACTTAAGCCATGTCTTGGCGTCCAGGTCGTTCAGACGGTTGCTGCGCATGGATGAAGAGCCCCGGTAGTCCTAGGGTGTAGCCGTGCCCATCACTTCTGCTGGTATGAGTCTATACACGGCAAGGTCTGAGAATGTCACGGCAACCGGCGTATCTCCGGCTGCCTCGGCGAAGACACCGATTCCACCTGCGAAATAGCTTCTGTCTTCCACCGTAAATTGATAGTGCCCGTTTAGAAAGAACCGGAATTCCGATCCAAAGGCCCAGATCCCCAGGCGGACCTCCCCCGGTGCTCCTGGCGGCGCATCCGCAGAGGCCGTGGGCGGCTGGAGCACCCGCGCCGATCCACGGCTGAACCGCTCGGCTGCCGCCATTCCATTGCATATGCTCAGGAAACGATAGTAGGCGCTTTGGTTGGGAGCGCGGAACACGAGCCCATACGCATCCCTATCGCGGCACAGACTTGGCCGGGCCGTAACTTCCATGTATGCATTGTCCACGATGGCGCTTCGGTGTAACGAGACCACAGCGGCCTGTCCGGGTTCCGCCGAGATCGTCAAACCCGTCGAGGACACGGACACAGCGGCCCCACTGGCGGTGGTCGCGTTCCAATGTGTCGCTGTCGTCATATCGTCGGCTGTGATGAGAGCGCCAACACCCGGCTTTCGCTCAGGCGTCGGCGCCGGCGTAGTTGCGACGGTCGCTGGCTGGGTCTCAGTCGGCGGAAACCACAGGATTTCCGTCGGGGTGATTGCAGAAGTGGCAACTGCTGGTGTGTCCGCAGGTGCGTTCGAGGGAATGGATGCGGGCGTGCACGCGCCGGCCGCCAGGAAGGACAGGACAAGCGCTGACAGCCAGGGCCGCGTCTTCACGTGGAATTTCCGGGGTTGCTGTACAATAAACGCGATGGCGTGGCACCAGGTGTCATTGGACGGTCAATCGGGATTGGTAGATGCGTCGAACTGGCTGAGTCACCACCAATGTGTACTTGAGCCATTGTCTTCGAACATTCTAGCATACGGGAGCTGCAGATGACGGGGAAGGAACAGCACAACCTCAAGACCGTTCTGGTTACGGGAGCGTGCGGGGAGATCGGCCAGGCCCTGGTGCAAGAGCTGGCAAGGCGCGGCGGCTACCGAATCGTGACGGCCGACCTCATTCCGCCGCCAGAGGCGATCCGGTCAGCCGTGTCCGAGCATGTCCAGGGCGATCTAATCTACAAGATCAAGACCTTCTACGATTATGACTTTGACCTGATCTTCCACCTGGCTGCATCGCTATCCTCGAAGGCCGAAGTCTCGACCGAGGACGCCCATCGCATAAATGTCGAAGGGACTATGCAGTTGCTGATGTTGGCCGCCTATCGCTCCGAGAAGTATGGCAAGTCCGTGAAGTTCCTTTTTCCAAGTTCCATCGCAGCCTATGGGCTGACCCTCGCTGAAAAGAAGGCTGCCGGCCTCGTGCATGAGGATGACTACAATGCACCTCACACCATGTATGGTTGCAACAAGCTGTATTGCGAGAAGCTGGGCGTCTACTACAGCAGGTACTTCGGGCAGCATCACCTCGATCCCAAGCCCCCTGTCATGCTTGACTTTCGCGCGCTCCGCTTCCCCGGGCTGATCTCCGCAATGACATTGCCAAGCGGCGGCACGAGTGACTACGGCCCCGAGATGCTCCACGCAGCCGCGCAGGGCAAGCCGTATGCATGTTTTGTCCGCCAGGACACGAAGATCTCATTCATGGCGATGCCAGATGCAATCAAGTCACTATTGATGCTCACCGATGTGCCGCGCGAGCGGCTGAACCGCGCGGTCTACAACGTGGCTGCCTTCGCATTGACCGCAGGCGAATTCCGTGATCGAGCTCTCAAGGCGTTTCCCGGGGCGCAGATCTCCTTTGAGCCGAATCCGCGTCGCCAGGGTATCGTGGACTCCTGGCCCGAAGACGTCGATGACTCGCCCGCGCGGATGGATTGGGGCTGGAGTCCGGATTTCGACATTGACAGATTCTTCGATGAGTACTTTCTTCCGAAGATTCGCACTCGCTATGGTTTGGCGACGTCGACTTCCGTAGCCTGACGAAGCTGGGCAAGGGCCCGCGAAAGACGTAGCTGATATAATCGCGCGGATGAAGATTGGCCACGCGCTGCTGGTCATTGGCCTCGTCACCGGATGGCTGGCTCTATCCTTGGCCATGCCGGCATACGCCGGACCGCCACAACAGCAATTCGCCACCAATACGCCCCTTCCCGACGGTCGCATCATCTACAAGGTGCAGCCTGGCGATACCTGCACCCGCATCCAGTTGCTGTATGCAATAAGCTTCGATGAGCTGCGGCAGCTCAACCAGAACATAAACGCGGAATGCACAAACATCATCGAGGGTCAGGAGCTCCTGGTTGGCACGGCTGGAGGATCCGGGGGATCTACTGGTCCGGGCCCCTCCCCCACCGTGGGACCTCCAACTCTCACTCCCACGCCTTTCACAGGCACCACTGAAATTTGTGTGCTTCTGTTTGACGACCTCAATGGCGATGCCCTTCGGGAGGCCGACGAGCCTGCCATCGCAGGGGGCGCCATCAGCGTCACCGAGATCAACGGCCAGTACTCTGACACGCGCCAAACTGCCATCAATTCGGACCCGGAAGCCTACCAGGGCATTTGTTTCAGCAATGTTCCGGAGGGCCAATACAACATCGGCGCAGCAATTCCGGATACCTATAATCCAACGATGGCACTCACCTATAGCATGGACGTCCGCGCCGGGGACCGCGCGTTTGTCGATTTCGGTGCCCAGAGTCGCGGCGCACCGGGAGACCAACCGGGGGGACCGGAGGATACCAGCGGCGCGTCAGCGCTGATGGGCATCATCGGAGGTCTACTGTTGCTGGGTGGAGTGGGATTGGGTTGGTATGCTCTTCGCCTGCGGTCTCCAGCCGGACGGCTGAAGACAGGCGGTTTTCTGCGGCGGTAGCTGGACCTTACCGCTCGGGAGACTTCGAATTATCCCGGCGGCCAATGCATCTGCCTTCCGGCCAGCAGATGCATATGCAGGTGGAAAACGGTCTGGCCGGCATCTGGCCCCGTATTCATAACCAATCGATAGCCGCCCGCCTCCACGCCTTCGCGGACGGCCAGGTCTCTCGCCACCGAGATCATCCGGCTGATGAGGGCCTCGTCGCTCTCCTGCAACTCCAGCAGGGAGGCGACATGTCGTCTTGGAATCACGAGGAGATGCAGTGGGGCGACCGGCCGTATGTCGCGAAAGACCACAACGTCGTCATCTCGATAGAGGATCGCGGTGTCGGTTTGACCCCGGGCGATCTGGCAGAAGACGCACGCATCAGTTGACATCGGGCGCCTTACCAGAGACTCAGGGGATGCTGCCGAGCGCCGGCGCGCAGACGATGTCGTAGTACTCCATCTCCACGGCCTGGTTCTGCTCCGCATAGGCCGCGGCCTGCTCACCCATCTGCCGGACGCGATCAAGATTCTCAAGCACCTGACTCGGCCAATATCGGGGTAGGACCATTCGGGGGTCGTTCACCGGGCCCTCCGGAATGGCAAGCGGCCTCGACGGATCGGCGCCGTCAGCCAGCGGAATCCAGTTGTACATGATGGGTCCGCGTGGATTGGTCGTGAAACCAATCCGGTACCCAAACCTTCGCGCGAACTGGACCGGCCGAATGCCGAAACCTCCGCCCGGCCAGATGATCGCGATCGGTGTCTTGTTGAAGTATTGCTGCATATTGGTTATGGAACCCTGCAGCTCACCGGTCAGATACTCGTCCGTGGAACTGTCGCTCATCGGGATATTGTGGACCACCCCATGCGATTGGTGGTCTACCCAGCCCTCCTGCTCCAGCGCTACGTTCTCCGCCAGCACGGGATCGCTGCCGCCCAATGCATTTATCCAGGCATTCACCACCGGCCACTGCCATTGTTCCCAGTAAGGCCGGAACCAGGTGTTGAAGTTCTCCGCGAACTTGCGATCATCCTGGATCAGGGCAACGGAGCGCGATGGGATCATCGCATTGTGATCCAGGAAATCGGCCAATTGCTGGGCGCGGATCGCCTGGAAGCCCATGTCGTGCAGGCCGTTCATCATCTGCTTGAAATCACTTCCCCCAATGTTCTTGGGATCCGTGACGCTGGCCTCGCCCTTCTCGATCCCGTGCAGCATTACCACTATGACGATGGTGCCGGGAGGCGCGTTCGTGGAGGTCCATTTGTCGCGTAGATACTCGCATGAATCCTGGATGTAAGTATGCGGGGCGTCGAGCGGATTCAGAACGGCCGTTGTGAAGACTGATGGTAGTGCTGGGGGCGTGCGCAGCGCCGTAGGCGCGGCGGTCGGCGATCCGACCTCGACCGGAGCGGCACTCTGGGTCTGGACAATCGCCGCGACGGCGGTCCCCACAGCCTGGGTCATCTGCGCACCGATGTCGCTGGCAGGTGTCCTGGGTCCGCAGGCAACCAAACCCAACGCCGTCAGGCTGCAGGATAGGAATAGGCGTATGTTCATGGAGCTACCCGGGATGCCATCTGCAATCGCCAATAGAAGCAGCTTGCGCGTCGCATCGACGCGCAAGCTGCTCGATACTTACAGCACCTACTCGTTTGATTCGCCTGTAATGAAGGCTTCTACTTTTTCGCGGCAAACATCATCCCGGAATTGTTTGGGCGGCGTCTTGAAGAAGTAGGAGGATGGGCCAACAATCGGTCCGCTCAATCCGCGGTCCAATGCCAGCTTGGCGCAACGGATCGCATCGATCATCACGCCGGCCGAATTGGGGCTGTCCCACACTTCGAGTTTCGCCTCCAGGTTCAGCGGCACGTCACCGAATGTCGTTCCCTCCATGCGAATGTAACACCACTTGCGGTCCGTCAGCCACGGCACATGGTCCGATGGACCGACGTGGACGTTGTCCTTGCCCAGGTCGTAGGGGATCATGCTCGTCACGGCGCCGGTCTTGGAGATCTTCTTGCTCTCCAGGCGCTCACGTTCCAGCATATTGAGGAAATCGGTGTTTCCGCCAAAATTCAGTTGATAGGTCCGGTCGATGCGTACCCCCCGATCCACGAACAGGGTCGTTAGCACGCGGTGCAGGATGGTGGCCCCCAGCTGGGACTTGATGTCATCCCCCAGCAGCGGCAGTTTGGCCTCGCGGAAACGCTTGGCCCAGTAGTCTTGCGAGGCGATGAACACGGGTATGCCGTTGACAAACGCGCAGCCGGCCTGCAGCACCTGCTCCACATACCATTTCGTGGCTTCTTCGGAGCCCACCGGCAGGAAGTTGACCACCACATCGGTCTTCGTTTCCCGGAGCAGGGTCGCGATGTCCGCCGTGGGACCCGGAGCCTTTTCGATCACCTGGCTAAGGTATTTGCCCAGCCCGTCATGGGTCATCCCACGCACGACGGGCACGTTCATCGTCGGAACATCGCAGAATTTGTACGTGTTGTTCGGCGCCGCGAAGATGGCGTCCGAGAGATCCTCTTCCACCTTCGTGATATTGATATCGATCCCCATCGTGAACTCGATGTCGCGGACGTGGTAGCCCCCGAGATTCACGTGCATCAGCCCGGGTATCGTTGCGTCATCTGGCGCGTCCTTGTAATAATGGACCCCCTGTACAAGCGACGACGCGCAGTTGCCTACTCCGATGAGCGCAACGCGAACCTTTTTGTCTCCCATGCAGATGTTCTCCTTCTCCGACGTGTATAATGCCTCGGGCCAGAGGCTCCCATCCGGCCCGCGGTGTTCGCTCGAGGCTGCACCCGTGGCGGGGTAAGTAGGTGCGATATCGCCGTCGTTCGGAGGTTACTTCCGTGCGGCGCGTGGCATCCGCTTCGAGACCGGGCACGCTGGCCCAAGTCTTCAATTATCTCGCCTGAGATGTCGATCGAGGCAACGCTCATTATACCGACTATGCGGCGCGCCCCGCCAGCCTTGTCATACCCTTGCATTGGGCGGGTCCGGCGCCCAGTTTGTCGCCCGGAGGCGCGCCATTCGATGAGAGCCGGGCACGTTTTCCCATCCGGGTCCGCAGCATGGACGTGACGCATGTCATTGTGGGTGGCATCCGTCGGGAATACATCCTCCCGCCTGCGGGAAACCCGCTGCTCGACGCGCCCGGAGGCAGCGCCCTTTACGCTTGCGGCGGACTTCTCACGTGGGCAAACGCGGTTGGCCTGGTTGCCCGCGTTGGCGAGGACTATCCGCGCGCCTGGCTTCAGTCAATCGAGGGCCGTGGCGTGGATATACGCGGCGTGAAAGTCTCCCCTCAGAGCATCGATCTGCGGGATTTCGTCGCATACGATGCAGACTTCGAACTCGTTCGCGGGTCGCCAGTCTCCCAATTCGCACGTCGGAACCTGCCCTTCCCAAAGCCCCTGCTGGGATACCAGCCTGCGCCCGAGTCACAGGAAGATCATAGGAAGCCGCACCCCCTTTCCCCTTCGCCGACCGACCTTCCGATCCAGTACCTTGATGCCCGCGCCGCACATTTATGTCCATTGGACTTTATTAGTCACAACCAGTTAGTGGCCGCCCTGAAAGCCTCTGGAGTAACAACCCTGACAGTTGACCCATCTGCCGGCTACATGAGGGCCAGCTTCCTGCAAGACCTACGTCTCCTTCTTGGATCCGTCACGGCCTTCCTGCCGTCGGAAGCCGAACTCAGAAGTTTGTTCTGGGGCCAGACCTACGACTTATGGGAAATGATGTCAGCGCTCGGCGCCTATGGTTGCGAGATGGTTGTAGTCAAGCGCGGCGCCAGTGGTCAGGCCATCCTGGATGTAAACGGAGGCCACAGATGGGAGATTCCCGCGTATCCGGCCCGGCCGGCTGACCCGACCGGGGCAGGCGATGCGTTCGCAGGCGGCTTCCTGGCGGGCTTCAAGCTCACCTATGATCCGCTGGAAGCTGCCCTCCATGGGAACATAGCCGCCTCCTTGAAAGTGGAGGGCACGGGTGCGTTCTATGGCCTGACTGTTCTGGAAGGTCTTGCCGCTGCACGCCTGGAAGTCCTGCGCGATCTCGTCAGAGAAGTATGAGGAGCAAGGTGAGCAAGGGTCAACGCGAATCCGTCCTGCTAGCAAGGCTCGTCGATCTTGCATGCCAGATCCAGCAGGTTCCGGCACCCACGCTAAAAGAAACCGAGCGGGCCCTGTTTGTGCGGGATCTTTTCGAGTCGGAGCGCCTGCATGACGTCTCGATGGACGCCGTCAACAACGTTTTCGCCCGCCTTCCGGGTCGCAGCCCGGCTTCACCGCTGGTTGTTACAGCGCACCTCGATACCGTTTTCACGACAACGTCCAATGCCCTGACCCGGGATCCAGAAAGGATTTGCGGACCTGGCATCGGCGACAACTCTCTGGGCGTTGCCGCGCTATTCGGCCTCATATGGATGTTGCGTGATGGCGGTATCACTCTCGACACCGACCTCTGGCTGGTGGCAAACTCATGTGAAGAGGGACTGGGTGACCTGAGAGGCATGAAAGCCGTTGTCGATCGCTTCGGCCGCGGCGTGAGTGCTTACCTGGTTCTTGAGGGCACGGCGCTGGGTCAGGTGTACCATCGCGCCGTCGGCGTGCAGCGCTATCGAGTGAGCGTCGAAACGCTGGGCGGACATTCATGGTCAGACTATGGTCGCCCGTCGGCGGTGCACGAACTGGCCTCGATCGTGACCCAGCTTGCCGCGCTTCCCCTTCCGAGCACTCCGCGCACAACCATCAATGTCGGGACGATCGCCGGTGGAAGCGGCATCAACGTGCTCGCCTCACACGCCCATTTCGAGCTGGACGTCCGATCGGAGGGTGCCGATACCCTTGAAAGCGTCGTAGGGCGTATCGAGGAGCGCATCCGCGCCGCTCGCCGGGAGGGTGTGGACGTCAAGATGGAACTCATCGGCCACCGTCCCGCCGGCCAGATATCGGGTTCACACCCCCTGGTCCGGCTTGCGGTGGAGTGCATCTCGGGCCAGGGCCTCAAAGCATCCCTGACGTCGGGATCCACCGACGCCAACGTGCCATTGAGCCGAGGCATACCTTCAATCGTCCTGGGCGTTACGACCGGTGCAGGCGCCCACACACAGCAAGAGTGTATCGACACACCGCCCATCGCAAAGGGCATGCGCCAGCTTTACAGCTTTGTCACAAGGCTTGCTACGGGCAGCTAGGCCGGGGTGCCGTCGCTCACGTTCGGGCCGGTGCGCTACTTCAGCCCCAATATCTCAAACACCTCAATCGGTTGGCTTTTGCCCTTGGCTACCAGGGGTGTGAACGCTTTCGCTTCCACGTCCTTGCTCACGCGGTCGTAGGCCACCTTGCTGATCAGGATCTGATTCTTGGCCGAGTTTTCCTGCAGGCGCTTTGTCGTGTTGATGCTGTCACCCAGAGCCGTGTATTCGAGCCGCTTCTCGGAACCGATCCAACCCAGCACGGCGTCCCCGTAATGAATGCCGATCCCGAAACTCAGATGAGCCTCCTCGGGCAGCTCCTCATGCAACTTGGCAACTGCCTCGCGGATACTTAGCGCGGTCTTGACTGCTCGCAACGTGTGGTCGGGCTGGGGCAGCGGCGCATTGAACCAGGCCATGATCGCGTCGCCGAGGAACTTGTCGACCGTGCCCTCGTGTTCGAGCACGGCCTCTGCGCACGCTGCCAGGTAGCGGTTTAGGACTGCCACGAGGTCCTCCGGGGTATGTTTCTCGCTGTATGCAGTAAATCCGCGCACGTCGGCAAACAGCGCGGTTACGTCTTGTTTCTTACCGCCTATCTCAAAGCTTCTCAGGTCGATTTGATCCAGCACGGCCGGGGACACCATCCGTTGGAGAAGTCTTCGTTGTGCTTCGAGCTTCTTCCTTTCGGTTAAGTCGTCCAGTACGATCGTGATCCCCTGCTCCTCCTCGCCCGCGCCGATAAGCGGGGCAAGGTTCAGTCGCCAATCCAGGTTCCCCCGGGCCGGATCCAGATGGCTGATCTCCAGATCAACGATCGCCTGATGGCTCGTGCGGACTTCCAGCAGACGCGGTTTGATCTGCGCCGAGGCAGTCGAGAAGACCTCCTCCAGCGGGTGGCCCACGATCACATCCGTGGACTGACCGAGAATGGATTCAGCCGCGCGGTTCACCAGCAAGATCTGCTCTTCCACGTTGGTCGTGATGACGCCGCTGGCCATCGAGTAGAAGACACTGTCCATGAGGTTCTTGAGCTCGGTTACCTGACCCAGCGTGCGCCGCAGCGACGTGAACAAGCGCGCGTTGTCGATGGCAACCGCAGCCTGGTTTGCGAATGCGACAAGCAGGTCGCGCTCCGTTTCCGAGAATATGCCCGTGCGGATTCGATTGTCGGCGTAGATCACGCCGATCAAGTCATTCTTCACCTTCAGCGGAACGCACAGAATCGACCGCAGGTTGAGCGCAACCACGCTCGCTTTGTCGCTGAAGCGTTGGTCCTCCTGCGCATTGGTGGTGACGATGGCTTCGCCCGTGTCGATCACGCGTTGGACAACCGTCCTGCTGGTTGCTCCTTCGCCTGTCTTGATGGACTCCTGGGACCAATTGCGGGCCACCTGCGTTACCATCTCGCCTTTTTCGTCGCGCAGCATCAGGAAGCCGCGCTCCGCGCCTGTGAGCTTGACAATGTTGTCCATCACGATCCGCAATACTTCGTCCAGCTCAAGCGAGGAGTTCACCACCCGGCCAATCTGCGCCAGGGCGCTCAGATTCTTGTGCTCCGCCTCAACTACCTCCATCTTCTGACCCAGATGGGTCAGGTTTCCGGCAAGCGTAGCCATGTTATCGCCGGAATTTGCTGGAAGGTCCTTGGACTTGATCTTGCGCAGGATATCGCTTAGTTCCGTTACCTGGCGCGCAAGTGAGACTACTTGTGCGCCAAGGGATACGTATGACGGCATGTTGCGCCTCGCTTCAATGTTGGGGTATGCGCTTACTCGTCGGCATCTGAGTATACAGCATGGCCATTCAGCGCGTCCACAAGCTTGTTGATGCGAGCACGAAGGCCCGCTATCACAACGGCCACCGCAGCACCGCGGGCCCGCGCAAGATTGACCGGGCGAGGCGTAAAGAGGCCGGCTTCCAGTTCCTCGCGCAGGATCTCGATCTGGGGTGCGGCCGTTGGAATCAGGCGTGCCAGTTTGGCAGATTGAATCGCGGGTGTGGCACTGATCGGCAGTGCCTTTCCCAGGAGTCGCAGGGTCCAGCCCACGCTGGCGAACATGCGCTCAACCGGCTCAAGCCCATTCCATCGCGTCCATTCCTGCAACCACCTGGGCGCGGGCCCGCCGCTGGTCTCCAACACACGCGAAAGCAGCACCGGCAGACGGCGCAGGACCCGCAGGCGATAGGCCAATAGGAAAACAAGCAACGCCACCAGGCTCAGCAATGTCGTGTAGAGCGCCCTGCCCACAGGGGTCAGACGGAAGGGCACAGGTCCAGCAGGTGTTCCGATCTCCACCTCCTCCGGCACCTGATTGCGTTGGTCCACCAGCCCTCCATCGCCCAGAGGATTGGACGCCGTGCCACCGTCGTGCGCTTCGCCGGATGGCCTGACCAGCGCCTCCTGGCTGCTGGTCGGTTCAAACTCGATCCAGCCGAAACGCGGAAAATAGACCTCGGGCCAGGCATGAGCATCCCGGCGATGAACCGAATACGCGCCTTCCTCAAGATCTCCGCGCGCAAAGCCCACGGCAAGGCGGGCAGGGATTCCAATCGATCTCAGCAGCAGAACCTCAGCGGACGCATAGTAGTTGCAGAACCCTTTCTTGTACTCGGTAAGCACCCACAGTACGGGGTCTGCGCCTTCGGGAGGCGTCGGCACACTGGTGGCGTACTCAATATTGTCACGTAGGTAGTTGGTGATTGCCGCAATCCTGTCGTAGCTGTTGTCGCTGCCAGCCGTGATCTCCGCCGCGAGCCGTTGAAGCACCTCCTTCTGGTCTTCTGGAACGTTGAGGTACTCCGCCTCGACCCAGGTAGGGTAGGCATCGCCCGCAGCCCGCAATTCCACGACGGTTGGATTGCGCAGTTGGGCGCGGACCTGATACGCGGATCCCGCCGGAACCACGGAGCGGGCCTCCCAGGAGAAGGTGTCGTACGTGCCCTCTGCAACTCTGACCGCTGCTACGTCCGCAGTGCGGTCAACCCAAACAGTAGGCGATGGGCCATACATCAAAGTTTGGTTAAGGAACTGACTCGTGATTTGGAACAGGCCCTCGGATCGATTGGCCGGATCTGGTATGCCCAGGTCTCTTTGGTCCGCATCTGCCAGGAAACGCGCGTTCGTCGAGGCAGACCACTGGCCGTCCTGATAAACATTATAGGCACGACCCCGCCAGTAATAGCGCATATTCAGGCCGGGTGAGTTGATCACCTTGACACTGAAGACCAGCGCATCGCCCGCCGCTGCCTTTTGTCCGAGGGCAAGCGTATCACCATAGAAGTTCAGCCCGGGCCTCCCGTATGGTCCCTGAAGCGATGTGACAGCATTCGAGAGACGCTCCCGGAGCGGTTCGATATAGGTATTCCAGGTATCCGCTGCCTTCTGCACCGACCCCGGCAAGTTCGGAATCCACCAGGCCAAGAGGATCGCCAGCGAGGCGGTCATAAACAGGCTCATCAGCAGGTTGGCGCCGGATTCCTCTCCCACGAATACGCGTTCGTGGGCCCATTCCGTCTTCTGTTGGAGGAAGTGCACGCGGCCGGCAAGCAGCAGCGCGAGCAGGACGAAAAGCGCAAGCCACCAGGAGCCGCGAGGTTGATAGTTCGCGTACGCCTGGGTGATCACAATAGCCGCGCCACCCAGTGCGATTGCTGGCAGCACCCTCCCATGTCGCCCAAGCCAGTAGCCGGAGATCAGACCGATGATCCAGAATAGCAGGCACACGAAGGCAATGAACAGCAGCGGCTCTTTCACCGGGAGCTGATGAGCAAATTGGCTCAGAGAAATTCCCAGGGTCCAACCCGCGCGATTCAGCCGATCCAGAAGAAGCTTGTCCGTAGCTGATCCGCTGATCTGCCATGGCAGGACGACCGCTGTATACAGCGTCGAAAGCAACACCACGACGGCCGGGCGAAAGCGACTTGATCCCAGGGCCAGGCCCAGGATGGCACCGAATCCCGCAAGTGTTTCGGTCCAGTACAGGTAGGGCGTCCAATCCGTGCTGACCAGGCGTGCGGCCGCCAGCTGTAGCAGCATGAACAACAACACCGCGGATAGCCAGTCCCAGGCCCAGCCTGTCTTCTTCTCCATGTTGCTAGTCTACAATACAAGAGCGCGCTGCGTCAAATATCCCGGGCATCCGCCCCGGCCACGAACGGCCGACTAGGCCAATCTGATATAATGCGTCGGCTATTCCTGATGAGGGGCCGAAGCTCAGCCCATCCGTCAAGTCAACGTGCCTTGTCACTCCCGAAACACACTCCACAGCTGGATTGCAGTCTGATCGTGAAAACTGGATGACGCTCGAGCGCGGCACACTCCTTCACAAGCGGTATCGAATTGTAGAGATCCTGGGCCAGGGGGGTATGGGGTCGGTCTATCGCGCCGTGGATGAGAATCTGGGCGTCGATGTGGCTGTTAAGGAGAATCTCTTCACCTCGGACGAGTACTCGAGGCAGTTCCGCCTTGAGGCGGTGATCCTTGCCGGTTTGCGGCACCCCAATCTCCCCAGGGTTTCCGACCATTTTGCCGTGGGTGATCAGGGCCAGTACCTGATCATGGATTTCATTGAGGGCGAGGACCTCCGCCAACGGATGGAGCGCCTTGGCACGGTATCCGAGGACGACGCCGTCATGGTCGGGGCGGCGATGTGCGATGCGCTTACGTATTTGCACACGCGCAAGCCGGCCATCTTGCATCGCGATATCAAGCCCGGAAACGTCAAGATCTCGCCGGACGGCTCCATTTATCTCGTGGATTTTGGCCTGGCCAAGATCGTCCAGGGGCCCCAGGCAACGACAACTGGCGCGCGGGCAATGACTCCCGGATATTCACCGCCCGAGCAGTATGGCACGGCCCGCACTGATGCGCGCACCGACGTCTACTCCCTGGGTGCCACGCTGTATGCGGGCCTGACCGGAGTGATACCGGAGGACGGCCTCGCGCGGGCCATGGACAATGCTCAGCTCACCCCGCTGCGGAAGCGCAATCCCAAAGTATCCCGCCGCGTGGCCGCCGCGATCGAGAAAGCCATGGCTGTCGATCCGGGCGACCGCTACCAGTCGGCAGACGAATTCAAGACAGCCCTCCTGACAGCAGTTTCGCGTGCCGAGCGCCCCACCGGTGAATTCACGGTCACACCGCCGCCGAACCTTCCACATGACACGACGCCCGCGCTGTCCCCGATGCCGTCGGACCACGCGCGGCCTTTGGGACCGGCGGGTTCTGCCGCTGCGGGAAACGCTGCGCCCGCATTCAAGCTCCCCAAGAAACGGCGCAGAGCCAGCCCTATTTGGCTGACTCTGCTTTTCATTCTGGTGATCGCGACCTTCGCCGTTGCCATCCTGATGCCCGGCATCATCCCGCCGGATATTCGGGCGGCAGCGCCTCTTCTCTTTTCGAGCGCTGGTCCCGTGCATCCCGTGACCGGATCTGCCGCGCCAACCTCGAACGCCACTCAGGCCGCCACCGATTCTGCTGGTGGAGAAACCCCTGGACCAACGTCCACGGCCGGAGCTGGCCCTGCCTTCACGACCATAGCGCCCATCGTCCCCACCGTGATTTCCGTTAACACCCAGGCCGCGGCCTCAACTCCCGCGAACGGGCCCACTGGGAACTTGGCCTTTGTATCCGATCGCTCCGGGGTCCCTCAGATCTACCTTAGTGACGTCGCTGGTCAAATGGTTATCCCCGTTACCAACATTCCTGACGGCGCCTGTCAGCCGTCATGGTCACCGGACGGCGCGCGGCTTGTGTTTGTGTCGCCCTGTAAGCTCTCGCCTGTCGGCCGGCCGATCGACATATCAGAAGGCCCGACTCCGGATACAGCGCTCTACATCGTGAACGCCGACGGAACGGGGCTCGTGGCGTTGCCGACGGTGATCGGCGGTGATTCTGAGCCGGCTTGGTCGCCGGAGGGACAGCGCATCGCGTTCACCTCCCTCCGGGACGGCCAGCCTCTCATCTATGTAATGGACCTCATTGATCAATCGGTCCGCAGACTCACCGAACCGAGTGCCGATTTTGCCGAGGCCCGGCAGCCGGCATGGTCCCCGTTTGGCAACCAGATCGTGTTCACCAAGAAGAGGGTCGACACCTATCAGATCTGGTCGATCACGGATGCCGGGCAGGGTGAACAGCAGATCGCGCGTGGCGGCCAGCAGTATTGGGATTTCGCTCCGGTCTGGTCGGCCGACGGCCGTTTCATCTACTATACAGAACGCAACGCCACTGGACCGGTCTTGCCGTGGCTCATGGGGATAGCCTATGAGCAACGCAATACAGGAGCAGGAACGCGGCTGGAGATCAGCCCGCTGCCAGCGGAGAATCCACATGTATCGCCGGATGGGCTGTGGCTGGTATTCGAGGGAAAGGGGCCCGAGGAGAATCGGGACATCTTCATCGCCACGGTAGCCGGGGAAATGCGAACCCGCGTTACGACGGACCCCGGGATTGACTTTGATCCCGTGTGGCGGCCGACCCAGGGTCAATAACCCCGGAAGCCCGCAAGCAGCAACTTGACCGATTTGATGCGAATTAGCATTCAAGTCTGCACGCCTGTGTGCGGGGGCCATTTCTTACAGTACTCTTATTGACGCCCGTCTTCGGCGCATGTTATTATCCCTTCGTATGCATGGCACTCTCGCGGCGGGAGTGCCAGCTTGTGAAAAGCCATGCCACTACTGACTGAACGACAAAAGACCCTGCTGCTCGTGATCGTACGCGAGTATATCGATGGCGCCATCCCGGTGGGTTCCAAGCGCCTTGTGGAACGCTACCACCTCGATTTCTCGCCGGCCACCATTCGCCACGAAATGGCTGCGCTCACCGAAATGGGGTATCTGCGCCAGCCGCATGTTTCCGCCGGCCGGGTGCCCACAGAGGAAGGCTATCGAGTCTTCGTAGGCGCCATGATGGAACAGGCGGAACTTCCACAGGCCGTCCAGAACACCATTTTGCACCAGTTCTACCAGGCGCTGCCCGGCACTGACCAGTGGATGCATCTGGCCGCGTCTGTCCTTGCACACCAATCACACGTGGCTTCCATGATCACGGCGCCGCGACCGGATACTCCGCGCTTTCAGCACGTGGAGCTGATTTCCACACAGGGGCGTCAGATTCTCATGGTCATGGTGCTGGCGGGCGGCGAAGTGCTTCAGCAATTGCTGAGCCTTTCCGAGCCCGTGGAGCAAGCTCGCCTGAGCCAGACCGCGGGCCGCCTGAACAGCCTGCTGGCAGGTCGCACGGTCAACGAAATTGCCGCCCTACCGAGCCGCCAGGATGCTCTCGAGAAGGACATCATGGTGCTCATCCTGGGCGAACTTCGCCGCACTGCTGAAAGTGCTTCGGGTGAGATCTACACCGACGGTCTCACCAATATGCTGTCCGAGCCAAATTTTGCGGGCACGGAAAGTGGACGGCGCGCCCTGAGACTGCTCGAGGAACGCACTACACTTCAGGACCTGATCGCCCGGACGACCTCCAACAGCACGGTCGGTGGTCTGCAGGTCTTGATCGGCACGGAAGGCGGCTGGGAGGAACTGAGCGATTGTTCCATGGTGCTTGCCCGCTATGGCGTTCCCGGCCTCGCGACGGGGACGCTGGGTGTTCTTGGACCTATGCGAATGTCCTATGCCAGGACGATCCCGACTGTTCGCTTCGTTGCGGATGTGCTGAGCGATCTGGTAAATCAGCGGATGGCCGGCCCTCAGGAACCCGCCTAGGACCTCTTGGTAATTGGAAAGCGATATGACAGCAAACAAGCAAGACAACCAGCCAGAGAACGACGAGCATCAGGACGAAACCGGTATGCCGCCGGAGATGGATGCCGCCGGAGAGGCAACTGCCGCGCCCGGGGATGAACTGCAGGCACTGCGGGTTCAGCTGGCCGAGGCCCAGGCCAATGCGGCTCAGAATCTGGATGGCTGGCAGCGCGCGCTCGCCGAATTCCAGAACTACAGGAAGAGGATCGAGAGGGATCGTGCCTCCGAGCAGGCCTCGATGAAGGGCGATCTCATCAAGAAGATCCTTCCTATTCTGGATGACCTCGAGCGCGCTTTGCTGAATCGGCCTGCCGGCGACGCCTGGTCCAATGGTATCGAGCTGATACAGCGAAAACTGCAGGGGCTTCTCGAGGCAGAAGGCGTGAAACGTATGGAAGTCCTGGGGGAGCTCTTCGATCCCAATTTCCATGAAGCCATCGCACAGGAAGCAGTGGATGGCGCGGAGAGCGGCCGGGTCGTGGCAGTGGTGCAGCAGGGCTACATGCTGGGGGACCGCATCATTCGGCCCGCACAAGTCAGAGTCGCTGCCTGACGATTCCAGCACGCGACCTTCAAAGCGCGATGACCGCGGATTGCTCGTGCTGCCACCAGCACGAGGACATTGCAGAAGAGGAATGAATGGGCAAGATTATCGGCATAGACCTGGGCACCACGAACTCCGTGGCCGCCGTGATGCAAGGCGGTGAGCCGCTGGTAATTCCGACCTCCGAGGGAGAACGTTTGGTCCCATCCGTCGTCGGGGTTAACAAGAATCACGAACGGCTTGTTGGTCGGGTAGCCCGCAATCAGGCCATCATAAATCCCGAAAATACGGTCTTCTCGATCAAGCGGTTTATGGGCCGCAGGACTGACGACCCAGAGGTCCAGCGCAGCCGCACCCGTGTTCCGTACACCGTGAGCGAGGCCCCCAATGGCGACGTACGGGTCACGCTCGACGCCAAGGATTACAGTGCCCCCGAAATATCCGCTATGATCCTGGCGAAGATCAAGGCGGACGCGGAAGCCTACCTGGGTGAGCCCATCACTCAGGCTGTCATAACCGTTCCCGCCTATTTCAATGATGCGCAACGGAATGCGACCAAGGATGCCGGCAAGATTGCCGGTCTGGAAGTCCTGCGAATCATCAACGAGCCTACTGCCTCCTCGCTCGCCTACGGCCTCGATAAGAAGAAGAATGAGGTCATTGCCGTGTACGACCTTGGAGGCGGCACCTTCGACATTTCCATCCTGGATGTCGGCGATGGCGTCTTCCAGGTGCGATCTACGAGCGGCGACACCTTCCTTGGAGGCGATGACTTCGATCAACGCATCATCGACGATCTGGCAGCCGGTTTTCAGAAGGAACATGGCATCGACCTGCGCCTCGACCGCCAGGCGTTGCAGCGCCTGAAGGAGGCGGCCGAGAAGGCCAAGATCGAGCTTTCCAGCATGCTTCAGACCGAGATCAATCTGCCGTACATCACGGCCGATGCTGGTGGCCCCAAGCACCTCGTGACCAAATTGACTCGATCACGCATGGAGCAGATCACCGCCGACCTCGTCGATCGCACGATTGCGCCGGTCAGGCAAGCCCTCAGCGATGCGAATCTGACCGCTGCCGACATAAATGAAATCGTTATGGTCGGCGGCATGACCCGCATGCCCGCGGTTCAGGACCGGGTCCGTGCCTTTTTCGGGAAGGAGCTCCACAAGGGCGTCAATCCGGACGAGGTGGTTGCCGTGGGCGCCGCCATTCAAGCCGGCGTCCTGGGTGGCGAGGTCAAGGACATCCTTCTGCTGGATGTAACGCCCTTGAGTCTGTCGATCGAGACGCTCGGCGGCGTCGCCACGCCGCAGATCGAACGCAACACAACAATCCCCACCCGCCGCAGTCAGACATTTTCCACCGCCTCGGACAGCCAAATGCAGGTGGAAATTCACGTGCTCCAGGGTGAACGGTCCATGGCCGCCGACAACAAGTCGCTGGGCAAATTCATCCTGGATGGTATCCCGCCTGCCCCCCGTGGAGTACCCCAGATCGAGGTTACCTTTGATATCGACGCCAATGGCATTCTGCACGTGACCGCGAAAGATAAGGCCTCGGGCCGCAGCCAGCACATCACCATCACGGCCTCCTCCGGCCTTTCCGAGGTCGAGGTCGAGAAGATGCGGCAGGATGCCGAGACGCATGCTGAAGAAGACCGCCGCCATAAAGAACTGATCGAGGCCCGCAACCAGGCGGACAACACTGCATATGCCGCAGAGAAGGCCCTTAAGGAACTGGGCGAGAAGGCCCCGTCTGAACTCAAAGCCGAAATTGAGAATGGGCTGGTCGACTTGCGGACCAAGACGCAGGCCGAGGACGTTGAGGCAATAGCCGCCGCCAGTCGGGCGCTTGGTGATTCGGTCCAGAAGTTGGGTGCGGCCGCCTATCAGCAGACAGACGCTGCCTCAGGAGGATCCGCGGCGGCCCCGTCAGGCACGCCCGAGGCGGGGCCGGACGTGGTGGAGGGTCAGGTCAAGGAGTAATTCCGCGGCTGGGCCGCGTCAAAAAAGCTCATGTCGGATCGAGATTACTACGATGTGCTGGGAGTCGGTCGAGGCGCCGGCGATGACGAGATCAAAGGTGCCTTCCGTAAGCTCGCGCGTCAGTACCATCCGGATGTCAACAAAGATCCGGATGCTGAGGAGCGCTTCAAAGAGATCAACGAGGCCTATGGTGTCCTTTCGGATCCCGGCAAACGCGCCCGCTACGATCGCTTCGGCCGCGCCGGTCTCGGCAACACCGGCGGCTTCCACGATTACACAGTGGATTTTGCCGATATATTCGACGAGCTCTTCGGCCAGTTTGGATTTTCAGGCGGGAGGAGCACACGCCGCGGGCCCCGTCGCGGCCGTGACCTTCAGATGTCCGTCAGGCTCACCTTCGAAGAAGCCGCATTTGGGGCCGAGAAAGAGATAGAGTTCGAGCGCGACGACACTTGTTCACGCTGCAAGGGCTCGGGGGCTGAACCGGGGACGACGCCAACGCGCTGCCAGACCTGCGGCGGCCAGGGCGAGGTCCGCCAGGTGCGGCAAACGATCCTCGGCCAGATGATGCAGACCAGCACTTGCCCCACTTGCGGCGGTCGGGGAGAGATCATCGCCACACCTTGCCACACCTGCCGCGGAAGCGGCCTTGAGCACCGCAAGGTCCACAAGAGCGTAGAGATCCCGGCTGGCGTGGATTCCGGTACACAGGTCCGATTGGCCGGCGAAGGAGAACCTGGAGCACATGGCGGACCGACTGGCAGTCTTTTTCTCATCCTGGATGTACAGCCGCACAGGTTCTTTCGTCGGCGCGAGAATGACATCATCCTCAATCTCGATATAAACCTGGCGCAGGCAACCCTCGGCGCCGACGTATCCGTGCCGACGCTGGACGGTGACGAGACCTTGAAGATTCCTGCAGCCACTCAGCCAGGAAAGGTGCTCAGGATAAAAGGCAAAGGGATTCCCCACCTCAGGCGCAAAGATCACCGCGGCGATCAACTGATCATCGTCAACGTCGAGATTCCCGCGAAACTGACCAAAGAACAGCGGGAGTTATTTGAGAAACTTGCCGGTACTTTGGGTACGGCCGTGCGACCGAAGGAAAAGGGGCTTCTCGACTGGCTGAATGAGGCCTTTGGCGGCTGATCGGGCGCTGCCACCACGGTGGCAATCAATCGATGTCTTCGTACCGGATCGGCTCCACGCCCCGCGTGGGGCCTGCCTCATCGCCCCGCCCCGGCGGATAATAGAACGTCTGCCTGAGTAGCTGCGTTAGAGGGCCGGACTGCCGGTAGCCCTGGTACGTTCCCCAGAACTGCATCGTCCTGAACCAGAACACGGATGGCAGGTTGCGCCAGAGCACGCCCTGTCGTGCTGCTTCGCGCAGATCGGTCACAATGTTGGATGAGCTTAAGCGGACAAAATCGTAGATGCTGAAGTGCGCTTCGGGGAAGATCTGCTTGAACGCCATCCCCTCACGCCGGTACCGCTCATAGACGCGCGCCGGCGTCTCCTCGTGCACGTGGGTGATCTCGGCGTGCGCCGCGTAGACAACGCGATGGCCCTGGTGCAGCGCCCAGTTGGCCCAGGCCACGTCCTCCAATCCTGTTAGCGCCTCGTCGTAGGCATGCTGCTCCCACAGGCTGCGGCGGATGGCGGCGTTGGCATTGTTGCAGAACGGGGTTGTCTGTTCCGGAATGTCGACCTCCGGAAACCACTGACGGAAGATCTGGTGTTCTGAGAAGCGCGACGATTCGGTCCCGCGTTGCTTACCGTAGACGAGCGCCACGTTGTTTTCCTCGAACGGCCGGAGCAGATACTCCAGCCAATCCGGGTACATGGGGCGCACATGCGCGCTGGCGATCACAACCAGTTCGCGGGTGGCCGCCGCCAAGCCCATGTTCAGCGAACGCCCAAAACTGAACTCTTGCGCAGGTATGCGTACCACGTGCGCTTTGCCCTGCTCGGCGATCTGCACCGTTGCATCGGTGGATCCAGAATCAACCAGTATCAACTCAACGTCCGCCACCGTCTGCTGGGCGATGCCTTCAAGCAAACGCCCCAGATGCTGGGCTTCGTTATAGGCGCGGATCACTATGGAGCACTTCATTGTCGGTCTTCGCGGTTGCCGAACGGATATTGCCGCAACTCACTTGCCCGCGGCCGCAGGGCCATCGGCGGAGCCGACGGGTTGGCGGAAATCAAATATGCCGTCCGTGGTCGACCACTGCTTGCCGCAATCCGGGCAGGTCAAACGGCTTTCCTGCTGAGCCAGCGGTGCGCCGCCGCATGCGGGGCAGGAGAAGAACAGGCTCGGGTCCCCATCTACATTCACCCCTGCCGCTGTGGCATTCCCTCCCCGTATCTTGAAGAATACGCTGGGCGTTAGTTGCCAGAGTTCGCCGGTCCGTTGCAATACCGAATCAAGGAGGGCCAGCAGAGCCGTCGGCACGATCTTCTTTAGCACAGCCGCGCGGAAATGGGAGACCGTCACTTTCCGTTCCACGCGCATTCCGATTTCTGTCAGCCAGGCTCGAACTTGCTCTGGATGAAAGTCGAAGTTTAGTTTCGCAAATTCCACGGGCTCCGGTGTGAATGGACTCCACTTCTGCAAGCCCGCGCAGTAGCGCAGGATCGCCTTGATGTTCCGCTTGTTCGCGAATTCGAGGATGAAGGTTGCATCCGGCCCCAGCACGCGGTGCACCTGCGCCAGCGCCCGCGGCGCATCGGCCATGTGGTGCAGCACACGTATCATCGTGGCCGCGTCGAACAAGCCCGCAACAAAGGGCAGCTGATAGATGTCCGCTGCCACGTAGACGTATCGATCGGAGATCCCCAGCCTGGCCTGCGCTTGTTCCAGTTGTGTCCGGGAGTAGTCCAGCAGCACAATCCGCCGGAAACCCGCATAGCGGGGCGTGTTGCGTCCGGCGCCTGCTCCCAATTCAAGCAGCAGGTTGCCCCCCGCCGGAAGCAGGCGTTTGAGAGCTATGCCCTCGACGCGATCCTCGTAATCGCGTCCGCCCCGTTCCCAGAAAGAGGTCTGGTAGTCCGAACCCTCGTAATCGCAGACTGGCAGATCTGGTTCTGGCATCGAGCCCGTTTACAGACCGCGCCCCACGGCTCGATAGGTGAACCCCTTTTCTTTCATCATCGCCGGGTCATAGATGTTGCGGCCATCGAAAATCACGGGTTGCTTCAGGACGGACCTCAGTTGATCAAGATCCAATTGCTTGAACTCGTTCCATTCCGTTACAACCATCAGGCCGTCGCAGCCGGTCGCCATCTCATACGGATCCTTGAACATGTGTACGGCCGGCAGCAGCGGGCGCGCCACTTCCATGGCAACCGGGTCAAACGCCCGTACGTGGGCGCCGGCTTCAGCCAGGTGCGCCGCGATGTCAATCGACGGCGCCTCCCGCATGTCGTCTGTGTTCGGCTTGAAAGCCAAACCCAGCATGCCGATGGTCTTGCCTTTCAATCCTCCCACCATTTCACCCAGACGCTGCACGGCGGCCAGGCGCCGCGAATAGTTCACATCCGTGACGGAGTCAAGGATGCGTGGCGCAAGGCCGCGCTCCTTGGCCATGTACGCCAGGGCCTTAACATCCTTCGGGAAGCAGGATCCGCCCCAGCCCAGGCCGGCATCCAGGAAGTGACGCCCGATGCGCGCATCGTAACCCATGCCTGCCGCCACCTCTTTCACATCCGCCCCAACGGCCTCACACAGATCCGCCAATTCATTCATGAACGAGATTTTGGTCGCCAGGAAGGCATTCGAGGCGTACTTGATCATCTCGGCGGTGCGCAGATCGGTGATCACGATGGGAGCCCGCAGCGGCAGATGCAGCTGCGCAACCTTTTCTGCAGCCTCGCGATGCAGCGAACCGATCACTGTCCTGTGCGGGCTCATGAAGTCGCCTATGGCCGAGCCCTCGCGCAGGAACTCGGGGCAGGACACGACCGAAAAGGCGATCTCGCGCGGCTGTGCGCTCTTGACAATGTCTGCCACCCAGTCGCCTGTACCGATCGGCACGGTGGACTTGTTGATGATCACCAGCGGTCCGGTCATATGACGCGCAATGGATTCGGCCGCCGCCGCCACGTATTGCAGGTCGGCTTCGCCGTTCACGCCTGAAGGCGTCCCCACGGCGATAAAGGCAAATTCACTGTCCTTCAATGCCTCGGCATACGACGTGCTGAAGCTGAGCCTGCCGGCGGACACATTGCGCTTGACGAGTTCGTCCAGGCCGGGCTCGTAGATCGGCAGGACGCCCTTCTTGAGATTGTCGATCCGCTTTTGATCCACATCCAGCGCCACAACCTTGTTGCCCAGGTCGGCAAAGCAGGCGCCGGTCACCAGGCCCACGTATCCGACGCCAACTACACAGATTTGCTTCATGGATTTCCCTTTTCTTCAGGAGCGGGCGATCGATGCTCTTTGCCCCACGCACGCGGGAGTGACTTGTGCATCCCGTGATCGAGCGCACCAATGATACTACGGCTCTATATGACGGGCAACTTCTGGTATATTGACCTCATGCGCTTGCTGTTTGTGGCTGACGGCCGATCGCCGATTGCAGTCAACTGGATGCGCTACTTTGTTGAGCGGGGCGACGAGGTCCACCTGGCCTCCACATTCAATTGCAGCCCTGATCTGGCCCTCAATAGCAGCGAGATTATTCCCGTAGCCTTCAGTGGTTCAGCCGCGAAGGCAAAGTCATCGCGTCGGGCTGCGGCGCTGCCCGTGGGATTCACGACCGCCGTCCGCCATCTGCTTGGCCCGCTCACCATCCCGCGAGCCGCCCGCCGCTTGCGGGCATATGCGGACGTTGTCAAGCCCGACCTGGTGCATGCCATGCGCATCCCGTTCGAGGGCATGCTGGCCGCGGACGCCTACGGCACCGCGCCGTTGGTGGTATCCGTCTGGGGAAACGATTTCACGCTCCACGCCCCTGCTGCGCCCCTCATGCGTCACTACACAAGTTGGACCATGGGTGTTGCCGATGCCCTTCACGCCGATTGCAGGCGTGACGTGCGCCTGGCGCGTCAGTGGGGTCTGGCAACCGCCAAGCCCACGCTCGTCGTTCCCGGCGCGGGCGGCATCCGCCCCGAGATCTTCCATCCGGGATCCTCTCCTGCCTCACGTCCCATTATCATCAATGCGCGCGGAGCCAGGGCGTATGTCCGCAATGATGTCTTTCTTAGAGCCTTCGCCCAGGTCCTCGACGGCCGCTCCGACGCCCGTTGCATCTGCGTTGGTTTGGCAGACGATCCGTCCGCCTCTAGGTTGATCGGCGAGCTTCGGATCGGTCACGCCGTTGAGCTGCTGCCGCAATTGACGCAACCTGAGCTGGCCGATCAATTTCGTCGTTCGCAGGTCATGGTTTCGCCGAGCGTACACGATGGCACGCCGAACTCACTGCTTGAGGGCATGGCCTGCGGCTGCTTCCCCGTGGCCGGTGATCTGGAATCGATCCGGGAATGGATCACACCCGGAGAGAATGGCCTGCTCGTCGATGCCACTGACCCGCTGCCGCTGGCTCAGGCGATCTTGCGCTCCCTGGAAGACGAAGACCTGCGGCGGCGGGCCGCAGGTCTTAACCGGAACATCATTGAGCAACGCGCCCAATACGCGCGCTGCATGTCAAGTGCCGGGGAATTCTATGCCCGGGTCGCGGCGGGCGCCGCCCGGCAAACCCGCGCTATGAGATCTCCGTAGGACCCGTTCTCGGCGCTCGCAGGGATTGCAGCCGATCTGTAAGTTCCATACGCCGCGTCTCGGCGGCTTCACGCACCTCGGCCAGCAGTCCTTCGCCTCGAGCGCGCAGCGCCTGTCGAAGACCTTCCCCCGAATCAGGTGCCAGCAGCAACGCCACCGTGGATCCCACAAGCGCACCCACGAAAATGCCGATTATGAAACCGAACATTCGTCGCATGAGCACTCCTCACAGCTCTTGGGCATGCGGCCGGCCGCATGTCCTTGGACTCTTACCTTCGCGCAGCAATGCGGCTTCGGCATCCACCGGTCTGCGCAATGACTCAGCGGCATTATAGGCGAAAAGGGACTTTTGTGGAATAATACCTGTCGCGGGCATCACCATGCAGATCTTTTCGTGAGCCCGACGGAACGACATACTTCAGGCTGTCTGAGCGGCATCGGGGGAGACCGCATTCAACGGCCCCTACCTTAATCGGAGGGTACCATGACGACCACTGCTCCAGCTCTAAGCACACAAGCTGCCAAAGCGCCTGCGCCTCAGCGCAAGAAGGTGACCACCGCGACTCTTCGGCAGCGGAAGGAAGAGGGCGTGCCCATCACCATGCTTACCGCTTACGACTACCCAACCGCTCTGGCTGAGGATCAGGCAGGCATCGACGTGATCCTGGTTGGTGATTCTCTCGCGATGGTTGTCCTCGGATACCAGAACACTCTTCCCGTCACCATGGATGAGATGCTGCATCACTGCCGCGCAGTATCCCGCGGGGCACACTATGCCTTACTGGTCGGCGACATGCCGTTCATGTCCTATCAAGTGTCGGCAGCGGAGGCCGTGCGGAATGCGGGCCGTTTCCTGCAGGAGGCGGGCATGGAGGCCGTGAAGCTGGAGGGCGGCCGTGAAAGGCTGGACGCCGTGAGGGCCATCACGGGTGCCGGTATCCCTGTCATGGGCCACCTCGGGCTCACACCCCAATCCGTCAATCAGTTGGGCGGATTTCGCCCGCAAGGCAAGACCGCGTCCGCCGCGACCAGGATGCTCGAAGATGCGGTCATGCTGGAGCAGGCTGGTTGTTTCAGCCTTGTCCTCGAATCTGTGCCGACCCGCCTGGCGCGTGCGATCTCCGCCAGGCTTTCCATCCCCACGCTCGGAATCGGCGCGGGCATCGGCTGCGATGGGCAGGTCCTGGTCACTCATGACCTACTCGGCCTCTTCGACCGGTTCACTCCGAAGTTTGTCAAGAAGTATGCTGACTTCCACGGGGAGATGCAGCGCGCCTTCGGCGAATTCATCCAGGATGTGCACACCCGCAGCTTTCCATCCACGGAGCATTCCGTCGAGATGGACGACAAGGAGTGGGATGAGTTCGTGCGCCGCTCAGAGGGCTAGGCAGGGACATCTTACGGAACAGGGGCGGCCATGAATGATGATGCACACGAGCCCGCCGGCGTACTGATCGTCGGCACAGGGGCACTCGCAACCCTTTTCGCCGCGCGCCTTGGGCGTGCCGGCACCACGGTGACGATGCTCGGAACCTGGTCCGACGCTTTGCGGACCCTGGGCGACATTGGTGCCCGGCTTGTGGAAGCGAATGGCCTCGAGCAGCGAGTGCCGGTTGGCGTCGCAGAGAGCGCCAGTGACTGCCGCGGTGCCAGGTTCGCGATCGTGCTGGTGAAGTCCTGGCAGACGGATCGCGCCGGAGCACAGCTTGCCGGGTGTCTGGCAGAAGATGGCCTGGCGCTCACGCTCCAGAACGGGCTTGGCAATCGCGAGATCCTCGCCGAACGTCTTGGCCCTGAACGGGTCGTGCTGGGGTCCACGACAACGGGTGCAACGTTACTGGGTCCGGGCTTGGCCAAGGCAGGAGGCGAAGGCGTTGTGTCAATTGAGACTCACCCGCGGCTGACGCCTCTCAGGCAAATGCTGCTGGCGGCGGGCTTTCACGTCGACGTCGTCCAGGATGCACGTGCTCTCGTCTGGAACAAACTTGTGGTCAACTCGGCCATCAATCCTCTTACCGCCATCCTTCGTATTCCCAATGGGCAGTTGCTGGAACGTCCTGCGGCAAGACACATGCTCGCTGCGCTTGCGCGCGAGACAGCTGCCGTCGCGCACGCGGAGGACGTCCGGCAGGTTGCCGCCGATCCGGTCGGAATGGTGGAGAGCGTTGCCCTCCAGACAGCTTCGAATCATTCCTCCATGTTCCAGGACGTGCAGCGCGGCGCGCCGACAGAGATTGATGCGATCTGTGGCGCCGTGACCAGGGTCGGGCTGCAGCATCGCATCCCCACACCAATGAACGATGCGTGTTGGCACCTGGTTCAGGCACTGAGCCAGACGCCGGCGCGACCGGGTCACCTGGCTCAATAACCGGCCGTTCCGGCTATCACGAGCCCACCAAATCCCTCTCCCAGGGCAACTCATGCCATAAGGCCGGGCCGCGGCGCCGGAAATCGCGACCCGCATGGTAAGATTCATCGGGATTCATGGGAGGCAGGCATGTCACGCTGGCTGGGAGCGCTCTTACTTCTGGGGACGGTCTTTATTCCACTTACGGCACAGGCGCAGTCGCCGGTCGTACTATCCGGTGTCCTTGTCCAGCTTTGGCCTGAATATGATCAACCCAGCATGCTTGTGCTCTATGACTTTCAGGTC
Source organism: Anaerolineales bacterium (assembly GCA_036524055.1). GTDB lineage: Bacteria > Chloroflexota > Anaerolineae > Anaerolineales > Villigracilaceae > Fen-1038. Next base: position 3,893 of record DATDCZ010000045.1, on the reverse strand, counting down.
GAGGCATCCACACAGGTGCCGCTCGGGATCACGATCAGGATACCCAGGGAGGCAAACCTCACCGCCGTGGCTGTCCACGGCCAGGGTGGCGCTCTGACCAACGCGGACTACCGTGAGTCTTCAAGCGATGACGAATGGCAATCCATCATCGTCCAGGTGCAGGGGCCCGATACGTATCGGGTCGAGTATGTTCAGCCGCTATCAAGATCGGGAGATCGGCGGCATTTCGTCTACGTTTGGCCTGCCGACTATCGTGTTGGCGATTTCAATGTCAATATCCGGATGCCCGCTGATGCGACTGCCGTAATTGCCCAGCCGGACTTGGCCAGAGGGGAAACTGCTGGCCAGACCTACTATCTAGGGAACGATTTCGGAGCGCTGGAAAAGGGCGCCGCTTTCACACTCGATCTCACCTACACCAGGAACTCAGAGAGCCTCGTCGCGCCGCCGCAGGGGCTGGCACCCTCGCAGCCGCTGAGTGGCAGCACTCCCGGCCGCGTCATGCTGAGCAACTACCTGCCGTATATTCTGGGCGGCCTGGGCTTGCTGTTGATAATCGGCGGGGGCGTGTACTTCTGGCAGTCCAACCGTAGTCGAGCCCCTCGCCAACAGCGCCACTCGGGCCGCGCCACGAGGGGCAAAGAAAACGAGAGCGACATCTATTGCCATCAGTGCGGCACCCGGGCTCAACCCGGCGATAGGTTCTGCCGCGTGTGCGGCACCCGGCTGCAGCTGCCGGATTAGGTGCTGGCACGGGCTTTGCGCCCGCATCCCATCTCTTTCCGGCTTCGAAAGGTCTAGCCCTGCAAACCCTCGGCATCATCACGATCTACTTCTTCTACGGCCTGGCATTCTTCAGCATGGGCCTGCTCGTCGCCATTGAGGGCGGCCGCTCATCAGAAGAGCGCGTCCGCAAGGCATTGCGCCCGCTGGCCGGCTTCGGGCTGGTGCACGCGGCGCACGAGTGGATCGAGATGTTCACTTTCATCAGTGCTGCCGGCGGGCACGCGGTCGCACCCTCACTCACCATACTAAGGCTATCCACGCTGGCCTTCTCCTTCCTTTCACTGGCCGCGTTTGGCGGCTTCCTGCTCGCCCGCGATGAGACCGCGCAGCGCGTCAGCCTTCTGATTCCGCTTGGCATGGAGGCAGTCTGGGTCTTTGGCCTCTTCACGATTCGGGGCGAGTATCCACTTGCCTCGCTCGCCGGGGTGGTCGATGTATGGACGCGATACTCTTTGGCAATTCCGGCGAGCATTCTCGCTGCGCTCGGTCTCATCGCGCAGCAGCGCGCCTTTCGAAGGGTGGGGTTGGTCCGGTTTGGCCAGGACGCCTTATGGGCCGCAGTTGCTTTTGCCTGGTACGGTCTGGTAGGCCAGCTCTTCACGCGTGCCGCAGCACTGCCCCCCTCCAACTTCCTCAACGAGGGATTGTTCCTGCGGCTTTTCGGCTTTCCGGTGCAGCTCTTGCGGGCCGTGCTCGCCGGTGCGGCATCCGTGTACGTTATCCGCTTCCTTCACGCCTTCCAGGTCGAGACCGAGCAGAAGATCGCCGACCTTCAGGCAGACCGCTTAAAGGAATCCCAGCAGCGTGAGGCGCTGCGCGGCGAGCTATTTCGGCGCGTTGTTGCCGCCCAGGAATCCGAGCGGCAGCGCATCGCACGGGACCTGCACGACGAGACCGGGCAGGCTCTGACGGCGATCGGCTTGGGGCTGCGAGGCCTGGAATCCCGCATGGCACAGGATACCGAGAAGGCGGCCGTTACTCTCCACGAGCTGCAGTCGCTCACGGCCGACTCCCTCAGAGAACTTCAGCGCTTGATGGGTGACCTGCGGCCCTCGCACTTGGACGACCTCGGGCTGGCTGCCGCGCTGCGTTGGTATGCTGCAAAGGTGGAAGAACGCGCGCCCATCAAGATCAAGGTCGAGATAACCGGCGAAGAGCAACCGATCGCCGACGCAGCACGAATTTGTACATTCCGCATCGTCCAGGAGGCCCTGAACAACGTCATCCGCCACGCCGAGGCTCACAACGTGGATATTGCTCTGGCGTACACCGAGGCCGGGGTGCACGTGAGCGTGCAGGACGATGGACGCGGCTTTGACGTCGATCGCCTTCGAAAGAGCCCGTCCTCCGGACGTCAGCCGCTGGGCCTCGCAGGCATGCAGGAGCGGGCAGCGCTCCTGGGCGGCCTCGTCACCATTCACTCACAGCCGGGCGAAGGCACACAGATCGAGGCTTCACTGCCGTACCGCGAGGAAAGCGAGGACTTGCGTGACCACGCGCCTGTTGCTGGTTGACGATCACGCCGTCGTACGATCCGGCCTCAAGATGCTCCTCAGCGCCGAGGACGATGTCGAAATTGTCGGCGAGGCAGGAACCGCCGCGGAGGCCATCGAGGTGACTGGCAGTGTGGCGCCGGACGTCATCCTCATGGATATCGGCCTGCCCGATCTTTCCGGCATTGATGCCACCCGCGAGATCAAGAAGCGCTTTCCCAGGATCGCGGTCGTTGCCCTCACCATTCACGAGGACGAGGAATACTTCTTCAAAATGCTGGAGGCCGGTGCCTCGGGCTATGTCCCCAAGCGGGCTGCTCCAGAGGAGCTCCTGACGGCCATCCGCGCCGCGGCTTCCGGCGAAGTCTATCTGTATCCCTCGCTTGCCAAGCTGCTGGTCACAGATTATCTCAGCCAGGAACACGCTCCAGCGGAGAAGGCGAACCTGGACGGCCTCACGGAACGCGAACGCGAGGTCCTGGGGTACCTCGCTGAAGGCACCAGCAACGATGAGATCGCCGTCTCCCTGGTGATCAGTCCCAAGACGGTGGAACGGCATCGCGAGAACATCATGCGCAAATTGAATCTGCATTCGCGGTCTGAGCTCGTCCGCTACGCCATCCGCAGGGGTATCATCAATCCCTAGTTGCCTTCCCTGTCGGTCAATCTCGCCCGTCCCCTTAGAGGTTCCATGCGTCCACTCCTGCGCTTTGCGTTGATCACTGTCGGGACTATATCCGTTGCCCTTGGGGTGGTGGGGGTCTTCGTGCCCATCCTTCCCACCACGCCGTTTTTGCTGCTGGCCGCTGCCTGCTACGCGCGCAGCTCGGACAGGTTTCTGCATTGGCTGCTGCACAACCGATTGTTCGGTGCATATATCCGCAACTACCGCGAGGGTCGCGGCATGCCTCGCTCGACCAGGATCCTTACCATCGCCGCACTCTGGCTGACGCTTGGACTTTCGGCAGCATTTGCGGTCTCGCTTTGGTGGGTCCGCGGACTGCTCGCCGTTGTAGGCATTGGCGTCACGCTCCATTTGCTCCGCATGCGGACCTACACAATTGACCGGGTAACCGGGGATACTCCATCTATCCATCCCGTCTCGCCCGCCTCCGACGAGCCCTAGGCCCCACAGCCGCTCAAATACGTCCACCCCCGCAGGTCAATCAACCAACACCTCCCCTGGAGCCACAGGGGAGGTTTCTTTTTGATTCTTGGGTTGATCACCCCAACCATTTCACCTGCGCGTGGGGTTACGCCCCCACATGGCACGCCCGCGGCGCATGCCATGGCTGCGAAAAGATGGGGCGCGGCACGAATTTACGGCGCAGGCACGCACTCGTACACTCTAAGCAGAGATTAATCTCAGCGGTCCTGCTGAATAGAAAGCTGGCCGCATGAGAAAAGGAGAATGCCATGTACGCAACAAATGTGCTGATCGGAATGACCCTTCTCCGCGTGATCGCACCTGTTGTTCTGCTGCTTGCGATTGGCGAGTGGGCACGGCACCGCGCACAGACCAGGCTGGGCCCCAGGTAGGTTTCGCATGAACGATTCTTCCGCGGCCTTCGCCGTTCTGCTGGGGATGTCCCTGCGCCTGGTGGTGCCGATCCT
>DATDCZ010000044.1:0-4263 GCA_036524055.1 Anaerolineales bacterium | reverse complement strand
GGCAAAGCGCCGGGATTGCCTTATCCTTTGGCGACCTCCAGCCGGCACCATGCGTACAGCGCGTCGTACACCTCGAACTGATGATCGAGGTTCTCCTCGTCGTCCGGGAAGCGCAGGCCGTAGCCGGTGGCGATGGCTTCCAGGCCGCGGGCCAGCGGATCCGTGTCGAAATCCGCGGCCACGTCGGCGGCGTGGACGATCTTTGCCAGGCGCTGAAGGGCCGGGTCCTTCAAGTCATACTTGACCATGATCGACTCGAAGGAGCAGCGGCCCTCATGATGACCAAGCTCCACGCCCGGCGCGTCGAAGGGAATGGCGCCGGCGTCCCGGGCGACTGTATCGATCTGCCCCTTTGGAACGAACAGGAATTCCGCTTCGCTATCGACGAAGCGCGTGATCAGCCAGGGGCAGGCCACGCGGTCGACGTGCACGTGAGAACGGGTAAGCCATTTCATGGGTGCGTCCTCTCTCTCAGATAAGGGGTGTGCGCGGATCAGCCCAACGGTTCTGGCCGCGCGGTGGCTACCAGGCTGCGGATAATGGCTCCGCACAGGCCGAACCCGAGCAAGGTAAACGGCATTTGCCAGACGATGAAGTCCAGCTGGCTGTGGATGTAGGCGTGCGCCTTGAAGAGCACGAACCACGATAGCGGCGCCAGCAGCGATAGCCAGGTGGTCGCCATCAGGGCCAGCACCTTGCTGCGATCCAATGACGCCGCATTGCCGCGAAGTGTCAGCAGATAGGCGGCCGTGATCACCAGGAACAGGATGAAGATGAAGAGGTAGCTGACGTCCACTGTCCTGGGCAGGGCCGGCCCTGCGAACGGCATCAGCCTGCCGATCGGGAGAATGATGGCGCGGCCGACGACATAGTTCCACAAGACGGGGCCCGTCGGGGCGCTGAGGCTGTCGGCGATCACGCCGCTGTAGCTTTCGGGGCTGCCGAGTGTTCGTTTTCCGATGGTGTAGGCGAGATACCCGACCGACTGCGCCCAACCGCCCTCGGCCGCGGCGCCTTGAGCCAGGAGTATGGCGAGGGCAATCAGCACTCCGAGCGAGGCGTAAGCCGCGGTCTTGATGGAAAATGCCACGAAGTGCCCGCGCGGCCACCTTTCATTCAAAGCGTAGTAGAGGATCGGGGCAAAGATCATCAGCAGCGGAGGGGTGATGAACTCAAAGCCGTTGAAGAGGCATTTGGTGAGCACGGTGCCTGTGATCAGTAGTGCGGGGAACCTGGCGTCAGTCTCCCGGTGACGGGGATTGAATAGGTAGAGACCCATCGCTGCCACCGGAAGATAGAAAGCCCACGCGGCCCAATACAGGCTGCCGCCGTAGAACGTGAGCCATTCGGAGAGCAGCATGAAAAGCGTTGAGAGGACTGCCGCCGTCCAGCCAAACTCGTGATACAGCCATAAGACGAGGAGGCTCAAGACTGCCGCGGACAGAACCGCCATCAGACCGCGAAGAAGCTTCAGTTGATACCCCGGTGCGAAGGACGTGAGTCGGTCCAAGAGGCCGAATGCGATTCCCTGTGCGCCAATCACCGACGGGTATGGCAGGTACTGCGCGAATTGGCCGCCGTTTTCATATACGTCGTATTGATGGTCGACGTACTCCATGCCCGTAAGAGAAAGGTCAGCCTTGTCTCCGAACCCGATCAACCCGCCGTACGAGAAGATGCCGGCCTGGCGGGATTCAGCCAGACGCCCGACGATCGGCGCATCGCTCAGTCTCTGCCACTCAATGAAGCGCTTTGGCCCCGCGGCCATCCAGGCGTTGCGGTAGAACCCCAAAACCAGAAGGATCATGCTGACAAGGAAGAAGGCCAGCCCCTTTGGGATTCCGCTGGCGATGCGATGGAGGGCGCTGGATTTCATGGCGGGAAATCGGGATTCGCTCAGGCAGCGAGGCGATGCGGTGAATAGATTATATATCAGCCGCTGGCGCGGCACCCGCTGATGAGACCATGGCGGAGGGCTCTTCTTGTGCCGCCGCGGCCATTCGGCTTCCGGCGCTCCTGGCGAACTTGGCCTCGCCTTACTGCCCGAACACCTGCACTTCGCGCCATGCCACCCAGGAGGTACTATCCGTCGTCACGATGTACAGGATGCGGATGGGTGCGGTGGCCGCGGCCGGGCGGAACTCCAGGACTTGCCCATCCGCCGTCCGACCGGCGAATTCATGCAGCATCTCAACGTTGTCCTCAGTTGTGCCGGCCCAAAGCCTGTGAACAGTGTTGCCCTCGGGGTCTTGCGCAACCACGAGTCGCACGGAGGTAATGGCGCGTGGGGGATCAAATTCAAAGCGCAACCACTGTCTGGGACCGGCACCGGAGTTCCAGACCGTGTCGGGATTGCCATCCACCGCGTTCATGGCGGGCTCGTTGGATAGTGAAATCGAAGCGGTCACGGCCGCCAGGCGGGTGATGTCGCCGGGCGAGGGTGCTGCGAGCGAGGGTGCTGCGAGCGAGGGTGCCGCCAGGGTGGCGTTGGCGGCGGAGCGGGGACAGTACGAGTCCGAACCGGCGGCACAGTATTCCACCCTGCCGTCCACCATGGTCATCAGAACGGCGATATCCTTGAGGCGCGCTGCTTGCACCTGGCGGGGGTCCTCGGAGAGCACCACCATGTCGGCCAGTTTGCCCGGGGTGAGGCTTCCCAGCTGGTCCTCCCGCATGACGCTGTAAGCGCCGTTGATGGTAAGCATGGGCAGCAGCTGTTCCACCGTCAGCGCGCGCGTCAGCATCCATGGCTCGGGCTGGCTGTCCGCAAGACCGATCTGCGTAACGCTGCGGTGCAGCACCCCCATGGGTGATACATGCGAGGCCTGGATCAGCTCGTCGTTTACGCCGTCGGGCGTGTAGGCGCTGGCGGCCATGACCACGCCGGCCTGCAGATACTCGGGCCAGCGGAAGGTGTTGGCTTCGCCCTGCTCGCGGACCAGGGCGTGGATGTCTTCCATATACCAGACAACACCCGGCATGCCCGGCTGGAAGCCCACGATGATCCCTTTCTGGCCCATTTCGCGCAGCTGGTCATCACTGGCGGCCAGCGAGTGCTCGAGCCGGAAGCGGGCCACGGCGTTGCTCTGGCCCTGCAGAACCGACTCGATGGCCGTGAGCGCAAGCGCATGGGAATTCTGACCGATGGCCTTCATGGCTATCTGCCAGCCCTCGGCACGTCGTTCGCGCAAATACTGGCCCAGGGCGTCCGGCTCGAAGTGAAGCGTACGACCCGAGTCGCTGTCGATGAAGATCTTGAGACCCGCGATACGTACGTTGGGCGCCAACTCCTGGCCGGGCTTGTAGGCGTTGTACCATTCGCCCAGGGGCTCACCAGTGAAGCCGTTGGCCGTGAGGAAGCCGTTGAAGCGAATGCGCATGCCGCCGCTCGCCTTCAACGCCTCCACGTTATCCGGAAAGACCGCCGTATCGACCAGGCTGGTCCATCCCTGCGACAGGGCCTCTGCAACGGCCTGCTCGATCGTCGAGAAATGCCACTTGTACAACTGCGTAATGCGATGCGTGTGACTGTCGATGAACCCCGGAGTCACTGTGCGCCCCTGCAGGTCGATGACCGCGCTTCGCGTCCCGCTCATGGCCAGCACCTGCTGATTTGATCCGACGGCGACGATCTTGTTCCCCTGGATGGCCACCGCCTCCGCCAGCGGGTTGGCGGCATCCATGGTGAGAACCCGCGCGTTCATGAATACGATGTCGGCGCTGCCGGCGGCTGCCGGGGTCGCGAAAACCGTGGGTGCGGCTGTTCGAGGGAGCGGCTGTGGAGATGCTTTGACGGGGGCGGTGCTGTTGGCTGTGTTGGACGGGACGCCGCAGGCACTGAGCGCAACCAGGAAGGCAGCCGAGATCAACAGGATGCGATGCAATCTCATGTTGGCCTCCTTGTTACGTCATGATTAACCCCGGCGCAGTCAGCAGTTGCGGCAGCCCGAGTCAGTTAGCGGCGGCATGAGCGACGATTCCCTGCGCCACGCCGAATTCACCGGCCAGTCGCAAGCTGGCACCATCTGCGTGAGTTAGTGGTCTGCACGCACATCGGACGGCTTGCTGCTTCACAAAGCCCTGCGCGGATCCCGATCCCGCGGAGGGCTTCTGATTGTGCCCGTCGCGTTGTGTGATGGAATCCACAGACGCACCGTGCATGTGAGAGAACTGCGCTTGTGATGCGGATAGCACTGTGGTAACGTTGCGCCTCGTGTCTTGACCCGCATCGGTCATATATCGACCCAACATTCGTGCGCGTTT
>DATDCZ010000043.1:0-17633 GCA_036524055.1 Anaerolineales bacterium | reverse complement strand
GAACACTTGCCCTGACACACGGCCACCTGCACAAAAACCAGCCGCCTTACAAGCCTGTACAAGAATCCATCGCCTTCTATCTCGTAGTGGACCATATGATTCTCAATCGTCCACTTCGAGGTGGTTACCGTTCTCTCGGTGGATCCGCCCTTTCGCGGAGCGGAGCCAAATGCCCCAAAGTCGTGCCTACCAGCGATCGAACCGGCGACTTGGTTCAGCCGCTCCAGCCCAATTGCGGGCCAGGTCCGCCAGCACCACTTATCCTCGAGCGGATGCCTGTGCGGTGCGAACCGAACATCATAGCGGTAGCGTCGCGACCGTGCATCGAACCGGGGGTGGAAGCTATCTGACGCCATTTCCGCCGCGACAACGATGAGGTCCTCCGGCAGGTTCGCATTCAGGGCGTCCCTTAAGCGCTCGGCATCGTGCCGCCAGAGAAGATCAAGGGAGGCGACCTGGCCAGCGGCGTGGACACCGGCGTCCGTCCTGCCCGCCATTACGATGCCCGTGCCGTGCCAGCCCAGCTTGCGAGCTGCCTTTTCCACTTCCGCCTGAACGGTCCGGCGCCGGGCTTGCCGCTGACTTCCGAAGAAGGCGGTCCCGTCGTACGCCAGGGTCAATTTGTAACGTGCCATCGCAGGCGGCGACCGTACATCGCTTACATCCGCCGCCTCACTACCTACTCTTCGACGAGTTCGAGTATGACCATTTCCGCGGAATCGCCCTGCCGCGGTCCGAGCCTTACCATTCGGGTGTAACCGCCGTTTCGATTCGCGAATCGCGGCGCTACTTCATCAAAGAGGCGCTTGATGATCGTATTATCCCCGAGTTTTGAGATGACCTGACGCCTGGCGGCCACCTTTCCCGCGTCGGACGCATTTGCGCTGTTGCGGGCGATGGTGATGATCTTCTCCGCTTCCCCGCGAATGGCCGCAGCCTTGGCCCGTGTCGTTCGTATGCGATCATGCGTCAACAGCTGGCGCACGAGGTTGCGGCGCAGTGCGACGCGCGCTCCTGAAGTACGTCCGAGTTTGTAACCTGCCATCTTGTGTCTCATCTACCACCTACTCCGGGGCCTGCTCGTCCTTCAGAAACCCCTTTTCATGCATCTTCTGGCGGAGCTCGTCCAGGCTCTTCTCGCCGAAATTGCGGATTGACATGACGGCGGACTCACCTTTTTCCAGGAGGTCCAGCACGTCTCCGACCGTGGTAATGCCGGTACGTTTGAGGGAGTTGAACACTCGCACCGAAAGGTCCAGCGCCTCCACGGGTGTCTCAGCCAACTCGCTGGAAAGCCGGCTGCCGCCGATCTCCCGTTCCGTCACGATCGTCAGCATTTCCTCATTGATGCCCGCGATCAGGCGCAGGTGATCTATGATCAGCTTGGCGGAAGTGCTGAGGGCGCGCTCAGGCGAGATCGCGCCGTCGGTCCAGATCTCCAACGTCAACTTGTCGAAGCTGGTGCTTTGTCCCACGCGCGCCGAAGTCACTTCCCAATTGACGCGCTTGACCGGGCTGAAGATTGCATCCACCGGGAGTTCCCCGATTGGCATGCGACCCCCATGTTCCGTGGCAGGGGAGTATCCCCGACCCCGCTCCACGGTAAATTCGATATCAAGCTTGGTCTTGGCGCCGTCCACCGTGAAGAGGTACAGGTCTGGATTTACGATCTCGACCTCGGCCGGAGTTACGATATCAGCCGCGGTCACCGTTCCTTCTCCCCGTACCTCAAGGTGCATTCGGGTGCTATCCACGCCCTCGAGTTTCAGGCGAATTTGCTTGATCTGCAGAGTGACCTGGATCACATCCTCGCGGACGCCAGGGATGTCGCTGAACTCATGCAGAACATCCCCAATGCGCATGGAAGTGATCGCGGCGCCATCCAGAGAGGATAACAGCACGCGCCGTAGGGCATTGCCCAACGTCACTCCATAGCCGCGCTCGAGCGGGCTGATGACGAATTTCCCATAGTTGCGCGCTTCTGCCTCGCGCTCGATCTTTGGCATTACCATATTCGTGATTCCGGTCACGCTTCACCTTCCCTCGAAAGAATCCGCATGCTTTCCCAACGTTCGCGCCGTGCGAGTTCTTCCCTTGCTTGCGCCCGCTTCAGCGGCGCGAGTAGTATTCCACGATCAGCTGTTCATTGAGCGTGCCCTCGATCTCTGGACGATCTGGCATCCGGGACACCTCCCCCTTCATGCTGCCCGTGTCACGGTTCAGCCAGGCGGGCGAGGTCCGTTTCTCGGCCAGCACGGGAAGCTCCTTGAAGTATGTGAGCCCACCGGAACCCTGCCGAACAGCGATCTCGTCGCCTTCCTTGAGAAGCATCGAGGGGACGCCAGTGCGGCGACCATTCACCGTGAAGTGCCCGTGACTCACCAGAGAGCGCGCCTGTGAGCGGCTGGAAGCAAAGCCAAGCCGGAACACGACGTTGTCCAGCCGGGATTCCAGGATCTGCAGGAGATTCAAACCAGTAAGGCCGCGCCGACCGAGCGCCGTCTCGTAGTAGCGGCGGAACTGACGTTCAAGGACACCATAAATGCGCCGCGCCTTCTGCTTCGCGCGCAACTGTCGGGCAAAGTCAGATTCACCGGTGCGGCTCGGCCCGCGGCCGCCCCGGCCAGCTGTCCGGCCGTGCTGCCCAGGCGCGAAGCTGCGTTTTTCGAAGGAACACTTCGGGGTGAAGCAACGCTCACCCTTAAGATACAGCTTCTCGCCTTCGCGGCGGCAGAGCTTGCAAACAGGATCAAGAGTCTTTGCCATAATTCAATTTCCTCGTTCCATCAAACCCGGCGCTTCTTGGGCGGCCGACAGCCGTTGTGCGGTATTGGAGTAATGTCCGACATTGAGCGAACTCTGAGGCCGAGTGCTTGGACGGCCCGTATTGCATTCTCGCGGCCGGGTCCCGGCCCCTTCACAAACAGATCCACCTCCTGGATACCGAGCTGCTGCGCGGCCTTGATGGCCTGCTCAGCCGCCAGGCGCGCCGCAAAAGGCGTGCTCTTGCGCGATCCCTTGAAGCCGGCCGAGCCTGCCGAACCCCAGGCGATCGTATTGCCCTCAGTATCTGTCACGGTCACAATCGTATTATTGAAGGATGCGAATATGTGTACCTGCCCCGATGACAGGTTGCGTTTGCCCTTCTTGGCGCCTGCAGCTGTTCGCCGCGCGGAACGTACGCTCTGAGTCATACTTGATACTCTCCTGTCTTACTTCTTCCCGCCTCGGCGGCGTCCGCGCCCGGCGACGGTCTTCTTGGTGCCCTTGCGGGTGCGCGAATTGGTGCGCGTGCGCTGCCCGCGAACAGGCAGGTTGCGACGGTGGCGGAGCCCTCGATAGGAGCCAATCTCGATCAGCCGTTTGATGTTCATCTGCTGCTCGCGGCGGAGGTCGCCCTCCACTTTGTAATTCTTCGAGATGAACTCACGGATCGCGGTTACTTCGGCCTCGGTGAGGTCCTTAATGCGAGTATCCGGGCTGACCCGCGTGGCGGTCAGGATCTTCTGTGCGCGAGTCGGGCCGACACCGAACAGGTACGTCAGGCCGACTTCTACGCGCTTGTTTCTTGGCAGGTCGACACCTTCAATTCTTGCCATGCTTCACCTCACCCTTGCCGCTGCTTGTGCTTGGGATTCTCGCAGATGACATAGATGCGGCCCTTGCGCCGGACGAGCCGGCACTTGGCACACCTTTTGCGGATGGACGGGCTCACTTTCATTCAGAATTCTCCTTTGCACCGTGCAGAAGCGGCAAACGTTTCATTATAAACGCAATTATTCTTCCTGTCCAGAAGTTCACGCTCACCTGGCTAAGGAAGTGTCAGTATCAACGGTTCGCCCTCGGTTACAGCGACCGTGTGCTCGAAGTGGGCGGTCAGCGATCGGTCAGCGGAAACGACCGTCCACTTGTCCTTGAGCACGCGCGTGGCGTGCGTTCCTACCAGCACCATCGGCTCGATGGCGATAGTCATTCCCGGACGGAGAGGAAGTCCCGTGCCGGCTTCCCCGAAATTCGGCACCATCGGGGCCTCGTGCATCTGGCGACCCACTCCGTGACTTGTGTACTCGCGTGTCACGTGCAGCCCGCGCCCCTCGGCATACCCCTGTATTGCCGCCGAGATATCGCCCGTGCGTCTTCCGGGGCGCATTTGGTCGGTCGCGGCCGCAAGGGCCGCCTCAGTTACCTTCAACAGATTCTGGGCCTCATCGGATATCTCACCCACCGGAGCCGTGAAGGCTGAGTCGGCAACAAACCCCTCGAGCACCGTCCCGCTATCGACAGAAATGATATCGCCTTCTTTCAGGACGCGTTTCTTGCTGGGTATTCCGTGAACCAGTTCCTCGTTCACGCTGGTACAGATCGAGGCGGGATACGGTGGAAAGCCATAGCCCTTGAACGGCGAATAGCAGCCGTGCTTCTTAAGGACCTCATCCGCAGCTGCGTCAAGGTCTGCTGTGGTCACGCCAGGCGCGATCAATGAGCGCACCGTTGACAGGACTTCCGCATTCACCCGACCTGCCTCACGCATTATCTGCAACTCCTGAGGGCTTTTCAGATGGATCTGTCGACCGCCGTTCACTTTTCACTGTCCAATCGCGGCCACCAGGGCGGTCGTAACATCGGCGATGGGTTGCGTGCCGTCTATTTCCACCAGTGTGCCCGCGGCGCGGTAGTGGTCGATGAGCGGCGCGGTTTGTTCCATATATACCTTTATGCGACGCCGAATGGTGTCCGCGTCGTCGTCCTCGCGCTGGAACAACTCAGAGCCATCGATATCGCACTTTCCAGCCACTTTCGGCGGACTGTACTTCAGGTGATAGATATGCCCCTGTGCCCGACAAGTGAGCCGGCCGCCTACCCGTTCCGCGAGCACATCGGGCGAAGCATTCAGAAAAGGCACAACAGACACATCTGCAGCGCGGCGTGCAAGCATGCTCCGCAGGGCCCCGGCTTGAGCCGGCGTTCGAGGAAATCCATCCAAAATCGCCCCATGCACACAGTCAGGCCGTGAGATACGGTCCTCCACCATGGCGATAGTGAGGTCGTCCGGCACGAGCTCACCCTTGTCCATGAATGCCTGGGCGCGCTTTCCGAGATCGGTGTGGTTCTTCATGTTCTCACGGAATAGATCACCAGATGACACATGTGGCAAACCCGTTCTCTCGGCAAGAATCTTCGCCTGTGTGCCTTTGCCTACACCTGGGGGTCCGAGGAGAACGATGAAGGATGCCACGACCGGATGAGTCCTAGCGAACGAGCAGCGAGTCCTGGTAGCCGTGAAGCTTGAGCTCAGCTTCGATATTCAGGAATGTATCCCGGACGACGCCCACGACAATCAGCAGTCCTGCGGACGACACCAGGAACAGGCCGGCGGAGGATGATGCAGATGCAACGTTGAAAAGTGTGAGCAATTTGCTTAGCAGGAACGGCATGGCAGCTACGACGCCTAGGAACACTGCGCCCGGCAACGTGATGCGTTGCTGCACGCGATTCAGATATTTCTGCGTGGGATCGCCGGGGTGCACGCCTGGGATCTGCGCGCCGACCTTTTTGAGATTGTCACCATAGTTCTGCTGCTCAAAGAGGACGGACGTGTAGAAGAATGTGAACGAAACCACCATCAGGAAATAGAGCAGCCAGTAGACCCAGTTATTCGTTCCGGTGCCTCCCAACGTATCCTGCACGCCCTGGGCAATGCCCTTGACTGTGGCATTCGTGGAGTTGAGGAAGTAGCTCGCGATGATTGCCGGGAACTGAAGGATGGCGCTTGCGAAGATCAGCGGGATCATTCCTGCAAGATTCACCATCAATGGCAGTGTGCCCTTGACTGGCATCGACATACGGCTGCCCATCCGTCGGCCCGGATACATTACCGGCACATTGCGGCGGCCTTGCTGCACAAAGACAATGGCGAAGATGGTCAGCACGATCACCACGATCGTGAAGATCAGAAGGAACCAGCGAGTGGCCGGATCGACCAGGATGCGCTGAAGATTGGCGGGCATGCGAGCGACAATGCCTGCGAAGATCACAAGGGAGAGACCCTGACCTCGAATGCCGTACTCGGAAATGAGCTCACCGAGCCAGATCGCGAACATGGTGCCTGCGGTCATGGCCAGCAACACGGTGGTCGATTGAAGCCACGTATCGGCCTTGAAGCCAAACGGCAGGATGACCTGGTTTAGCGCCTGTACTGAAAGTGAATTGAAGATGTTGATCTGACCAATGGCGGACAGAGCCGCCATGGGCACGGCCAGAAAATACGTCCACCGCTCCATCCAGCGCCGCCCCTCACGAGGGTCTTCCTGCATCCTGCGCTGCAGCGCGGGGATGATGGGGACGAGTAGCTGCAAGATGATCTGGGCCGTGATGTATGGGTACACTCCCATTGAGAGAAGGGAGAAGTTCGTGACCGTGCCGCCGGAGAGTAGGTCGAGGAAGCCGAGAAAGCCTCCGGATCCGGTCCCCGCGCTCATGAACTGTCGCAGCGTATCAAAATTGACGCCGGGCACCGGGACATTGGCAGCCAAGCGGTAGAGTGCAAGAATGCCCAATGTGATGAGCAACTTCTTGCGTATGTCCTCGGACTTCCAGAGGTATCGCCAGCCCGAAAACGCATTCTTCATGGTCGATCTCCTTGCCCCACCACCTACTTGATGGTCTCCACGGATCCGCCGGCGGCCTCGATCTTGGCCTTGGCACCCGCGCTCACCCGGTGGACGCGGACCTTGAGGGCCACTTTCAGTTCACCGCGACCAAGTACCTTGATCGGATTCGCGGGATTTCGAAGCAGATGTGCGACGGACAGGCTATCTGGCGTGACTTCGGCCGCGGCCTTGAACGCTGAAGCAAGCTGGTCAAGGTTGACTTCATTGAAGACAACCTGGTTGGGTGGTGTGAAACCCTCTCCACGAATGAAAGGGAGGCGCCGGTAGAACGGCAGGTTGCCGCCCTGGCGGTAGATTCGCCCACCCTCGCCAGATCGCGATCCCTGGCCTTTCGTCCCGCGGCCGGCGGTCTTCCCCTGCCCGGCCGAGATACCCCGGCCGACGCGTTTCCGGTTCTTCTTGGAGCCTGGGTTCGGTACCAGATCATGCAATTTCATGGTGGCCTACTCTTCGACCTTAAGCAGATGAATAATCTTCGTCAGCATACCGCGCACGGCCGGCGTATCCTGATGTTGCACCGTCTGACGGATGCGCCTCAAACCCAGTGCACGGACTGTTGCTTTTTGATCTTTGGTGAATCCGATCGGGCTCTTCACTAGCGTTACGCGCAGCATCTTTCCGCTCACAGACTTCTTAGGCATGCTGTTTCCTCCGCTCCCAGAACGGCAGCAACTCTTCCACCTTCTTGCCCCGGCGGGAGGCCTCGAGTTGCGCCGAGCGGAGATTGCCAAGCGCCGCCAACGTCGCCATAACCACATTCAGGACATTGGCCGAGCCCATCGATTTCGTAAGAATGTCACGGACACCGGCGACTTCCAGGACCGCGCGCACGCCGCCTGCGGCGATCACACCAGTTCCCGCAGATGCCGGCTTCAAAAAGACGCGCGCGCCTCCAACTGCACCCAGTGATTCATGCGGAATGGTCGTGCCCGCCAAATTTACTACTTTCATGCCCTTTCGGGCCCGCTCAGATGCCTTGCGCATGGCATCCGGAACGGCGTTGGCCTTGCCGGTCCCCATGCCGATCGTGCCACGCCTATCGCCCACGACGACGGTTACACGAAAGCGAAAACGCCGACCGCCCTTCACTACCTTTGCCACTCGGGCGATCTCAATCACACGTTCCTCAAACGCGTCCTGGGTCTCAAATTGCTGTTGACGCTGGTCCGTTCGTCTGTTTTCAGCCATTTACCACTCCGATGCGCCTAGAACTGCAGGCCGCTCTCGCGGGCCCCGTCGGCAAGCGCTTTCACGCGGCCGATGTACTTGTAGCCCCCGCGGTCGAAGACCACAATCTTGATTCCCTTGGTCTTGGCGCGTTCCGCCACGGCCATGCCGACGACCTTCGCTTGTTCGGCCTTCTTGAGGCCTTCCACCTTGGTCCGCAATTCCTTATCCACCGACGAGGCAGAGACTAGGGTGCGTCCGGCGTTATCGTCAATAATCTGCGCGTAGATCTCTGCAACGCTGCGGAAAACATTGAGCCGCGGCCGATCAGCCGTACCCGAGATCTTGCTTCGCACCCGCAGATGCCGCCGCAAGCGCCCTTTTGCGCGCGATTTCTTTGCCATTACTTAGCCGCTCCCTTTCCAGCCTTGCCAGCTTTACGGCGAATATGCTCACCGAGGTAATGCAAACCTTTGCCGTGGTAGGGTTCAGGAGGGCGAACCTTGCGGATGTTCGCCGCGATTTGGCCCACGAGCTCCTTATCGAAGCCCATCACCTTGATCTGCCGAGTCTTTGCGTCTGTCTGGAACGAAATTCCGGAAGGCGGCTCGATCTTTACAGGATGAGAGTAGCCGACAAAAAGAGCGAGGTTTTGGCCCTCCATCTCGGCCCTGTACCCCACACCCTCCACTTCGAGCACTACCTCGAATCCCTGGCTCACTCCACGGACCATGTTTGACAGAAGCGCGCGCGTTGTCCCGTGAAGCGCACGTTCCGCAGGCAGGTCAGACTTGCGCGTGATCACCAATTGATCGGATTCAAGCGCAATCCCAACCAAGTTTGAGAAATTTCTATGCATTTCACCCTTCGGCCCCTTGATAGTGACTGTGGAACCATTCAGGTCCACCTTCACACCGCTGGGTATCTGCACCGGTAGCCGTCCAATGCGAGACACTATCTACCTCCGCCTTCTACCAGACCTTGCACAGAATCTCGCCGCCGACGCCGAGTTGGCGGGCGCGGGCGCCTGTCATGACGCCCTTCGGGGTCGAAAGGATCGCAACGCCCAGACCGGACAGCACCCACGGGATCTCAGTCTTCTTGCTGTAGATGCGGCGGCCCGGCGAGCTCACGCGAACAATGCCGCTCAGGACCGGCCGCCGGTCACGGCGCTCACCAACATATTTGAGCTTGAGCCGCAGAACCTTGAAAGTGGCTGTCTCGCCGTCGACGACATCAAAGCTCTCCAGGAAGCCCTCGTCTTTGAGTATCTTGGCGATCTCGGCCTTGATCTTCGAGCTGGGCATCGCTACCTGGGCCTGGCCGGCCATGACCGCGTTGCGCACGCGGGTCAGCATGTCGGAAATCGGATCGTTGATGGTCATGAAGACACCTCTCCCGGCTACCAGGATGACTTGACGACGCCGGGAATCTTGCCCTGCAGCGCCAGTTCGCGGAAGCAGATGCGGCACAAGCCGAAGCGGCGCATATATCCACGCGGCCGCCCGCAGCGTTGGCAGCGGTTGCGCACCTGAACGGGATTGCGCCGGCGAAGTTCACGAAATTGCATGCATTTCTTTGCCATACACTATGCTTCCTTCTTTGCGAAAGGCATTCCCAGGAGTTGCAGCAGCGCGCGGGCTTGCTCATCGTCTCGCGCGGAGGTCACTATTGTGACCTCCATCCCGCGCAGCTTGTCGATCTTGTCGTATTCGATCTCCGGGAAGACCAGCTGATCCCTGAGGCCCAGAGTGTAGTTACCCCGGCCATCGAAGGCGTTGGCCGATACGCCGCGGAAGTCACGCACACGGGGAAGAGCGACATTGAGCAGTCGATCCAGGAAGGCCCACATGCGCTCACCTCGCAGAGTGACCTTGACGCCGATGAGCCGTCCCTCGCGGAGCTTGAAGTTGGCAATGCTCTTGCGCGCCTTCGTGCTTATGGGCTTCTGGCCCACAATTGTCGTCAGGTCGGCCACGGCGGCTTCCAGCGCCTTCGGATTATCGAGCGCCTCGCCCGCGCCAATATTCACCACAACCTTCTGGACGCGGGGCACTTCCATGACATTCTTGAAGCTAAATGCCTTCAAGAGGGCAGGCGCGATCTCTTTTTGGTACCGTTCTCGCATGATGTTCATCGTTTCAACTCCCGCGCCTAGTCGATCAATTGATCGCAGTTCTTACACACGCGATGCGCGCCGGAGTCATCACGTTGAATACCTACGCGGGCTGCCTTTCCACACTTCGGGCAGACCAGCATGACGTGAGCGATATCCACGGGAGCCTCGAACTGAATGCGCCCCGGCTTGATCTGGCGGCCGGCCTGCGTCTGCATCTGCCGTTGATGCTTGGTCCGGATGTTCACGCCCTGCACCACGACCCGCGTGGGCATCACCATGACGGTAATGACCTCACCGCGCTTGCCCTTATCCTCCAGGCGACCGCTGATAACCTCAACCGTGTCGCCTTTGCGTATCTTCAGTCTCATAAGGCCAACTCCTGCCCGTCCCTACAACACTTCCGGTGCCAGGGACACGATCTTCATGTATTGCTTATCCCTGAGCTCACGGGCAACAGGTCCGAAAATCCGCGTGCCGCGTGGATTTTGCGTGTCCGGCTCGAGGATGACCGCGGCATTGTCATCGAAACGGATATACGAACCGTCTTCCCGTCGCCATTCCTTTGTGAGGCGCACAATAACTGCGTGGACGACTTCCCCCTTTTTTACGGCGCTCTGCGGCGCAGCAGACTTAACGGTCGCGACCACCACGTCACCGATGTGGCCGTACCGGCGAGTCGAGCCGCCCAGCACGTGGATGACAAGCAACTCGCGCGCACCGCTGTTGTCAGCGACTTTGAGACGCGACTCGTGCTGAATCATGACTCGTTCTCCTCGGCCGTCGCAGGCTTCTCCAGCTCCGCCGGGATATCAGCCAAGGCGACAGCCGCCACGCCTGCATCGGCCGTTCGCGTCTCGCGCTTCAGCACAGTCTCAACGACCCAGCGCTTATCGCGCGACAGCGCACGCGACTCGACGATCTGGACTTCGTCACCGATCTGGCAGCCATGCTCGTCGTGTGCTTTGACGCGGCTGCTGGCGTAGACCACCTTCTGGTAAAGCGGATGCCTGTACTTGCGCACGATCTCCACGACGACGGTTTTCGTCATCTTGTTGCTAGTGACCTTGCCGACGATGCGGCGACGTTTGTTCATGCTTTGCCTTCCTTCACCGCCGCGCGCATGCCCTCGCCCAGGATGGTCTCCATCCGCGCGATCTCGCGCCGCAAGATGCGCAGCCGGCTTGTATCGGTCAACTGGCCCGTTACCTGTTGGAAGCGCAGCTTGAGAAGCTCCTCTCGAGCATCTCCGAGCTTCGAACGCACTTGTTCAAGCTGCATCTCACGGATTTCCTTGGTCTTCATATTCTCATTCTCCGCTTGGCCGTCCGATAACCACCTTGGTCTTGATGGGGAACTTATATTGGGCGCCACGCAAGGCAGCCAGGGCCTGTTCTTCGGAAAGGCCACCAACTTCAAACATCATGCGTCCGGGCCGCACAACTGCGACGTAGTATTCCACGCCACCTTTTCCAGAGCCCATCCGGGTCTCCGGCGGCCGATGAGTGTAAGGCTTTGAGGGAAAGATCCGGATCCACACTTTTCCCCGGCGCTTCATCTCCCGAACGATGACGCGGCGCGCAGCTTCAATTTGCCGCGCCGTGATCCAGCCCGGCTCCATCGCCATCAGTCCGTACTCGCCGAAGGAGACTTCAGCCCCGCGTAGAGCCTTGCCCCGCATCCGACCGCGCATTTGCTTGCGCCATTTGACACGTTTTGGCATCAACATAGTTAGGACCTTACGTCAGAGGGTAGAGCGGCTCGCCACGGGCTGCCCGGTGCGGCCCCGGCGACGATCTCGCCGCAAACTACTCGCTTACGTACACCCCTTCCGTGTTCTCGGTTTTTTCCTCAACCTCAGGTGTGCTTTCGCCGCGATAAATCCATACCTTCACGCCGATCTGGCCAAATGTCGTCGCGGCCTCGGTCCGCGCAAAATCGATATTTGCCCGAAGGGTTTGAAGCGGCACGCGCCCATCGCGCAGCCAGACGTCACGTGACATTTCTGCCCCGCCCAACCGTCCGCCCACCATAATCTTTATGCCCTTGGCGCCTTGGCGCATAGCCTGCTGGATTGCCCTCTTCATTGCGCGCCGATACGCAATCCGCCGCTCGAGTTGATCCGCGACGTTGCGGGCAACCAGCGCTGCATCCGTGTCTGGAGACGAGATCTCTTTCACGTCGAGGTCGATCTTCTTCCCCACCAGCGATTCCAGTGCAGCACGGATCTTCTTGACGCCCTCTCCCTTTCGTCCAATGAGAATGCCCGGCTTGGCAGTATGGATCGCGATGCGAACCTTGCCCGGAAAGCGCTCGATGTCGATCCGGGAGACTCCTGCCTTGCCATTGAGCACCATTTCGGGGAGTTCCTTACGCAATTCATTTGCGCGCGCATTTACGGCCGCCCCACCCTTGGAGGTTCCGCCGACCAGAAGATTGCGGATGGCGAAATCCTGGTGCAACTGCTCTCGGTAGGTTTTGCCTTCTGCAAACCAGCGTCCCTGCCACGGCTGATTGATACCCAGGCGCATGCCGATTGGATGAACTTTGCGACCCATGAAGATTCTGATCCTTTCTTACGATCCGCGCTCGCGAAGAACCACGGTCAGGTGCGACTGTCGACGAAGAATCGGCTTGAATCGGCCGCGCGCTCCAAATCGCCGCCACTTGCGAGTCGGGGCTTCATTGGCAAATATCTGCGCAACAATGAGGTTGTCACGGCTGACCCCAAAGTTCTCCTCGGCATTTGCGACAGCCGATTTGAGAAGCTTCAGGACAGGTTCGCCTGCTCGCTTGTTGGCAAACCGCAGACGCTCCAATGCGAGATTGGCGTCCAAGCCCCGGACAGTGTCAAGGACGAGGCGCACTTTCTGGGCTGATTGCGGCAGGAAAGTGAGCTCGGCCCGGATATCGTGACTCATGACTTCGACTCCGTGGGCGCCGGCGCGGCCGCGGGAGTGGTCGCAGCCTTCTCCGCCGTGCCATGGCCGCGGAAGATGCGCGTGGGCGCAAATTCACCTAGACGATGCCCAACCATATTCTCGGTTATATAGATCGGCACGTGGCGGTGGCCATCGTGAACAGCGATCGTGTGGCCCACCATCTGCGGGAAGATGACGCTTGCCCGGCTCCAAGTGCGTATGACCTTCTTCTCACCCTTTTGATTCATCGCCTCAACGCGCTGAAGCAACTGGGGTTGAAAGTAGGGGCCCTTCTTAAGAGAACGAGACATATCTACCTCGATGCCTGAATGCAGCCTTACTTGCTGCGCCGGCGAACAATGTACTGAGCGCTCTTCTTGTTCCTGCGAGTCTTGTATCCCAGCGTAGGCTTGCCCCATGGGCTTTTGGGACCAGGGAGGCCGATGGGCTGGCGGCCCTCGCCCCCACCATGGGGATGGTCGCGCGGCGACATTGCGGAGCCTCGGACTGTCGGGCGGATACCCTTGTGGCGTTTGCGGCCAGCCTTACCCAATTTCACATTGCTGTGGTCAACGTTGCCAATAGTCCCAACGGTGGCGTAGCACACCTGGTGTATCAGGCGCACCTCGCCACTGGGCAACCGCACCTGGGCGAAATCGCCCTCTTTTCCGAGCAGCTGCGCCGCGCCACCTGCAGATCGCACAATCTGTCCTCCACGGCCGGATTTCAGCTCGATGTTGTGGATCAGGGTGCCAACAGGGATGTTGGCGATGGGCAGGCTGTTCCCCACCTTTATCTCAGCTGCCGGTCCCGACATCAGCGCGTCGCCGACCTTCAATTCGACCGGAGCCAGAATGTACCGCTTCTCACCATCGGCGTAGTTCAAGAGAGCGACCCGGGCAGTCCGATTCGGATCGTATTCGATCGAAGCGACAACCGCGGGAATGCCGTGCTTTTCGCGGAGATAGTCGAGCAACCGCATTTGACGCCGGTGGCCCCCGCCGCGGTGTCGAACTGTGACGCGGCCATACGTATTCCGTCCGCCGTGGCGCCGTAGCGGCCGGATGAGTGAACGCTCTGGCTTGGAGCGCGTGATCTCCTCAAAGGTGTAGCTCGTCATGCCGCGCTGACCCGGCGTAGTAGGTTTGTACTTCTTTACTGCCATTACTTCACCCCTTCAAAGATCTCGAGCGTTTGTCCCTCGGCCAGCGTCACGATGGCCTTCTTGAATCCGGGTTTGCGAACCAAGAGGCGTCGCGAGCGTGCGCGTCGGCCGCGCTTTGGTGCCGTGTTGAGCATATTGACCTTTACCACGTCCACGTCAAACATCGTCTCAACGGCGTCCTTGACCATCGTCCGGGTCGCGCTCTTCGAGACTTCAAACGAGTACTGGCTGAGCGTGCCCGATTGCTTACTTGTTTTCTCGGTAACCAGTGGGCGGCGCAAGACTTCGTGAATTCCGGGCATGATTACTCCTTTGCCAACTGCGCCGTCAGCACGTCCAGTGACTTAAGGGGAAGGACGACCTTGTCATAGGAGAGCAGATCGCGGATGTTGAGGTAGGAAGCCAGGAGGATCTTGGCATCTGGGATATTGTTCCCCAACCGGCTGGTGCGGTTATAGGATTCATCCTTGACAGACATCAGGATCAGGGCGCTGGATGGCCCCACGAGCGTATTAAGCGCGGCAGCCACCGCACTGGTTTTAGCATCACCAACTTTGAACTCATCAACCACGACGATCCCAGCAACTGCCGCCTTGGCCGAGAGCGCACTGCGGAGCGCCGCCTGGCGCATCTTGCGCGGCATGGCTTGCGTGTACTTCCTGGGATGCGGAGTATGGATGCGCCCACCGCCTACCCACTGCGCCGCGATCGTGGATCCCTGTCGAGCACGCCCGGTGCCCTTTTGTTTCCAAGGCTTTCGTCCGCCGCCGGCAACCTCGCCGCGAACTTTAGTCTGATGCGTGCCGAGGCGCGCATTTGACATCTGCCGCTGATACGCCTGATGCATCAGATCGGTATTGACTTTGGCCTCAAAGATCGCCGCAGGCAAGTCCACCTGCTTGACCTTCTCGCCCTGCATGTTGAGTACGTCGACTTTCATCGTTTTGGTCCCTGCTGCCTCAAGGGCTACTGCTTGCGGGTCTCTTTAAGGATAACTAGGCTCCCCTTGCCGCCGGGAACCGCACCATTGACGCCAATCAGATTGCGGGCAGCATCCACGAGCACTACCTTCAGGTTCTGCGCCGTGATGCGATCTGTCCCCATATGACCGGCTCTGCGCGAGCCCCGGTAGACGCGCCCTGGCGTCGTGCCGGAGGAATTGGAGCCCGGCGCCCGATTGCGGTCGGATGTGCCGTGCGTGGCATCCATGCCATGGAAATGATGACGCTTCACAACCCCCGCAAAGCCCTTGCCCTTACTCACGCCCACAATATCGATCCGTTCCCCGACTGCAAAAGCTTCAACCGTCAGCTTGTCACCGACGTTCACTTCCGCTGACTTGGCCCGAAATTCCCGCAGAAAGCGCAGCGCGGGGATCTTATTGGCAGTGAGGTGGCCAAGCTCGCCTCCGCTGATGCGCTTGGAATGGATCTCGCCAAAGCCGAGTTGAACGGCCGCATATCCTTCTTTTTCCGGCGTGCGTACCTGTGTGACGTAACATGGCCCAGCTTCGATGATCGTCACGGGAAAGGCGACGCCTGCCTCATCGAAGATCTGGGTCATGCCGATCTTCCTGCCAATCAGCCCTTTCAACATGTCGGTTTTCTCCTTGTCCTTGTTCTTGCGAGACTGTCAGACGGGGCTACGTCTGCATCATCTCCCGCACGCGCAGTCAAACGGTGGTGCGGGACGCCAGTCTTTTGTCATCCCGCGGGGGCCGCTCTTGCGCCTGCGACGCTATTTGCCGGAGGTTATTTCGGCTCCGGGCGCCGGATCGTCAGATCTTGATCTCGATATCCACGCCCGCCGGCAGGTTCAGTCGCATCAGCATATCAATCGTCTTGGAGTCGGGGTCGAGTACGTCGATCAGACGATTGTGCGTTCGGATCTCGAAGTGCTCGTGGGAATCCTTATCTATGAACGCCGAACGGCGAATTGTAAACCGTTCTTTCTTGGTTGGCAAGGGCACGGGACCAACGACATGTGCCCCCGACCGTTCCGCGGTCTCAACAATGCGCTTCGCCGATTGGTCCAGGACCCGATGGTCGTAGGCCTTCAGCCGGATACGTATCTTCTGTTTAGCCATGCGCCACCTATGTGAGGATCTTGGTCACGACACCCGCGCCGACGGTCAGCCCGCCCTCGCGAATGGCGAACTTCGAACCCTGCTCCAACGCCACCGGCACAATCAACTCCACCGTCAGGTTCACATCATCCCCCGGCATCACCATCTCCACACCCTCCGGCAGCGTGATGTCCCCCGTCACGTCCATCGTCCGGATGTAGAACTGCGGCCGGTACCCCGTGAAGAACGCCTTGTGACGGCCCCCCTCCTCCTTCTTCAGCACGTACACCTGCGCCAGGAACTTCTTGTGCGGCGTGATGCTCCCAGGCTTGGCGATCACCTGCCCGCGCTCCACGTCCGTCCGCTCAATGCCGCGCAGCAGCAGCCCCAGGTTGTCCCCGGCCATTCCCTCGTCCAGCGACTTGTGGAACATCTCCACACCCGTCACCACCGAGCTCGTGCTCTTCTCATGCAGCCCGATGATCTCCACCGGCTCCCCCACCTTCACCTTGCCCCGGTCCACCCGCCCCGTCACCACCGTCCCGCGCCCCTTGATCGAGAACACATCCTCCACCGACATCATGAACGGCTTGTCAATGTCCCGCTTCGGCTCCGGGATGTACTCATCGATCACCCGCAGTAGCTCACGGATCGAGGCATACTCCGGCGCATTCGGATCCGTCGACGTGCTGTCCAGCGCCTGCTTCGCACTCCCGCGCACGATCGGCGTCGTGTCCCCCGGGAACCCCTGCTTCGTCAGCAGCTCGCGCAGCTCCAGCTCCACCAGTTCCAACAGCTCCGGATCGTCCATCATGTCCGTCTTGTTCAGGTACACCACGATCGACGGCACTTCCACCTGCCGCGCCAGCAGCACATGCTCGTGCGTCTGCGGCATCGGCCCGTCCGGCGCCGCCACCACCAGGATCGCCCCGTCCACCTGCGCCGCCCCCGTGATCATGTTCTTGATGTAGTCCCGGTGCCCCGGCATGTCCACATGCGCATAGTGCCGCTTGTCCGTCTCGTATTCCACATGCGCAATGTTGATGGTGATCCCGCGCGCCTTTTCCTCCGGCGCATTGTCGATGCTGTCGTACGCCCGGTAGTCCGCCTTCCCCAGCATCTGACTCACTTTCGTGATCGCCGCCGTCAGCGTCGTCTTCCCATGGTCGATGTGCCCCATCGTCCCCACGTTCACATGCGGCTTCGTCCTCTCATACTTCTGCTTCGCCATCGTGATCTCCTTAGTAGCCCCAAAGAAGAATTGCTATGCCTTAACGATTTCCGCCGCCACCGACTGCGGAATGGGCGCGTAGTGATCAAATTCCATGCTGAACACGCCCCTCCCCTGGGTGACCGAGCGCAACTGCGTTGCGTAGCCGAACATCTCGGCCAGCGGTACGAGAGCGCGAACTGCCTGTGCATTGCCGGGGCGGACTCCCATCCCCTGAATATTGCCGCGGCGGCTATTGATCTGCCCCATCACGTCGCCGAGGAACTCCTCGGGCACTACAACTTCGACACGCATGGT
>DATDCZ010000042.1:0-7873 GCA_036524055.1 Anaerolineales bacterium | reverse complement strand
TGGCGGCAGCATGAAGTGGCGCGCTTCGCTCCTTGCGCTGTACCCGGCTGCCTGGCGCGAGCGCTACGGCGAAGAGTTCGCCGCCCTGCTGGAGCAGGGCCTGCACAGCCCGCTGGATGTGGTGGATGTGCTGCTGGGAGCTCTGGATGCCCACCTTGCGCTTTCGCCTGAGTCAAATTGGAGGAAGATCGAAATGAGCAACAAGCTTAGAACTGCCATTCTTCTGGTCTTCACCGCCTACATCGGCTTTGTTATTGCCGGCCTGGGCGTCTATGGGTTCGCTGACGATAGTCCCTTCATCTCCATGATGAGCTCCAATGCCGGCTTGTTGATCTCATGGCGAATGATCCAATTGGGCGCCGTGGTCGGGCTGGTGTCGGTTGTCGTCGGAGGCGCGCCGCTGGCCTGGATGCTCATCGGTCGCGGCCTCACGTCGCAACGCGAGAGCCTGCGCTGGCTGTTGGTGCCCATTGCTTCCTTTGTTGTCTTCGCCGCCTACCTGGGCGTGATGGTGTACCTGTCGCAGGGCAATACTCTGCCCCCGGCATCTGCATCGCCGATGGGCCTGCGCCTGCTTTGGGGCCTCGTGGGCGTCTTCATCCTGGGCGCCATCCTCAGCACCTTCGCGGTATGGAAAATCGTGACCGCAACTGACACCGAAAAGACAGGGGCGGTGCCCCGGATTTCGCCTTTTGAGTACGCCGTCACTCCCGCCATCATCGCCACGCTCGCGATGGCGGCCATGTTCGTTGCTTCTGCGGCATGGTTTTGGTTTGCGTTCTCGGCTCGGCCGGATATCCTCCTGGGCAATCAGGGACCGCTCATGATGAGCTCAAAGCTTGGCCTGGCGGGCACGCTGCTCCTCATGGCCGCGGCCCTCGGCGTCGCTGTCTCAGGGCTGACCCGCCTGCGCCGAGCCCGCTGAGCTGCATTCGCAATCGCGGACGACCAAGAACGCGCCCCGGCAGCATCCCGGAGCGCGTTCATACCGATGCGTGTCCGCCGGTCGGCTATTGCGCCGGAGGCTTGAATAGGGAAGTGTTCATGGGCGCATTCAGCTCGCAAACGGATATATCATCGAAAAGGTACGCCATCTTCGGATCTGCATTGATGTGGGATTCCAGGCTGATGGTGCCGGGCGGAAGGGGCGACGCATCCTGGACCTCCACCTGTTTCTTCCCGTCCACCCAGACCTGCAGCAGACCTTCGTAACTGCTGGCCTCCACGTAGTACCACCTGCCCACCCTGGCCCTGAATTGGCTTCCAGCCAGCTTCTGCTCGTCCGCTGATCCCTCGCCGCGCAACAGTCCGAGCATCGAGGTCGGACCCCACTGGACGCTATAGCGCGAGTCCCCGTCGGCTCGGAAATGCTTCAGATTGAGGAATGCTTCGCCGTCATTGCCGCTTGCCTGCGCTTTGATACGCCAGACAATGTTGCCAAAGGTGAAGCCTCGCAGCTCGACCTGGGTGACGCCGATGCCGGACATCGATGCGAAGTGATTACCGTCGTCTTGTGCCGCTATGCTCCATGCGGCGGCATCGCCTGCCGTTACATGCCAATTGGGTGCCTCGCCGTTCTGAAAATCCTCCAAGTACAACAGCCTCTCACCCGGACCGCATGCATCCGCGATCTGCAGGGCGAGTGGATCGGGCTGTAGCACCACAGCCATCTCTGATAACCCACGCTCCAGCGTGACCGGCTGCAGCGCGGAGTAGTAGCCTGGCGCCGAGACGCTGAGGGTTACGGAAGGGCCCTGCAGGTTATTCCAGGTGTGTTGACCAGACGCGTCGATGACCACCGGCTCCGCGCTGCCGGATTCCTTGATCACAACCTTCGCTCCCTGTAGAGGTGTTCCATTCAGATCGGCGACGTGCACGGTCAGATCGAACGGGATAGGGGTCGCCGTCGGCGTGGGAACCGGAGTGGGGGTCCAGGCTGCC
The DNA here is from genome assembly GCA_036524055.1 of Anaerolineales bacterium. Taxonomy (GTDB): domain Bacteria; phylum Chloroflexota; class Anaerolineae; order Anaerolineales; family Villigracilaceae; genus Fen-1038. Next base: position 5,932 of record DATDCZ010000042.1, on the reverse strand, counting down.
GCAGTCATGGTTGCGATTTGCTCCGGCGTCAGGCCGCAACTGGCAAGCACCACGGAGATGGCAGCGATGAGCAGTGATGACCTGGCTTTCAAAGCGACGTCTCCTTCAGTCTGGATCTGATGCGATCTGCATGTCTATGAAGGTATTGCCGGCTCAGTGTACCCCAGTGGCCCTAGTCAAACAACTTAACAGTCGGCCAGGCCTCTTCCATCGGGATCTTGAGCCCCCGTCCAATGTATATGGGGGCGCCACTCTCGTAGGGCATGCAGTACCGGCAGCTCCAGGACGGGCCAGCCTCCACACTCTCGAAGCTACCGGAGAGGTCGCGAAGCGGACGCGCCACAGAGATCAGGACTTCTCCCGTACAGCCTTGAGGACCCCAGAGGAAGTAGCTGTTATGGCCCGAGATCGCTCTGGGCAAGCCCAACGCGGGCCCATAGTAATCGATGGCCCCCGCCTCTCCATAGTTGACCGTGAGAATACAGGCCCTCGCCTGCTCCTCAGGCGTGAGCGTGTCATACGCCTGCTTGACGGCAGCCACCATCTCTTTCCATCCATATCGGTCGGCATAGTTCTGTGGCAGTTCCGAGGACCGCAGGTTCTCCTGTTTGCTCACCGCCGTCACGGCGCCGCCTAATTCCGTATTGATCTTGATAATAGTCTCCGCCGGCAGGATGGGAATTGCCGACGGCGCGAAAAGTAGCCCCGTGACTGCCAAGACGGCGGAATAGACTGACGGCTTGATCCATGCCACGCGCCGCGAGGCATCCTCGAATGCAAAAGCGCCGGCCGCGAACAGCGGCGGGTAGGCAGGGGCCAGCCAGTAGAACTTGGTCTTCATGATCATGAAGAAGATCAGCAGCAGCAGGTAAGTCCACCCCAGGACTCGGTAGGGTCTGCCCGCAGGTCTGAAGAATAGCCAATAGAGACCGGCCAACCAGAGCGCCAGCGAGAATGGGTTCTGGGTCACGATCTGCTGGATCAGGAACTCAGGCGGCGATGCCTGGAATGTCTTGCCGCTGGAGTAAGTCCGCGTGTACTCCAAGACAGGCAGACCGTGCTGAACCTGCCAGATCAGATACGGAACAACCAGCAGCAGTGCCAGCGCGCCGCCGACAAGCAGCCAGCGGCTGAAGAGCAGTCGGCGGGACTCGCTCAGCAACATTCCCGCGAGCACGGCGATCAGGAAGAAGGCGATGGTCAGCTTCGTGTTGAGCCCGGCGCCGACTACCAGCCCGAAGGCCATCCACAGGCGCGGCTCGCGGTTCCGGATGAGGCGCACGACCACCCAGGCAGCGAGCGTCCACCAGAGTTGGTCGAAGGGATCCATCGTCAGCAGGCCGGCGACGCCCACAAAGCTCACATCGAGGCCCACAGCCACGGCTGCCAGCACCTGAGCGGCGAGGCCGCCTCCCAGCATGGCCGCCATGCTGGCGGTGAGCAGGATGATCGCAACTCCTGCAAGCGCCGGCAGCAAGCGAAAGCCGACGACGGAATTGCCAAACACTTCCTGGGCAAACCGGGCTGCGAACGCCACAAATGGGGGGTATTCCACGTAGCCGAATGCCAGATGCTGCCCGGCCGCGACGTAGTACAGCTCGTCGCGGAACATGCTGTCGTGCGCATTGGTCCACATGTGCAGGACGAACTGCACCAGCGCGATCAGCGGGACAATCCAGGCGCCGCGTTTAATCCATGCCGTCAGCGTTGTGTCGGAGCGCATCCAAGACCTCCCGTGTCGAAGATCCCCGAAGTATTCGCGTGCGCTCCCCGGGCGTCAAGTGTCGAAAAGCACATACGGGCCTGCCCAACCGCGTCCAAGTTAGGCGTCCGGAGCCGCGGCGCTGGATAACGCCGGCCAGCCGGGGTCGTTATGCGAGTCGAGTCGCAGCCAGACCGGCTCGGAACGGAGTCAGATCATGATCCGGAAACTGAAGAACGGCCAGTACCGTTTGTATTCAAAGAAGAAGAATCCGAAGACCGGCAAGCGGCGGAACCTGGGGACTTTCAGCACGCGCGCCGCTGCCCTCAAGCACGAACGCCAGGTGGAGTTCTTCAAGCGCCGCGGGTAGTGGCTAGGCGCGCGCTTCGGCAGAATAGATCTCGCGCAGAAAGCTGGACGGATGCGCCGCCAGCAGTCGCGGCTGTTGTAATCCCACTTGCGGGGCCAGCGATTCGAAACGGCTGTAGGAAAGTGGATAGGGTACCCACATATTGCCCCTGTCCACGTTGTACTCCACCAGCAGCAGCACCCCGCCCGGGCTTATCAATGAGTGGACCTGCCGAAGGACCGGCACTTTGTCCTTGAAGTAATGTAGTGAGTTGGCCATCACGATCCCATCCAGCTGGGCCGGGAGCCCATCAGATTCCATAAGATCCTGCTGCATCGTGCGCAGAAGGTGATTGCTCCCGAACCGCCGCGCGAACGCCCTCTCCAGCTCTCTTAGACTGCCTGCGTCCCTATCAACGGCGAAGACTTCGGCTTCCGGGCCGACCAACTCCCGCAACGCGAGCGTGAATGCCCCCGTACCGGCGCCGAGGTCCGCCCAACGGCCGCCGGCGGGCGGGTTCGCGGGCCGCAACAGATTGACGTGATCCGCGTGGTTCACGCGCGGACTACACCGTCTGGGTGTCCACGCGGTTCAGTGCAACGGGAATTGCGTTGCGCACCGTGTTCTGGATCTCAGCCATTCGATCGGTGCGCACTGCCAATTCGCGGATCTTATCCTCCGGGGCTCGCGCGGTTATCTTCGCCGTGTACTTGATATTGCGCCCCGGCGCGCCCGCGGCGGGGAAATCTGCCTCGCACTCGATATCCACGCCCGTCACCTCGATGCCCATGCTTGCGGCTTCCCTGTAGACGTCGTTGCAGTAGCAGGTTGCGAGAGCCGCCATCAGCAACTCGCCGCCGCTTACGCTGGAGCCGGGTCCGCCGGTTTTGGGCGCGATGCTCAGTGAATTGGTCTTGTCGCCCACAGCCAGCTCGACCTCGTGCTTGGTCGTTGAGTTTTGAACGCGCGCAGAAAATCTCATGGCTCTCCTCCTTCTTCACAATCCAATACCGTTAATGTATCGCGGCGCCCGTGTTGGGGAGGCTGCTCATCGCGACCTCCGCGCCTCGGCGTCTGCCGTCAATAGCCTGCTCACCGCAGTGTGCACAGCGCCTGCCGGATCTCTCCCAGATGATATGCTGAATGCACGGCCATGGCTAGCGCGCCACCGATGCTCCGATCGTCGTCCCAGTCTTGCCAGCTGCGCAGGAGCTCCGATACCCGGTCATAAGTCTCCCGCAGCCTGGAATTGATGATGTTCCATTCATCCGGAGTCACCTGGTTGACCGTTCGCCAGATCTCGCCCCAATCCACCCTGCCCGCGTCCCCGGTGCGGATGTATTTCTCCAGCACCTCCAGGTAGAAGTTAACATGCCCTGCTTGCGCGGCGAGCGTTGCACACTTGCCCCCTATAGGGATCGATGCTTCCGCAGCCGTGATAGTCGCAAGCGTATCGAATAGTGACGTGTCTTTATCGAGGAAGATGCCGTGATGGGTCTCGAAAGCCTCCGTAAAAACGGCAAAGAACTCGGATACGAATCGCTGCTTGCTGATGGACTCACCCATGCTCACTCTCCTCCAAGTGCTTGTCGCCTCGACTATAGCACAGGTGAGCTAACCCACTGTTCCCCCCTTGGGCCTGCTAGTGGACCCATACTCGCATCCCCAGCTCTGCGAACTCGAAGACTCTGCTGGATTCGCCCACTCTCACGCATCCTCCAGTAGTGGGTTCGCCCAGCGTTGCATCCAGCAAATTCCCGTGGGCATCCATGGGCCGGGAGTGGATGCCGTTCTCGTTTCCCAGGTCGAAGATCAGGATGTCGGACAAGAACACGCCCGGCACGTTCTCGTCGGGCCCTTTGATCATCATCTGCACGCGATACAGGCCCGGTGGGGTCGGAGCCTCCGGCACACCGGATGAGGCCGCATACGCGGCCACAACCCTGTCTGCCTGATGCAGAAGCACCAGCTGCCGGGCAAGATCGACCTCGATCCAAGAGTCGGCTGGCTGTATGAGGGCTGGCGGCGCTGGCGTGGGCGATTCCGCGGGTTGCGAGGACGGGGCACTGGCCGAGCATGACGACCCCGCCCAAGCCATGAGCAGTCCAGCAACGGCGATGTAGAGATGAGGGCCTGACAACCGAACTCCTGTCGCTGCCACCGAGACGTGCGGGCCAATCTCATTATAGGGAGGTCATGCGGAAATTCAAGGGCACCCAGCCCACGTATCAATTCGCTGCTTCCTCTGCCTTGTGTGATCTGAAGAAGCCCTTCAGCAGACTCCATGCCACGCTGCCGACGATCCAGATCACCAGGCAGCCGAGATTCTCCATTGAGAGCATGCCCGGTTCCTTGACGGTAATCCTCGTTCTGTCCGGCGCGCGGATGAATTCGTTGACAGCCTTGGCCGCCGCGTGTTTGGATGTTGAGCCGGAAGTGTAGGTAGCCACGATTGGCACGTCGCCGGTCTTGGAAGTCAGAACGACTCGATAAAACGTGCCATCTTCGTCACTCATCTCCTCGACCCGCGCAGACCGAACATCCTCGATCACTCGAGAGCCTGTGGGGATCATGCCAAGGAACCTGGACTCTCGGACGCAGTTCACGGCATCGCCGGGGCGGTCGCGCGTGCATTCCAGGCTGGCTGTCCATCCTCCGATTAGGACAATGAACAGCACAATGGCCGCAGCGAACCATCCACCCGATTTCTGCCAGAAGCTCTGCTTGACCGGCGGGGGCAACGGCGGCGCCGGGAGCTCGGCGCGTCGCACGTCCGCTTGGGTATCCGTTTCCGGCAGAGCTGTTCCACACTCGCCGCATTTGGTATCGGTGGCGAAATTGGCGTAGCCGCATTTGGGGCAGATCTGCACCAATGAGGGTTTCATGCGTGCGGTCTCCTCGCCAGGTACGCGGCGTCATCCATGGCGCTCACCCCTTTGGGCATCGGGGAGATCTGTGCCCCCGCTCACCGCAACGGAACATGATGCCAAAGCATCCACAACATGTTCTGTTCCCAGAAACCATTGGTGATGACCGCGAAGATGCCCAGTGCATAGAATGGGAGGGCGATCAGCAGCAGCGCAATGCGCATGAATATGCGGCGCACTCTTCCATACTCGACTGCGTATCCTCGGCCGCCCCCGATCGCCGCGAACAATGTGGCGAGGCCGGCCGCAAGAATCACGAAGGCATAGCCCAGGGTGGGCGCCAGCCACAAGATCCACATCGCCATCCAGTTTCGGAATGGGGGTTGTGAGTCGACGAACGCGTCCTGAGGAGACTCGGGCCGGTAGCGAACAAGCAGGCGGCCCCCCGGCTGATACTGGATCCCCTTCAAAGTGATGCCGCCTTTGTACTGCAATCCCCCGATCTTGTACTCGACCAGCAACCGCGTGGATTCGGGCGGGCCGCCGTCTGTGGCTTCAACAGGTTGTGCCAGCAGGATTTTGCCTGGGATGCGTCCCTTGAAGCTCCCGAGTCGCCGCCTGTGATCCCATAACGCCGCGAGGTAGATGGGGATCGGGAGGAAGAGCCACAGCACCACACCCATGCGAGCGAGATCCAAGCCCACCTCCTGCCGCGGGCTGGAATCGTCCGAATTCAGTCCCCGCGGGAATCAATCTAGTCCAGGCTCTCTCGCCGTGTCGTTCTGACCCCTCTTGGCGTACCCCGTCCGCAAGCACCCCGGAATCCGGCCTATGGCCGGCAAGCAGGAAGAGCTATGCGTTTACGGCTGCGACGTGGGCTGTAATGAGATTTATCCGGCTTTCATTATAGTGATTTCGTGCTGAGATTCAATCCCCTTCATTCGCCGCGTTGGCAAGGCCGCGCACCGGGTGAATAGAATTTGACCACAATGGTATGATTCGAGCATGACCTCC